>JBILUV010000114.1:0-10569 GCA_044370825.1 Burkholderiales bacterium | reverse complement strand
CTTGGCGCGAGAGCAGTCGTGGTCGGCGGCACCGGCCTCGCGCCGACGCTTGGACCCCAGGGCCGCGCGGCACATCTGCCAGCCGCCTGCCACCACTCCCCAGAGCTTGAGGTAGGGCACCGCGCCGGCCAGCGCCGCGGGAGCATTGGCAGCGTAGGTCTCGAGCAGCCAGTCGGTGGCAGCCTCGAGGTGACCGATGCCCTCGGCCAGGTTTCGGCGCATCAGCGACAGGCCGGGGTGCTCGGGATGGGCGGCGAGTTCAGCGTCGAAGGCCTTCATGCGCGCGATCACCGCCCTGGCCGTCATGCCCTTCTCGAAGGCGAGCTTGCGGCCCACCAGGTCGTTGGCCTGGATGCCGGTCGTGCCCTCGTAGATGGGAGTGATGCGGGCATCACGCAGGTACTGGGCGGCGCCGGTCTCCTCGACGAAACCCATGCCGCCGTGGATCTGCACGCCGGTGGAGGCCACCTCCACCGACATCTCGGTGCACCAGCCCTTCACCACCGGCGTGAGCAGGTCGAACACCGCCTGCCCGCTGCGACGCACATCAGTGTCGGGGTTGGACAGCGCATGATCCAGAGCCTCCGCGGCAGCCGCGGCCAAGGCACGCATCGCCTCGGTGTGGGCCTTCATGCCCATCAGCATGCGCCGCACGTCCGGGTGCTGGATGATGGCCACGCGCTCGCCGCTCTTGACCCCGACCTCGCGCCCCTGCACGCGCTGACGCGCGTACTCGAGGGCGTGCTGATAGGCGCGCTCGGCGATGGCGATGCCCTCCACGCCGACCTCGAGCCGGGCGAAGTTCATCATGGTGAACATGTACTCCAGGCCGCGGTTCTCCTCGCCCACCAGGTAGCCGATCGCACCCTCGCCATCGCCGTAGGCCATGACGCAGGTCGGGCTGCCGTGGATGCCGAGCTTGTGTTCGATCGACACGCACTTCACGTCGTTGCGCGCCCCCGGGCTGCCGTCGGCGTTGACCAGGAACTTCGGCACGATGAACAGCGAGATGCCCTTCACGCCCTCGGGCGCGTCCGGCGTGCGCGCCAGCACCAGATGGACGATGTTCTCGGCCATGTCGTGCTCACCCCAGGTGATGTAGATCTTGGTGCCGTGGATGCGGTAGTGATCGCCCTGGGGCACGGCGCGGGTGCGCACCGCGGAGAGGTCGGAGCCGGCCTGGGGCTCGGTCAGGTTCATGGTGCCCGACCACTTGCCCGAGACCAGATTGGGCACGTAGGTGGCCCGCTGCGCATCGGAGCCGTGACGCAGGATGGCCGTCATGGCGCCGGTGGTGAGCATGGGGCAGAGGCAGAATGACATGCAGGCCGCGTTCCACATCTCCGACAACTGCTGCGACAGCACGTGCGGCAGGCCCTGGCCGCCGAAGGCCGGGTCACCAGCCACCGCAGGCCAGCCCGCGGCGACGAACTGCTCGTAGGCCTCCTTGAAGCCGGGGGCGCTGGTGACCCCCTGCTCGGACCACTTGGCGCCGACCTTGTCACCCGGGCGGTTGAGCGGATCGAGGATGCCGGCGGCGAACTTCCCCGCCTCCTCGAGCACGGCGTCGACCAGATCGGCCGACACCTCCTCGCAACCCGGCAGGCGCGAGATGGCCTCGAGATCGACCAGCTCCTTGAGCACGAACTGCATGTCCCGGATCGGGGCGTTGTAGGTGGACATGTGAGGGTCTCCGTCGGGGTCAGCCCAGGGACTGGGTCAGTTCAGGCACCGCCTGGAACAGGTCGGCCACCAGCCAGTAGTCGGCCACCTGGGTGATGGGGGCCTCGGCGTCCTTGTTGATGGCCACGATCACCTTGCTGTCCTTCATGCCGGCAAGGTGCTGGATGGCTCCGGAGATGCCCACCGCAATGTAGAGGTCGGGCGCGACGATCTTGCCAGTCTGCCCCACCTGGTAGTCGTTGGGCACGAAGCCGGCATCGACGGCAGCGCGCGAGGCGCCGACCGCGGCGCCCAGCTTGTCGGCCAGGGCCTCGAGCAGGGCGAAGTTCTCGCCGTTGCCCATGCCACGACCGCCGGAGACGATGATGCGCGCCGCCGTGAGCTCGGGACGGGCCGACTTGGTCAGCTCCTGCCCCACCAGCGTGGACAGGCCGCCGTCGGCCTGTGCGGCCACCGGCTCGGTGGCGGCGGAGCCGCCGCTGGAGGGCACCGCGTCGAAGCCGGTCGCGCGCACCGTGATCACCTTGATGCGGTCGTCCGACTGCACGGTGGCCATGGCGTTGCCGGCATAGATGGGACGCACGAAGGTGTCGGCCGATTCCACGGCCACGATGTCGGAGATCTGGGCCACGTCCAGCAGCGCGGCGACCCGCGGCAGCATGTTCTTGCCGAAGGCCGTGGCCGGCGCCAGCACGTGGCTGTAGTCCCCCGCCAGACTCACCGCCAGCGCCGCGACGTTCTCCGCCAGGCCGTCACGATAGGCCGGGCCATCCGCCACGCGCACCTTGGTGATGCCGGGGATGGCGGCCGCAGCCTGGGCCGCGGCGCCGCAGCCCTCGCCCGCCACCAGCACGTGGATGTCGCCGCCGATCTTCGCGGCGGCCGCGACGGTGTTGAGAACGGCCGCCTTGAGGGTCGCGTTGTCGTGTTCCGCGATCACGAGAATGGTCATGGTCAGATCACCTTGGCTTCGTTGCGCAGCTTTTCCACCAGTTCGGCGACACTGCCGACCTGCCTGCCGGCGCCGCGCTTGGCGGGCTCGGCCACCTTGAGCGTCTTCAGCCGCGGGGTCATGTCCACCCCGAGCGACTCGGGGGTGACCGTGTCGAGCGGCTTCTTCTTCGCCTTCATGATGTTGGGCAGCGTCACGTAGCGCGGCTCGTTCAGGCGCAGGTCGGTGGTGATCACCGCCGGCAGCTTGATCGACAGGGTCTCGAGCCCGCCGTCGATCTCGCGGGTGACGGTGGCGCTCCCACCCTCCACCTTGACCAGCGAAGGTGGCCTGGGACCAGCCCAGCAGAGCCGCCAGCATCTGGCCGGTCTGGTTGGCATCGTCGTCGATGGCCTGCTTGCCGAGGATCACGAGGCCGGGCTGCTCCTTGTCGACCAGCGCCTTCAGGGCCTTGGCCACGCCCAGCGGCTGGGTCTCGAGGCTGGTCTCGACGTGGATGGCACGGTCGGCGCCGATGGCCAGGGCGGTGCGCAGTGTCTCCTGGCACTGGGCCACACCGATGGACACGGCCACGATCTCGGTGGCCACGCCGGCTTCCTTGAGCCGAACGGCCTCTTCGACGGCGATCTCGTCGAACGGGTTCATCGACATCTTGACGTTGGCCGTCTCGACACCCGAGCCGTCCGCCTTCACCCTGACCTTCACGTTGTAATCGACCACCCGCTTCACCGGGACGAGGATCTTCATCGGCGTTTCCGTAGTTTCCGTGGTTGTGTGCGACTGAAGCGCGCGATTTTAGCGCAGTGCATCAAGATTCAGCGAGGGTGCCGTGCCAACGCTCCAGGAACGTCTCATCCGTGTCCATGCGGCATCGCACCATCCGGCGGACAGCGGACCCTGAATCGGATGACCGTGAGGGTCTGGCACGCGCCGTCGAGCCTGTGCCCGCACGGCTTGATGACGGCTACCGGAGTTCATATGATCAGCGAGGCGTGCGCCGGCCACGATGCGTGACTGGCGCCCCTGTCGAGTGTCCGCAACGATTCGCCCGCCCCCGCCACGCTTGAGCTCTGCCGACGACGACACCTTCTCCAGCCGTACGCCGAGACCCGGCGGCAGGAACGCAGGAGGAATGCTCCGCTATCTGATGGTCACGGGTCTGGTGCTCATCGCGCTCATGACGACCCTGGAGCCGGACGTCGGCTTCGCTGCGCCGTTCGGCGCCCGATTGCTTTTCTGGACCCTGCAGATCTCGACCGGACTGATCGTCCTGCAGGTGGTGCTGTACGCGCTGACGCGCCGTTACGGCGCCAGTCGCGTATCTAGTTGGGTGTTGGTGCTGCTGTCCGGCGTTCTAGGCGCGGCCGTACTCGCCCCGGTCTACTGGTTGATCGGCGAAGGGCTCATGGAGCAGTGGCTCGGGTATCCGGCTCTGCCCGATGACGATGATGATGACCTCGCCGGCATCACGTTCGGCAATCCCCTGCTCGAGGAATACGTCCATGCCGTCGGCCCGGTGACGGCCAGCTGGGCGCTGATCTGCCTGCCCCGGCTTCACTGGCTGGTGCCGCCCCTGCTGCATGGGCGGCCACCGGTGCCCGCGCCGCAGCCTACCGCCGGGTCCGCGACCACGCACACCGGCCCGCGTGCATCCGTCGACCTGGCCGATCCGCCTGCGCCTACCGGGACGGCAACGGCGTCCCGCGTCGATGCGCCCGCGTCCGCGGAATACCCTGACCATGTGCCGACCGCCGATGACCCACCATCGCCCTCGCCACGACCGAGTTGGTGCGAACGCCTGCCCTCCGAGGTAGGCACCGACGTGATCGCCGTTGCCTCCGAACTGCAGTACCTGCGCGTCTGGACGCCACGCGGTTGCGCCTTGATCCTCGGCGCGCTGGCCGACGTGGAGTCCGAGAGCGCGGCACAGGGTCTGCGGGTGCACCGCTCCTGGTGGGTGGCCTCCAGGCACGTGATCAGCGTGCGCCGCACGGCCACCGGGGCGGTGTGCCTGATGAGCGACGGGCACCAGGTGCCCGTCAGCCGTCGCCGACGCGCAGAGGTGCTCTCGCGCTTCGGAGACGGCGCCCAGTACCAGCCTCCCGAGCCGTCAGAAGCTGTAACGCAAGCCGACCTGGACCGATAACGGGTTGTAGTCCAGCGGCCCAGCCTGTCCACCTCTGTTGCCGGCTTCATTCTCCAGTTGCACGGACCCCGCGCGCAGCCAACGCGTGTCGGCGGTCAGACGCCATTGCGGCGTCAATGCGTACTCGACGCCAGCCATGAGCTGAAATGCGAACCTGCCATCGGCGGAGTAACTGCGCTGGGCCCCGCCCCCGCTCGGCGTCACGTCGAAGTCGATCTCCTGCACCCATCCAAGACCGGCGCCCAGGTACGGGGTCCATGCGCCGGAAATGGGAAAGCGGCGCAACCCGTTGATCAACAGTATGTTGGATGCGAAATCTCCGTCCCGGGCGAGCGTTGTACCCCCCTGCCGCAGGGCATCGAGCGAATGGCTCCGGTAGTTCCACTCGACCTCTGCCGCCCACCCATTGCCATAGCGCCAGCCGATGTCGCCTCCCAGCCCGGTGCCACTGCCGAACTCGGCGCGAAGACCGCTTCCGGCACCCAGCGGGCCGGACTCGGACAGGCTCGAAGAGCCGATGCGGCTGTACTGGCCGTACAACGTGATGTAAAGACCTTTGGGCTCCACCTGAGCCAGTGCGGCATCGGACGAAAGGGTGGCGAAGAGCAGGGAACCGAAGATTTGAAGCGGCGAGCGACGAAACATGATCGATGATCTCTTGGCGTTGAGGGAAGGCCACCCGCCCGGGGGCGACACCACGGCAGGGTAGGCAGCGTCGGCCGAGGCGACAAGCACCACTGCACCAGCGGTCGGCGCGTTGAACGAGCGGTGAACCGCGGCGCAGCCGCCGTCAGAGCGGCCGCGCCCACAGGCTGCCCATCCGTACTTCCCTCGACAATCAGCGAGCGTCAGACGTGGATGCCGGCGGCACCGCGCGATGCGCGCAGATCGAGGCGGCTGGGTCCGCGGCACACGCGAACGGGCCGAATCGCAGCCGGGGCGACATGCGGCGAGCCATCTTCCTGAGCAGGGAGGTCGAGCGCAGCACCATTCACCGTGGTTGGGAGCGACGCTGTTGCGAATGCGCGTGATTGGCAGTAGCTCTCTGGCGGCATACCTGCCATCACCAGAGGCCAGGCTTGCGGGAAGCCCGCCCCGAACACCATGAGGATGACGACCGGAACCTGCTTCACGGCGCCATTTTCGCCGCACGCGCGCGGCCGAGGACAGGCGACATTCCAGGCGGCGCACCGTGGACCGCGGCCGACTCATCCTTGGCGTGCGCCGCAAGGACTATCTCGAAGACTCTTCGGACAAGGACCGGCCGGCCGCGAGGACAAGACGCCCGGTCGCTGCAGGCAGGCACATCAGGGTGTACACACGCTGCGCTCTCCCGCGGCGCCGTCACGAAACCGGCACCGCGGCCGAGCGTTGTTGGGCGCGGATCAGCGGAAGTAGTCCTTCACCAGCTTGTTGAACCTGGCCGGGTTCTCCATGAACATGAAGTGGTTCCCGCCTTCAGCCTCCTCGAAGATCACCACGCGCGATCCCTTGATCTGCGTGCCCATCCACTCCTGGGAGCGCCAGCCCACCAGGCTGGTCTTGCCGCCCACGATCAGCGTCGGCACGTTGATGCGCGGGATCACGTCGCGCCAGTCGTTGGTGGCGTGGTCGAACAGCAGCCGTGCGGCGTAGGCGCGGGGAAACTTCAGGTTCTCCTTGATCACCCAGTCCACCTCGGCCTTCGGATACTGCTTGGTGAACATCCCGCCCACGAACCCTTCCGTGGTCTTGATGCCATCGGCCCCGCCAATGGAGTTGGGCACGGCGTAGAGCGAGTCCTTGTCCAGCAGTGCGCCAGCGTCGATCTTCTCCTGCTCCGACCACGCGGGGTTGGCCGTGATCATGGGCATCTGGTCGATCAGCAGCAGGCCGGACACGCGCTCGCCGCCGAACAGCTCCCAATAGCCCCAGATCACCGAACAGCCCATGGAGTGACCGGCCAGGGTGACGTCGCCCAGGCTGTGCGCCGCGAGGAACTCGTGCACGTCCTTCGACAGGCGGTGGATGCGGTAGCCGTGGCCCGGCTTGTCAGATTCGCCATGGCCGCGCATGTCGAGCGCGATCACGCGGTAGCGATCGCTCAGGCCGTCGAGCTGGGCGCGGAACTGCGCCGCGGTCTGTGACCAGCCCGGGATCATGACCAGCGGCTTGCCCTTCCCGGCCTCGAGGTAGTGCAACCGCACCCCGTCGCTGGTCGTGAAGTACCCGGACTTGACATCCGCTGCCTGGGCCACCGCGGCAGCGAGCAGCCCGGCGGACAGGCAGAGCGCCCCCGCCACGCGGGACAACAGCTTGCTCCAATTCATCTTGAATCCTCCCGATTGTTGTTTGAGGCGGGCGACGGCACCCCGTCAGCCGCCTGCGGATGATACGCGAGGCCTTAGCGATGAATGCAACCGATATGCATCAAGTCATGCGGCTGTGCAACAGCCGGAGAACCGCCAGTCCCGCGGTACCCGACCGGTGCCAACGACCGTGTCGGTGAGCGCCCGTGGCGCCCGAGGCCATCGTCCGCCCCGCGCCTTCACGCCAGCTGCAGCACCACCACCCCCGCGCCCACGAGCGCAATGCCGACCCAGCCGCCGACTCCCAGCCGCTGCCCGAAGAACAGGCGCCCGGCCAGTACCACCAGCACCAGCCCGACCGCGCCCCAGATGGCGTAGGCCACGGGCAGCGGGATGGCGCGCGCCGCCTGACCGAGGCAGACGAACGCCAGCGCCACCAGGGCCAGGCCCGACAGCCCCCAGGCACGGCGACGGAAGCCGTCGGACTGCTTGAGACAGACTTCGGCGGCCAGTTCGAGCGCGATGGCACCGGCGAGGAAAGCGAGGTGGATCCATTCCGGGCGGTTCATGACGCCGCCCCGACCGGAGGGCGTCCACCCTCGGCAGGCGCGCCCGTGTCGTCGGCGCGCTGCAGCAGCCACACACCCGCAAGGATGAGGGCGAAGGCCGACCACTCCCGTCGCCCGAGGGCGTCGTCGAACAGCCAGGCCGACACCACCGTGATGAGGACGAGACCGAGGCCCTCCCAGACCGCGTAGGCGACCCCCATGGGCACCCGCCGCACGGCGATGGCGAGGAAGTAGAAGGAAGCGGCGATCAGCGCCACCATCGCGACGTGACCCGCGACGGGCGCAACATCGGCGCTGAGCCTGAGCGTCATGGTGCCGAGCACCTCGGCCACGATCGCGACGAACAGCATGCACCAGTGAAACATGGGAAACCCCGATCGAACGCGGCCACCGTCCCGTGCGTGGCACGGTGCCGTGGAGACGGCTGAGACCGGGCGGCCCGCGCGTGGCGGGCGTGGCAACGCCTCGCTCGCCTGGGGCGGCCCTGACAATCAGCGTGTGGTGTGCGTGTCCCGGAGAGGGGACCGATGCGAGAACGACCCTAACGTTCGGTGCAGAACGCGCGCTCGTCGGCGAAGATCAGGAAGACAGCGGACCGGCTGGTCCAGCGAAGCAGTGTGGGCAGATAGAACATGATGCCTGGGCCTTATGCGCTTGCTCATCAGTAACCGCAAGCTAACAGCGCTCCAGCCCCGCTGTCAACCCCACGGGGTCAGGTCTTGTCAACCCCACGGGGTCAGGTCTTGCCTTTTGCCCCCTGGCAACCCCACGGGGTCAGGTCTTGCCTTTTGCCCCCTGGCAACCCCACGGGGTCAGGTCTTGCCTTTTGCCCCCCCATCCGCGACATGACCTGGCACGCACGCCCCGCCCCGCCCGGCGGGCGCGGTGCACCGGCTGCATCAGCGCCTCAGGGACTCGCGCAACAGATTCTTCTGGATCTTTCCGGTCGAAGTCTTGGGGATGGGCCCGAACACCACGCTGCGTGGGGCCTTGTAGTGCGCCAGACGCTCGCGGCAGAAGGCGATCAATTCGGCCTCGGTGACGCTGGCACCGTCGCGCAGGGCGACGAAGGCGCAGGGGGTCTCGCCCCACTTCTCGTCCGGGCGCGCCACCACTGCCGCGTCCATCACGGCCGGATGCCGATAGAGCACGTCCTCGACCTCGATGGAGGAGATGTTCTCGCCGCCGGAGATGATGATGTCCTTGGAACGGTCGCGGATCTTCACGTAGCCGTCCGGATAAATCACCGCCAGATCGCCGGTGTGATACCAGCCGCCGGCGAAGGCCTCCTCGGTGGCCTTCGGATTCCTGAGGTAGCCCTTCATGGTGATGTTGCCGCGGAACATGATCTCGCCCATGGTCTCGCCGTCGCGCGGCACCGGCTGCATGGTGTCGGGGTCGAGCACGTCCATGCCTTCCTGCATCGGGTAGCGCACACCCTGGCGCCCGTTGCGCTCCACGCGCTGCTCGAGGCTCAGCTGCTCCCACTCCGGCTGCTTGGCGCACACCGACGCCGGGCCGTACACCTCGGTCAGGCCGTAGACGTGGGTGATGTCGAAGCCCATGCGCTCCATGCCTTCGATCATCGAGGCCGGCGGCGAGGCCGCGGCCACCAGGCCGCTGACCTTGTGGGTGATGCCCTCGCGCCACGGCTCCGGTGCATTGATGAGCATGCTGTGGACGATGGGCGCTCCGCAGTAGTGGGTGACGCGGTGCTCGCGTATGGCGTCGAAGATCGCCTTCGCATCGACCCGCCTCAGGCAGACGTTGGTACCGGCCATCAGGGCGATGGTCCAGGGGAAGCACCAGCCATTGCAGTGGAACATCGGCAGGGTCCACAGGTACACCGGACAGTGCGGCATGGCCCACGTGACCGCGTTGCCGACGGCGTTGAGGTAGGCACCCCGATGGTGGGTCACCACACCCTTGGGGTTGCCGGTGGTGCCGGAGGTGTACGACAGCGCGATGGCATCCCACTCGTCGGCAATCCCCGGCGGACGCCACCCCGGATCACCGCCGGCCAGGAAGGCCTCGTAGTCCATGACGCCGAGCCGCTCGCCGCAGGGCGAGAGGATGTCGTCGATGTCGATCACCACCGGCCGCTGCCGGCACTGCGCCAGCGCCGGGCCGACGATGGCGGAGAACTCGCGGTCGGTGAGCAGCACCCGCGCCTCGCCGTGGTCGAGCATGAAGGCGACGGCCGCCGGGTCGAGCCGCGTGTTGAGCGCGTTGAGCACCGCACCGCACATCGGCACCCCGAAGTGGGCCTCGATCATCTGCGGCGTGTTGGCCGCCATCACCGCCACGGTGTCGCCCTCCCCCACCCCGAGGCCGACCAGCGCCGAGGCCAGCCGGCGCGAGCGCTCGTCCACCTCGCGCCAGGTGAGCCGCCAGGGACCGTGGATGACGGCCACGCGGTCCGGATACACCTCCGCGGCCCGCGCCAGGAAGGACACCGGCGACAGAGCGACGTGATTGGCAGGGTTGCGGTCTAGTCCCTCGCGATACGGGTTGGGGCGGCTCATGGTGTGGACGGCTCCGGGGTGACGCTGTGGATGCGCCGAGGCGGCGGGCCCGAGCCCTGCGCCGGCGGCAGGCGCGGATGATAGGGCAAGCTCCGGCACCCGGCGCCACCCTGGGATCGGGGAAACGCCGCGAGGCGCCGGCCCGGGCGGCTCAGCCCTCTCGGATCGCGTCCACCGCGTCGCCGATGCGCTCCACGCCAGTGACCTCGAGCCCGGGAATCGACGTCTTCGGACGGTTGGCTTTGGGCACGATGGCACGGGTGAACCCGAGCTTGGCGGCCTCGCGCAGCCGCTCCTGGCCGCGCTGCACCGGCCGCACCTCGCCAGCCAGCCCGACCTCGCCGAACACGACCAGCTTCTCGGGCAGGGCCCGGTTGCGGAGCGACGAGACAATCGCCAGCAGCAC
>JBILUV010000095.1:0-12225 GCA_044370825.1 Burkholderiales bacterium | reverse complement strand
CTCGGCGAAGGCGACCGCGTCGAAGCCGGTTCGTCTGCGCTGATCCTCGGCACTTCCGCCGCCGCCATGCAGCACCAGCACCGCGGGTCGGGGGTTCTGCTTGCTACCTTCGTTGACGAGAACGGCACGCCGCTGGACGCCTCCGAGGTCGAAGCGCAATTCCAGGGAAGCCGGGGCCGCCACCGCCGGCACAACCCATGCGACGCAGGCGAGGAGCGTCAGGATCGTCGATTGCATGGCCCCCCCGTCACTGGCGTGTCGCACGTCGGACTGCACCACGGCGCGCCGCGTCGACCAGCCAACGCGCAGTGTGAAAGCGCGACTCCGGCGGCCTCGGCACCACATGCGCGCCAGCGGGGAACCCTGCCGGGTGCTCATGAAACCCGGCAACGGCCACGGAAACCGGCACGTCGACTCGCCCGGGGACCAAAGCCTCATGCGGCGGGCGCAGGCAACCGCAAGCTCGCGACGGGTCGAGCATCCCGGACGCCAGCGGCGGCGCAACGCGCCATGGGCACGTTCCCCTTGACGCGCGCGGACTAATGCGGCGCTCCTCCAGGCGGCCCGAACGGCGGCCGGTTCGTGCCCGAACCCCAGCCGAGCGCCTGGCGATAGAACTCCGCGTTGGCGAGACCCGACATGAGCTCGCGGGTGTCGTGCCCCACTCCATCCACGACCGTGAATTCATGCGCGATGCCGAGGGAGACCAGATGCTCGTGAAACCTGCGGTTCAGGGCCAGCGACAAGTCGCGCGATCCGACCGCCTGTCTGATCACGATCCCGGACCGGCGCAACACCGCCGCGTTCGACGCCGCGATGGTCCAGGGGTGTCCCGCCCTGAAACAGCTCATGTCGCCATCGCAGACATCGGCCAGGATCTGGGTGCGCAGCGGATTGCCGGTGGCGCGCGGGCCTTCGAATTCAGGATCGAGCGGACCGGCGGCGAGGATCGACACTCCGCCGAACAGATGCGGATGCCGGAATCCGATCCTGGCGGCCCCGTACCCACCCATGCTGAAGCCCTCCAGGATCCGTCCTCCCCGGTCCGGGATGGTCCGCAACGTCCGGTCGATGCGGGGGATCAGTTCCGTGACGAACACCGTCTCGACCGGTGCGCGCCCGTCCTTCGAATCGGTCCACAGCCGCTTCGACAATCCGTTGACGAAGACGATGATCATCGGCGGCACGCCCTCATCGCGAATCGCGGTGTGGAACATGCGGGCGACAGGCCGGATGTGCCCGATCCCGCCCTCTGTTCCATGCAGCCAGTACAGGACTGGAAACCGTGCAGACGGCGATGCCTCGTAAGCCACCGGCGTGTAGACGTGGTAGCTCACATCGGTCCCTGCCGCATCGCTCCTGAACGTGCGGAAAGTCACCTGCGGCGCTTCGACCCCCCGCGTGACCCAGGGAAGGTCGGTGGAAGGTCTGGCGGCGAGTCGGTTCCCCTGACCCTGCGGATATCCGCAGACCGGAAGCAGCGTCACCAGCAAAGCGATCGCGAACAACCGGACTCGTGTCACGCAGCCTCCCGGAAATGCGGGCTGCCGATGGCAGCGCGGCAGCAACGCGAAGCGCGGCGGCGGCAGGACCCGCCTCGATGCGATGCACCGCCTGCCGACGCATATGACGCTGTTAAGTATCCCATTGTCGAAGGACTGCGTCAGCCGCCGCCCGGCACTGTGTCGCTGGCCTTCGGGTGGCTGCGTCCTTCGCCGATAATCGGGCCGAACCCTCGACGACCCTCGCCCATCCGCCTCCATGTCCTCCCCCCTTGCCGCCTTCGCCCTCGCCCTTGCCACCGGCCGCATCCGCGTCATCGATCTCACGCAGACGCTCACGCCGGAATTCCCGCAGATCAGCCTGCCGCCCGAGTTCGGGCAGTGCTGGCCGTTCCGCATCGAGGAGGTGTCGCGCTACGACGAGCGTGGTCCGGGCTGGTACTGGAACAACTTCTCCTGCGGCGAGCACACCGGCACCCACTTCGATGCGCCCATCCACTGGATCAGCGGCCGCGACCTGCCCAACAACGCGGTGGACACCATTCCGGTGGAGCATTTCATCGCGCCCGCCTGCGTCATCGACTGCTCGGCCGAGGTGGCGCGTGACGCCGACTTCCTGCTCACCGTGCCCTTCGTCCAGGCCTGGGAGGCGAGGCACGGCCGCATCCCGCCGCGCGCTTGGGTGCTGATGCGCACCGACTGGTCGAAGCGCGCCGATCCCGCGGCATACCAGAACTACGACGAGACCGGCCAGCACACCCCCGGCCCGGACGCGGAGGTGGTGCGCTTCCTGGTGGAGGAGCGCGACGTGACCGGCTTCGGCTCCGAGGCCATCGGCACCGACGCCGGCCAGGCCTACCACCTGCGCCCACCCTACCCCTGCCACTCGCTCATGCACGGGGCTGGCCGTTACGGCCTGCAGTGCCTGGCCAATCTCGACCGGCTGCCGCCCACCGGCGCGGTGATCCTGGCCGCGCCGCTGAAGATCCAGCAGGGCAGCGGCAGCCCGCTGCGGGTGCTGGCGCTGGTCGAGGCCGGCTGAGCCGCAGACCGCGGGCGTCGACTGAAGACGCGCCGAAGCCGCCCCGGGGCAGGGCGAAGCCCCTCAGCGCGCTGTCCGCCCGCCGGCGCCCACGCCTGCCGGCGGCGTCACGCGGCGTGCGATGACATCGTCGAGTTGCCGCGCCAGCGTCGCCTGCTCGTGCCCGGGGGCGAGCGCCCGGGCCTGCTCGAGGGCCGCAATGGCGGCCTCGATGTCGCCGCCGGCGGCCGCAGCCAGGCCGAGCGCGCGCTTCGCCCGCCACGACTGCGGTTCCAGCCCCACTGCGCGCCGCGCCGCCTCCAGCGCCGCCGCGTGCTGCCCGGCCTGCGCGAGCGCCCGGGACAGGCCGAGCTGCGGGCCCAACTCGCGCGGCGCGCGATCGGCGAGCGTCCGCCAGGCCGTCACGGCCTGCTCCCAGCGGCCGGCGAGCATGGCGCAGTCCGCCACCACCTGCCACGCGGTCTCGGCGGCGCCCTCGCCCTGGCTCACCAGGCGCGGCAGCAGCCAGTCCACCACCGCGGCGCACTGTGCCCGCCCGGGCACACGGGCAGACAGCGCGGCGCGACCGGACGCGACCAGATTCTCGACCTGTCGGCGCTCCCGCTCGCGGTGCACTGCCATGCCCGCCGCGACAAGCAGGGCCGCCGCCACGGCAGCCATGACCAGGGACAGGCGTCTGTTGCGAATGCTCACGTGTCGAGTCTCCTTGGCAACCGGCCCGACCGTGCCAGGTCGGGTGAGCCGCCGGCTGCCGCGCGCCCCGGGCCGTGAATCGCGGGCACGGAATGTCCGGAAGCACCTTAGGCCGATCACCCCTACTACCCGAACGGAATAAATCCCGTTCACCCCCGTGAAGACCACAGGTCGATGGGCTGACAGAGCCAGCCGGGAGATCTCATCCGGTCAATGGATGATGGCGAGCTGCATGGATCGGCCGGCTGTGCATCGGGCAGCAGGCCAATAGCGCGGCCCGCTGTCGCGCCGCGGTGGCGCGGTGGCGCGGTGGCGCGGTGGCGCGGTGGCGCGGTGGCGCGGTGGCGCGGTGGCGCAGCATGACCGCAGTGCACCCGCCAGCGCCCGTGGAGGCCGGCAGATCGAGTCGTACCGGAGGCCAACTCGTTGCAGACCCCATGGGCATCCGTGCGCCGCCCGGTTTCCGGGGCGGCGTGGTGAAACATCCGGGACAGTCGAGGCGGACGGCACGAACGCCCCCCGCAGCCACCGCTGTCCGGTGGCGTCAGCTCGGCCACGCGCGATGGCAGATCGTGCAGTCCTGTGCGTTTCTCACCTTCGCATCACTTTACTCACCCCCCGCCGGTGCACCACGCATCGCCACGCGAGGAAGGATCGCCCTATGGCGCGAACGGGCCGATCGGAACAATGGCGGTACGCACTTGGGGTGAGCGCCGGAACCGACCGGCCGTGCGTCGGAACCATCAGGTTTTCCCCTCCACGAAGCGCGGCACCTGCCGCGGTGGCGGGGGAGTTCCACTCCCGATTCCCCTGCCGTATCGATCACGGAGGGAGGTTTTGTTCGGAGACGCAAAAATGAACCTGATGAAATTCCTGAAGGACGAAGAAGGCCAGAGCATGGTCGAATACGGCGTGACCCTCGGCGGCATCGCCGCCGTGTCCTACATCGCCGTGGTGATTCTGGGCGACAAGACGGCCGACCTGTACGCGTGGATGGCGAACCACCTGCCCGGTGGGGAGACGGATGAGGGAGGTGCAAGCTCTCAGGTTCGCGTCACTTTGGACGGACTTGTTAACACGACGGAAGGCGATGGCGCCCTTTCGGGTGAGCAAGTCTTCGAGGGAACCAATCAAATGGGGGCAACACTCGGCTCTTCGGCCATCTACGAGGCCGGTACGGGCAACGGCGGTTGGGGCACGAACCCCTAAGACACGACTCGCGACTCCGGCCACTAGACGGCATCGAGTCGGTTAATGGAGGTAGCGCGCACCGCTTCGCACCACGCGAAGCGGTGCGGTTTGCAGGCGGGCATTCGGGAATACCTCCTTGGTCACAACCCGGGCAGCCGTAGTCAAATCCGATCATTCCAACAGATTCCCGCTCCACCGGCAGGCGTGAGACCACACCCTGCCGCCGGCAGGCACCGCGCGCCCCTCCCATGCTCCAGCCCTCCGCCGTCGCCACTGCCCTGCCGCTCGGCGTCCTCATGCTCGGGCTGGCCTGCTCCTGGCACGACCTGAAGTCGCGCCGCATTCCCAACCGCGCCCTGCTGCTGTCCCTGGTCTACACCGCGGTGCTGCACGCCCTGCTGTTCCTGGCCCTGCCGCCGGTCACGGCGGCGCGCGCCCTGGGGTGGAGCGTCATCGGCCTGCTACTGGGCGGGGTGCTGCTCGGCCCGGGCTACGCCGCGCGCCAGGTGGGCGCCGGTGACGTCAAGCTGCTGATGGTGTTCGGCTTCGCGCTCGGGCCCATCGGCGCGGTGTTCACCCTGCTCAACGGCGCGCTGTTCGGCGGCCTCTGGGCGCTGTGGCTGTCCTGGCGGCACGGCGGCCTCGGCCGGCTGTGGTCCAACCTGTCGCTCATGGCGCGCACCGCCTACGCCTCGGGCTTCCGCGACTTCGGCTGGGACCTGCGCAGCGCCGGCGCGGTGCGCATGCCCTACGGCGTGGCCTTGTCGGCCGGCGCCTGGTCGGTCGCCCTGTGGCAGCTGTGGCGCAGCGCCGCCTGAGGCCGGCGCGGCCGCGCGCCGCCGGGCAGGCGATGATCGAGTTCGCCATCGTGCTGCTGCTGCTCACCCTGCTCACCGCGGGCGGCATCGAGCTGGTGAGCGCCGCCCTGGCGGGGTGGCGCCTGTCCGAGGCCGGCCGCACCGGCGCCGAGCACTGGCTTGTGGCGGTGGGCAGCGCCGGCATCTACGACAACGGCGGCGGCGCCAGCTTCGCCATCACCGGCTCCCCCTTCGACGAGACGGGCAGCGACGAGGTGGGGCTGGGCGACCACCTCACTGGCGCCTTCACCCGCCCGGCCTGCGGCCCGGACGAGGGCGACTACGACGACGGCCTGCCGGCCGACTCGGTCACCCGCGGGGGCAGCGCCATCTATCTGTTCAATCCCCTGCCCATCGACGCCACCGCCTGCACCGGCAGCGACGCCACCGACCCGGCCGGCCGCAGCCGCCTGGCCTTGCTCGTGGAGGCGCTGCCGCCGCTGAACCGCGCCCTCTACCCGCTCTATCAGCTGCGCTGCCTGGATGGCGACGGCGTCGAGACCGACTGCGGCAGCCCGGCCGAGGCCACGCGGCTGTACCGCCTACCCGGCCGCCACGACCCGGTGGACGACACGGTGAGCCTGGCCGTGCTGGACAGCGACCCGGACTCGCCAGGCTTCCAGATGCCGCTGGCCGATTCGCCCAGGCCCACCTTCGAGCTCGACTGCGTGGCCCCGGGTCGGGGCGGGCAGGACCCCTGGGAGCCCTGCGACACCGCGGCAGCGCCCGAGGACGTGTGCTGGTCAGCGGCCGACGCCACGCCCCTGGCCTGCGACCTGCGGCTGCGGGTGCGCTACCGCCACATTTTCTATTCCTTCCTGCAGTTCCCCTTCGTGTACTGGCAGGACCCGCTTCCCCCCGATGCGCTGGCCCAGCTCGACCTGGGCCCGGGCGGCCAGGGCGGCGTGCTGGGCGCCGAGGTCGGGCTGGGCAACGTGCGCCTGTTCCAGCGCACCTTCCTCGCCTGTTATGAAACCGCGACCGTCGCCCCCACCGCCGCCATGAGCGGCCGGCGCAGCCTGCGGGCCTGCTGACGCGCCCACACCAGAGGAAACCCCATGGCCCAAGCCCCCGCCGCCACCCGCCTGCGCCGCCGCCGCCAGCGCCGCATCGCCCTGGCCCTCGCCCTGGTGCTGGCCGGGGCCCTCGCCTGGTATCTGCTGCGACCGTCCGAGGCGCGCGGCACGCGCGCGCCGGAGCGCCGCCCCGGCTGGGTGGAGGTGCCGGTCACGGCGCGCGACATCCCCGTGGGCCAGCTGATGAAGCGGCCGATGCTGCGGCCCCAGTACGCACCGCCGGCCGAGATCCCGCCCAACGCCATCCTGCAGTACGGCCGCATCATGGGCCGGGTGAGCACGCGCGAGCTGCCCGCCGGCACCTATCTGCGCGAGGACGACCTCGGCCCGCCCGGGGCCCCGCCCGGCCTCTCCGGGATGGCGCAGCCGGGCATGCGGGTCATGGTGGTGGAGATGGGGCGGGTGGCGGGGGCAGCGGGCTTCCTCAGCGGCGGCGACCGGGTGGACATCCTGGCCATCTCCTATCCCGGCGCGGGCACGGGCACCAGCGCCTACGACAGGCGGGCGGCCAGCGCCAACACCATGGAGGGCGGCGGCAACCAGCCAGGCGATCCCAACGCGGGGGCCCGCAAGCGCGGCCGCGCCCCGGCGCCCGGCATCGAGAACGGCGCCGTGGCCACCCTCATCGCC
Source organism: Burkholderiales bacterium (assembly GCA_044370825.1). Classification (GTDB taxonomy): domain Bacteria; phylum Pseudomonadota; class Gammaproteobacteria; order Burkholderiales. The sequence continues at coordinate 5,234 of JBILUV010000095.1, read as the reverse complement.
GAGGACGTCGAGATCGTCCGGCCGCCGCGCCAGGACCTGCCGCCGAACCGCCAGTACCTCGTGGTGCAGCTCGCGCCCCAGGACGCCCACGTGCTGGCGCTGGCGGTGGCGGCGAACCAGAGCCTGCGCATGGTGCACCGGCCGTTCCAGGACCGCGAGCGCGTGACCGGCCGGCCGGACCCCGGCCAGTTCACCCATGCCAGCCGCGACACCCGACAGGTGGAGGTGATCAACGGCGTGGCGCGCGGACTGGAACGCGCCACCATCGACTGACGCCCGCGGCACCGTCAGGACGAGCATGCGCCCATGCCGCCCCACACCGGGGCTGTGATGTCAGCCTCCGAGCCCGGCACGCACGCTGCGCCGGCCGCCGGCATGCCGCGCGACATCCGCCTGGCGCGCTGGGCCCTGGCCTGCGCCGGGCTGATGTGGGTGCTGCCCTTCGTCCAGCCGCTGGCCTGGAAGCCATCGACGCATTTCTTCCCCGAGTGGTTCGCCGCGGTGCTCGGGCTGGGGGTGTGCGCCCTGCTGGCCGGGCGCCGCTTCACCGCCCTGCCCCTGGAATCGGTGGCCCTCGCAGCGCTGGCGGCAATGCTGGCGCTGCAGCCCCTGGCGCTGACCTTGCCCTACGTCCAGCCCTCCGTGGCCCACGCCTCGCTCGCCCTCTGGACCGCCGCACTGATGGCAGCCGGCCACACCCTGAGGGCCACACTCGGGGCGGCGCACTGCGCCACCACCCTGGCAGCCTGGACGGCCACCGGCGCCAGCCTGGCCGGCCTGATCGGCCTGCTGCAGCACTTCGGTCTGGCCGAGGCACTGGCGCCCCTGGTACCCCCTCCGGACCCGGGCGGCACCGCGAGCGGCGCGATCCGCCACCAGAGCTGGTTCGCCGACCATCTGGTGATCGGGCTGGCAGCGCTGGCCTGGCTGGCGGCCCGGCAGACGCTGCCGGCGGTGGCGGCGCTGGCGCTGGCACTGCCCATGGCCGCCGGGGTGGCCGTGTCGGGCTCGCGCGCCCCTCTGCTCATGCTCGCCCTCGGCCTGGGGCTGGGGCTGGCGGCACGCTGGCGGTTGCCGGCGCCATGGAGCCGGCGGCTGCCGCTGTGGCAGGGCCTGTGGCTGCTGCTCACCCTCGGCCTGGCGTGGCTGCTGCCGCGCCTGGCGGGCGGCAGCGCCGGAACCCTGACCCGCCTGGACACGGCCTACGGCGACGGTGCAGGGCTCGGCAGCCGCATGGAACTGTGGGCCCGCGCCTGGCAGGCCTTCGCCGACGCGCCCTGGCTGGGCCACGGCCCGGACGGCTACCCCTGGGCGGCCTTCAGGCTGGCCGAGCGCGCCTGGCTCATGGACTACACCATCCACGCCCACAGCCTGCCGCTGCAACTGCTGGCCACGACCGGGCTGGCCGGCGGGACGGCGCTGGCGGTGCTGGTGCTGCTGCAGTGGCGCGGTGCGCGCGCCGCCGCCGGCTCGGCCGAGGGCTGGCTGTTCCTGGGCATGCTGGCGCCGGTGGCGCTGCGCTCGCTGCTGGATCTGCCCACGCTGTTCACCTTCTTCCTCGGGCCGGCGGCGCTGCTGACCGGGCTGCTGTCGGCGCGTGCGCTACCGCTGCGGGCGGCGCGCCTGTGGCAGGGGGTGGCCGCGACGCTGGTGCTGGCGGGCCTGGTCCTCGCGGGCCACACGCTGCACACCTACCGCGACATCGCCAGCCTGTGGCGCGAGCCGGGGCAGACGCTGGCGTCGCTGGATGCGCGCTACCGCCGTGCCCGGGCCAACCCATTCCTCGGGCCTATTGCGGATTCGATCCGCGCCGACGCCACCCCGCTGGAGCGAGGCCGGGCCTCCGGCGTGCTGCCGCTCTACGGACTGACGCTGCGCTGGCGCACCAACCCGAGGCTGGCGCTGCGCTACGGCGCCTTCCTTGCCTTGGCGGGCCGGGAGGCCGACGCCTGCCGCTGGCTCGCCCGCGCAGTCGCGGTCTACCCGCAGTCCGCGGACGGCCTCCTGAACAGACTGACCGCGCGCAGCGCCGATCTCGATCCCGCGCTGGCGCGCACGCGCGACCTGATCGCGGCGCTGCGCGCCGGCGGCGGCATGGGCACGGCCTGCCCGCCGGCGCCCGCGCTGGTCAGGGCGCCGCGCTGACGGCCAGCAGGCGCTCCCCCACGGCCAGCGCGAGCGGCGCCCCGGCCGAAAACTCCACCACCACGCGCGCCCCGCGCACATGGGGCGACACGCGCCAGGGCGGCAAGGGGCCCACCACCCGCAGCACACGCCCTTCCAGGTCCAGGAAGACGGCGTGTATCGGGTAGGCCATGAAGTGGGTGTGGACCTGGCTGCAGGGTTCGATCCACAAGGCCTCGCCCGTCTCCAGCGGCAGGTAGGCGATGAGGCCGCGCAGGCGGTGCAGCCAGCGGTCGGCGCGCAGCAGGCGGGTGGCCACGGGCTGGCCGTCGGAGGCCCGCACCAGACGCTCGCGCCGGTCGATCATCCGCCGCTCCCGCTGACGCGCGCCGCGCCCTTGGTGATCTCGCTGAACACCCGCAGGATGCGCAGGAAGGACGGCAGCCCGGCCACCACGAACACGGCCGGGAAGATGGTGAAGAACAGCGGCATGATCATCCGGATCGGCAGGCGCTCGGCGCGGCGCTCGATCTCGGCCTCGTTGTCGCGGAACATGGCGCGGGCGTGGTGGTGCAGCACGCTGCCGAGCGAGCCGCCGGTCTGGTCGGCCTGGATCAGGGCCGCCGAGATATCGGCCACCGGCGCGATGTTGCAGCGCGTGACCCACAGCCGCAGCGCCTCGGCACGGCGGCGCCCCTGGCGCATGGCCTCGCTCACCACGCCGAGATCGAAGTACAGCGGGTGCTCCGGGTCGGCCTCGGCGAGCACGTATTCGAGCGCGGCGTCGAAGCCCAGCCCGCCTTCCATGATGGCGGCCAGCAGCTCCAGGGCGCTGGGCAGCTCGCGATGCACGGCACGCTCGAAGCGCCGCCGGCCGGCGCGCAGCACCAGTTGCACCCCCAGCAGCGAGAGCACGCCCGCGCCGGCGGCCGCGCCGGCAGCCTGCCCCGCGGAGAGCCCGCCCGCCAGTGCGGCAACGTTGCCGGCGCCGGCCCCCAGCGCCAGGGTCAGCCCGCGCCCCGGCAGGGTCTGGAGGAAGCGGGCGGTGTGGTAGGCGAAGCGCCGGCGTCCGCTCAGGCCGTAGTCGCCGGCGGCCAGGTCGGCCGCCTCGGGCGCCTCCTCGACGGCGATACCGAACAGCAGGCGCTCGCGCAGGGTCTGGCGCTGGCCGGTGCGCAGCCAGACGAGCCCCCCCAGGGCGCTGACCAGGGCCAGCAGGACGATGGCGAAGGCGGCGCTCACGGGCTCACTCGTCCAGCCGCGCGATGCGGCGCAGCCAGAAGAAGCCCACCACCATGAGAGCTGCGGTGAACATCAGGGCCTTCTGGCCGATCGGGTCGGCCATCATCTCGTCGTAGAGCTTGGGGTTGAAGGCGTAGGTGAACAGGCCGATCAGGAAGGGCAGTGCGATCAGCACCCAGGTCGACAGCCGTGCCTGCGCGGTGCGGGTGGCGATGCGCAGGTCCATGCGGCGCCGGCTCTCGAGGGCGTCGAGGACGTACTCGAGGATGCCGCTGAGCTCGCCGCCGGTCTCCCACTTGATGCGGATGCCGGTGCTGAGCAGATGGCAGGGCTTGCTGCCCCAGCGCTCCGCCCACTCGCGCCAGACCTGCACCGCCGGCCTGCCAAGCTCCAGGGCCCGCACCACCTCGAGCATGGCGGGGCCGACCGGCACGGGCGCGTGGCGCGAGGCATTGACCACCGCGCCCAGCGGCGTGCCGCCGGAGCGCAGCGAGGCGATCATCTGGGTGACGAAGGCGGGAATCTGGGCGTCCAGACGCGACACCCGCCAGGCGGCGACCGCCCGCAGCCCGAGCCAGCCCAAGGCCACGACCCCCACGGCAGTGCCAAGCGTGACGGCCAGCTGGCCCAGCACCGCGTGGGCGATGCCGGCGCCAGCCGCCGATGCCGCCACGGCCCCCATGACCACCGCCGGCAGGGCGGCGCGCACGCCGGCGCGATGCAGCCGGCGCTGCAGGGTGCGGGTAAAGGGGCTGCGCTCCAGCAGGGCCTGCAGCGCCGTGACCTGCAGCAGGTCCAGCGCGTCCTTCCAAAGCGACACCTCCTCGGCGGGCTCGTCGAATACCCCGGCCAGCAGGCGCTCGCGGGCGGCGTCGACGCGGCTCTCGTGCCGGTACCACAGCAGCACGGCGGCGAGCAGCACGCCAGCGAGCAGCAGCAGCCACAGGCTCGTGCCGGACAACTCAGGTCTCCCGGAACAGCTGGGGGTCGAGGGCGATGCCCTGGGCCTCGAAGCGGTCCTGATGCCCGCTGACCAGGCCGCATCCGCGCAACACCTGGCGGCCGCGCTCGTCGCGCTGGGTGCGGAACAGGTCCTGCATGAGGATGGTGCCGGTGTCGATGCCGGTGATTTCCGTGATGGCGCTGACGCCGCGCTGGCCGCCGGTGAAGCGTGACAGGTGCACGACCAGCTGCAGCGCCGAGGCGATCTGTTCGCGCAGCACGCGCTGCGGCAGGGCGACATCGGCCATGAGCATCATGGTCTCGAGCCGGGACAGCGCGTCGCGCGGGCTGTTGGCGTGCAGTGTGGTGAGGCTGCCGTCGTGGCCGGTGTTCATGGCCTGCAGCATGTCCAGGGCCTCGGCCCCTCGCACCTCGCCCACGATGATGCGGTCGGGCCGCATCCGAAGGGCGTTGCGCACCAGGTCGCGGATGGTCACCGCACCCCGCCCCTCGGTGTTGGGCGGGCGCGCCTCCAGCCGCACCACGTGCTCGTGGTGCAGGATGAGTTCGGCCGTGTCCTCGACGGTGAGGATGCGCTCGGTGTCGGGGATGGCCTGGGACAGGCAGTTGAGCATGGTGGTCTTGCCGGCACCGGTCGCGCCGCTGACCACGACGTTGAGCTTGGCCTCCACCGCGAGGCGCAGGAAATCGGCCGCCTCATCCGAAAGCGAGCCGCCCTTGACCAGTTCGCGGATGTCGACGATGTCGCGACTGAAGCGCCGGATCGATACCACCGGCCCATTGAGGGCGAGCGGCGGGATGATGACGTTGACCCGGCTGCCGTCGGGAAGGCGGGCATCGGCCAGAGGCGAGGACTCGTCGACGCGACGGCCGACCCGGCTGAGGATGCGCTCGACGGTGAGCAT
>JBILUV010000357.1:0-3359 GCA_044370825.1 Burkholderiales bacterium | reverse complement strand
ATGTAGAGCATCGGCGGATGGATAACCATGCCCGGATCCTGCAGCAGCGGATTGAGGTCGCGGCCGTCGTCGGCGCCCGGCAGCATGCGCTCGAACGGGTTGGAGGTGAGCAGCAGGAACAGCAGGAAGCCCGCGCTCACCAGCGCCATGACGGCCAGGATGCGGGCCACCACCGGCTGGGGCAGGTTCCGGCTGAACACCGATACCGCCGTCATCCAGAGCGTGAGCATGAACACCCACAGCAGCAGCGAACCCTCGTGGCTGCCCCAGGTGGCGGCGAAGCGGTACTGCACCGGCAGGCTGGAATTGGAGTTGGCGGCGACGTTCACCACCGAGAAGTCGTTGTGCACGAACGACCAGGCGAGACAGCCGAATGCCAGGGCGACGAAGACGAACTGGCCCTGGGCGGCCGGGCGGGCCAGGGTCATCAGGCGCGCATCGTTGCGGGCCGCGCCGACCAGCGGCACGACCGCCTGGACCAGGGCGATGCACAGCGCCAGCATCAGCGCGAAGTGACCGAGTTCAGGAATCACGGCTTCGCCTCCCCGCTCTTCTGCATCACCAGCGTGCGCTGGCTCTCCTGCTCCGCCTTGCGCGCCTTCTCGACGGCATCGGCTGCCTCGGGCGGCATGTAGTTCTCGTCGTGCTTGGCGAGCACCTCGCTGGCGCGGAACACCCCGTCACCACCCAGCTTGCCTTGGGCCACCACCCCCTTGCCCTCCTTGAACAGGTCCGGAAGGATGCCGGTGTAGACCACCGGGATGGAGCGGGCGGTGTCGGTGACGACGAAACGCACGCTCACCCCGTCGGCCTGGCGCTGCACGCTGCCTGACTCGACCATGCCACCGATGCGGAAATTCCGGTTCAAGGGGGCCTCGTTGGCGGCCACCTGGCTGGGGCTGTAGAAGAACACCAGATTGCTGTTGAAGGCGTTCAGGATGAGCGCGGCACCGATGCCGAGCACGGCCAGCCCGCCAGCCACCATGGCCAGACGCTTCTGACGGGGCTTCATCGCGTCTTCCCGAGGCGGGCCAGGCGGCGCACCATGGCCCGCGCCAGGCCGTGCCTGCGCCGCACCAGAAGCACCTCGACCACGAGGAGCACCGCCGTCACGCCGTATGCGCCCCACACATAACTCCCGTAGCCACCCATGGCCAGGAAACTGCCGACACTGTCCCAGTAGACCGTCACCTTCACACCTCTCGAAACCCGACCGGCCGCGACCGGCCGGTCACTGCGGAGGCCCCGCCAACGCCGCGGGACCGGCTACAAACCAGATGCCTTCCCTCAGACCGTCCCGACCCAGGCAGCGTTTCGCTCCCGCTCGAGAATGATGCCGCGCACCCGGGTCAGGGCCGCCGCGATGCTGTACATCCAGAAACCCAGGGCCATGATCAGCATGCCCGCCAGCATGGTGGTCGCCATGGACGGTGCGCGCGAGAGGCTGACCGAGGCACCCTGATGAAGGGTGTTCCACCATTTGACGGAGAAATAGATGATGGGCACGTTCACCACCCCGACGATCGCGAGGATCGCCGCCGCCCGGTCGGCGCGGCGCGGCTCGTCGATCGAGGCATGCAGGGCCATGAAGCCGATGTACAGGAACAGCAGGATCAGCTCGGAGGTCAGGCGTGCATCCCAGACCCACCACGTGCCCCAGGTGGGGCGCCCCCACAAGGCGCCGGTCCACAGCGCGATGAACGTCATCAGCGCTCCCGTCGGCGCCAGCGCGCTCGCCATCATCGAGGACAGCCGGGTGTTGACCACCAGACCGGTTGCCGCCCAGACCGCCATGACCAGGTAGATGAACATCGACATCCACGCCGCCGGCACGTGGATGTAGATGATGCGGTAGGAGTCACCCTGCTGGAAATCGGTCGGCGCGACGAGAAGCCCAAGGGAGAGACCGGCGGCGCACAGCACCACCGCGAGCGTCCAGAACACGGGCACGAGCCGGCCGGCCAGCGGGTAGAAGGTCTGCGGAGAGGAGTATTTGAGCCAGTTCATGAGATCAGGGGACAAAGGGTAACCCGGCCCGGGAGGCCGGGCATCCGCGCGCGGCCCCGGGCCAGGCCACCGGCGCCTCCATGTTGGACGTCCGACGACACACGAGGCCGACGACAGCCGGCGCGCAGGCCGCGAGGCAACACCCGGGCGACCGTTCTCATTCGAGAGCCACGCGGACGGCTGCCGCCGAGGCCCAGGGCCCGAGCACCAGGGCAAGACAGAACAAGGCCCCCAATAGGGACAGATGCCCGGAGACGCCGGTTCCCTCGGCCATCGCCTCCACCGCACCGGCACCGAAGATGAGGACAGGAATGTACAGCGGCAGCACCAGCAAGGCCACGAGAACCCCGCCTCCCCGGACCCCGAGGGTGAGGGCCGCCCCCACCGCGCCGACCAGCGAAAGACAGGGTGTGCCAAGCAGCAGCGAGAGGAACAGCACCGGCAAAACCTCCGCCGGCAGACCGAACTGCAGGCCGAGCACAGGGGCCATGAGCGCCAGCGGCACGCCCGAGAGCAGCCAGTGGGCCGCGATCTTGGACAACACGAGCAGGGCCAGGGGCTGGGGCGTCAGCACCAGCTGCTCGAGGGTGCCATCGGCGTGATCGCTGCCGAACACGCGCGGCAGGGAGAGCATGGCCGCCAGCAGCGCCGCCACCCACAGGATGCCGGGCGCCATGGTGCGCAGCAGACCCGGCTCTGGCCCGACGCCGAGCGGAAACAGGCTCACCACGATGATGAAGAAGAAGAATGTCGTCAGCCAGTCGGCGCGGCGACGCCACGCCTGCAGGACGTCGCGCCGGAATACGGCCCAGAGCGCCGCGGCCATGATCAGCGACCGAGCCGCAGGCGGCGGGTGCGGCCGTGCGGCAGGTCCACCTCCTGATGCGTGGTCAGCACGACCATGCCGCCGTCCCGCACCCGTGCGTCGATGAGACCTGCCAGCCGGCTCACGGAGGCGACATCGAGGGCCGCGAAGGGCTCGTCCAGAATCCAGAGCCTGCGCGACCCGGCGAGCCACAGGCGCGCCAGCGCCGCCCGGCGCCGCTGTCCCTGCGACAGCACACGCGCCGGCAGGTCGGCGCGCGCGCCCAGCCCGACCTCCTCCAGAGCGGCAAGCATGAGCTCGCGTCCGGCGTCCAGACCCGAGATCCTGGCGTGGAACTGCAGATTCTCCAGCACGGAGAGGTCGTCCTTCAGGGCATTGACGTGCCCGACGTAGGCGAGGTCCTGCAACAGCGCGTCGCGCCCGGTGCGGAATGGCGTGCCGCACCATCGGAGTTCGCCGCAATCCGGGTGACCGATGCCGCACAGCATGCGCAGCAGGCTGGTCTTGCCACTCCCGTTCTCGCCCT
>JBILUV010000358.1:0-3359 GCA_044370825.1 Burkholderiales bacterium | reverse complement strand
GCGTCTCCTGAGCCACCCCAGTGAGCCGGCACACCACCCCAATCGGAAAGCCCGGCTGGCTTCCGTCCACCATGTATGTGTCCATTTTTTTGTAAATTGTGTCTGTGCACAGACTGTACATTCCAGGTTCGCCGACCAACCAGACCCGGCGCAGAACCCAACGCGAACCGTGCGCATTACGACCGGACACGCAGCGATCGCAGACTCGATGACCCTCCTGCGAAGCGTTGAGAAGGCGACCGTCCTGGCGTATCGTCCAAAAACACCTACCGGCGCTACGGGATTGGATCCCGGCTGGCGGCGCTCCGTGCATGGCGCACGGAGCAGGTTCGCTTCTCGATTGGGGAACTACCCGTGATCGTCCTGCACCATCTCAACAACTCCCGATCGCAGCGCATCCTCTGGCTGCTGGAAGAGTTGAACCTCCCCTACCGCATCGAGCGCTACCAGCGCGACGCGAAGACCAACCTCGCTCCGCCGGAGTTGCGCGCGATTCACCCGCTCGGGAAGTCGCCCATCATCCAGGACGGCGACCTCGTGCTCGCCGAGTCGGGGGCCATCGTGGAGTATCTGGTGGAGCGCCACGGCAACGGACGACTCGCCCCCCCGCGGGGTACACCCGAGCACATCCGTTATCTCCACTGGCTGCACTTCGCCGAGGGAACGATCATGCTGCATCTGGTGGGGCGCCTGTATCTCACCCGTGTGGGAGAAGCCGCCAGACCTGTGCAGGAGCGGGTGGAGGCCATGATCCGGGACGAACTCGACCTCGTCGAGGCCGAACTCGGGCGCAGTGCCCATCTCGCCGGCGAGGCCTTCAGCGCGGCCGACGTGCAGATGCTTTTCCCGCTCGAGTTCGCCGCGTACGCCGGCCTCGCGTCCGAAGGGCTCGTCAGGGTGCGGGAGTACGTCGCGCGCATGCAGGCACGTCCCGCCTACCAGCGGGCACTGGCCGCCGGCGGGCCCTACGCCTTCGCCAAAGCGTGAGGTTCCCCCGGTATCACCCGGCCCTGGGGGTTCAGAGCGCGTAGCCGCTCGATGGTCGTTGACGGTGGACCTGCCAGCGGCGCGCCAGGCGTCGAGCTGACTGGCAGCGCGCGCCGAGGCTGGCTCAGCCGACCCTCGACGCTGCGCCCGTCCATCGGCAGGGCATCTGAACGCCGGCCTTCATCCCGCCCGCAGGTTGGCCGGATCGATTGCTTCGCCGTCGGCGGCCGACCACCCCGCGGGTGATCGAAGCGAAAGAGCCGCCCATTACATACTTTGGTATGGGCACATACCGACCTCATCGAGGTTGCGCGACTCCCCCGCTGGCGCTATCGTCCATGAAAACACAGACGCTGCAGGGTCAGGTGGATGAACCACATCCTCCCGGAGCCCCGACGTCAACTCAACCTCCTCTGGAGACCTGTCATGAATGCACTCAACCGCTTCGCCGTGGCGTTCACCTTCCCCGCGCTGGCCCTGACGCTGGCTGCAAAGCCTGCGGCCGCATTGGTGATCGGACCGGACTTCGCATCGAGTTACAGCCTCGTGGATCTTGGCGCGGTCTCGGGCCTGCCCGCCCCCGCTGGCGGCCTGACCTTCCTTAATTCGAACACCCTGCTCATCGGCGGCGCCGCCAACCAGTCCGCGGGTGCAATCTACAGCGTGCCGGTCACCCGGGACCCGGGTGGCGCGATCACGGGGCTCGGTACGGCCACCCTGTACGCCACGGCCCCGAACATCGACGGCGGCCTGACCTTCGGGCCCGGTGGTGTGCTTTTCTTCACCGGTTACTCGAACAACACCATCGGTCAGATCAAGCCCGCGAGCACGGTGCCCGACCGCATTACGACCGTCACTGGCAACGGCATCAACAGCTCCGTGGGGTCGCTGGTCTTCGTTCCTGCGGGCTACAACGGCGCCGGCCAACTCAAGGTGCTCTCCTACAACGCCAACACCTGGGAGACACTGCCCTATTCGCTCGCTTCCGACAGTTCCGGCACCTATGATTTCGGCTCCTCGTTCGGCGAAGTCCAACTCAGTGGTGGACTGGAAGGGGCCGTCTACGTGCCGATGGGTTCCCCCTTGTTCGCGAACCAGAGCGTTCTGGTGTCGGAATACGGCGCGGGCCGGGTGGTAGCCTACGAAACCGATGCCCAGGGGGATCCGGTGGCATCCACCCTCCGCGTCCTCGTGGGCGGTCTCAGCGGTGCCGAAGGTGCGGCCATCGACCCCGTCACGGGTGATTTCATGTTCTCCACCTTCGGCGGTGGCAACAAGGTGGTTCGGGTGACCGGCTTTGCAGCACCGCCGCCCCCCATTCCCGAGCCCGGGAGCTATGCGATGCTGGGCGTGGGGCTCGCGTTTCTGTCTCTGGTGATGTCGCGCCGCCGCGGGGCCTGAGCCCGCACCTCTGCACGACAAGACCGCCGACGCTCTGCCGCGGGATACGCGTACGGCGTTCCCCGGTCGAGGGCGTGTCTGTAATCAGGCCTCGGGACAACGCCTGAAGCGTGGTTGGGTGTAGCCCGGCCATGAGCATGACCGTGAATTGGCCGCTCATCCGCTCACGTTATGCTGCAGGGGTCCACTCCTGCCCCGTCCGCCATGCCCAGTCTTTTGTTCAGCCCGGACCAACACGCCGAAGCCGAGCAGTGGCTTGCCGCATTCACCCGCCGCTACCATGACAGCCTGACGCATCGGCCGGTGCACCCGGCGATAGACCGCGTCGCTCTGCGCGCGCTCATGTCCGAACCGCTGCCGCGCGTGGGACAGTCACTGGCCTCGCTGTTCGGTGAGTTGGAGCAGGTGATCGTCCCCAACTCCACGCACACGGCTCATCCGCGCTTCCTGCCCTACGTACAGCCGTCGCCGAACGACCTCAGCCCCTGCGCCGACCACGTCGCGGCGCTGCTGAACCAGAACTGCAATCTCTGGCACCTCTCGCCCGGGGCGAACGCAGTCGAGGGGGGTGCTGCGCTGGTTCGCGGACCTGTTCGGACTGCCGGACACCGCCTCCGGCATCATCACCAGCGGCGGCTCGATGGCCAACATGATCGGGCTCACGGCTGCGCGCGACCACGCTCTCGGTGACGAGGCCCGCGCCACCGGACTGCAGGGCCATGGCGCACCCCTGGTCCTCTACGCCTCCGACGAGACGCACTCCAGCGTCGACAAGGCCGTGGCCATGCTCGGTCTGGGCACCCGCCACCTCCGGCGCGTACCCACGGACGGGCAATTCCGCATCGATCTGACCCGGGTGCGATCGCCGCCACCTGCGGCAGGCGTTCAGTGCCTCCCCGAGCTATCTGGCCATGGCCGAGGACCCGGACTTCATCGACTTCGCCAACCAGGGGCCGCAGCTGTCGCACGCC
>JBILUV010000094.1:0-12334 GCA_044370825.1 Burkholderiales bacterium | reverse complement strand
GCAGTTCGTGCAGGTCGCGCTGCGCCGGATCGAAGGCGTGGGCATCGACGCCCGCGTCCTGGAGCGCCAGCAGCACGGCATTGCCGGACAGGAGGGAGATCTCGCGTTCCGCGGAACGCCCCCCGAGGAGCACGGCCACCTTGCCGAAAGCGGATGCGCGGGTCACTGGGCCGGGTCTCCGACGATCCGAACCTCCGCCTCGAGGCAGACGCCTGTCTCGCTGCGGACCGTGTCCTGGATCTCGTGGATGAGTCGCTCGATGTCGGCGGCCGAGGCGTCGCTGGCATTGACGATGAAATTGGCGTGCTTGCGAGACACTTCGGCCCCGCCGACGCGCCGGCCCTTCAGCCCGCAGGATTCGATCAGCCGCGCCGCGTGGTCTCCCGGCGGATTGCGGAACACCGACCCGGCATTGGGCTGGTTGAGCGGCTGGCTGGCGATGCGCCGCGACAGGAATTCCCTGATGCGGCCGCGCGCGGCCTCGCCGTCGCCGGCGGCAAAGCGGAACCAGGCGGCGGCGAACCACTCCTCGCCGCGCTCGCCCGCGGCCGGCGCACAGTGGCGGTAACCGATGTCGAAGTCGGCACTCGGGCGCTGCCGCAGGCCTCCGCTGCGATCCAGCACCAGCACACGTTCGACGCGCTCCCAGGTCTCGGTGCCGTAGCAGCCGGCGTTCATGGCCAGGGCGCCGCCCACCGTCCCAGGGATGCCGGCGAGGAACTCCGCGCCCTCGAGCCCGTGCACCGCTGCCTGACGCGCGACCTTGGGACTGGCCACGCCCGCTTCGGCGTACAGCCGACCGTCGCCCTGCAGCTCGAGGCGGCTCAGGGCGCCGTGGGTGAACACCACAGTACCGCGCAGGCCGCCGTCGCGCACCAGCAGGTTGCTGCCCAGGCCGACGAAGTGCAGGGGCTCGGCCGGGTCGACCCGGCGCAGGAAGTCGGCGAGGTCCTCGAGATCGGCCGGCAGGTAGGCGCGCTCGGCGGCTCCACCGGCGCGCCAGCTGGTGTGCCGGCGCATCGGCTCGCCGAGACGCAGTTCGCCGCGCAGGCCGGATGCGAGGAGGGCTAGGGCTTCGGTCATGTCCATGCTCAGTGCTGCGCCCGGGCGGCGATGAGGCCGGGCACCTGCCCGACCGAACCTGCGCCCATGGTGACCACGACGTCGCCGTCGCGCGCGAGCGACGTCACGGCCTCCGGGAGGTCCTTCCAGTCCTCTACGAAGACCGGCTCGACGCGCCCCTGGACCCTGACCGCCCGCGCCAGCGAACGCCCGTCGGCCGCCACGATGGGCGACTCGCCCGCGGCGTAGACCTCGGTCAGCAACAGCGTGTCCACCGAGGACAGAACCTTGACGAAATCCTCGAACAGGTCGCGCGTGCGAGTGTAGCGGTGGGGCTGGAACACCAGCAGCAGGCGGCGATCGGGATAGGCGCCGCGCGCCGCAGCCAGCGTCGCCGCCATCTCCACGGGGTGGTGACCGTAATCGTCCACCAGGGTGAAATGGCCACCGCCCGGGAGTGCGATGTCACCGTAGCGCTGGAAACGGCGGCCCACGCCACGGAAGCTGGCCAGCGCGCGCAGGATGGCATCGTCGGGCGCGCCGACCTCGCGCGCCACGGCGATGGCGGCGAGGGCATTGAGCACGTTGTGCACCCCGGGGAGGTTCAGGGTGACCTCGAGACGTCCCGCGGGTACGCCGTTGGCGGGCAGGTGCACGGAGAAGTGCATGCGACCGTCGTCGGCGCGCACGTCGGTGGCGCGGACCTGCGCATCCTCCGACAGGCCGTAGGTCGTCACCGGCTTCGCCACGATGGGCAGGATGGAGCGCACATTCGGGTCGTCGACGCACAGGATCGCCATGCCATAGAAAGGCAGGTGCTGGAGGAACTCGACGAACGCCTGGCGCAGCCGCGCGAAATCGTGGCCGTAGGTCTCCATGTGGTCGGCGTCGATGTTCGTGACCACCGCCAGCACCGGCTGCAGATACAGGAAGGAGGCGTCCGATTCGTCCGCCTCCGCCACCAGGAACTCGCCCTGCCCGAGCTTCGCATTGGACCCAGCGGCCTCGAGCCGCCCGCCGATGACGAAGGTGGGATCCATGCCGGCCTCTGCAAGAATGCTGGCCACGAGGCTGGTGGTCGTGGTCTTGCCGTGGGTTCCGGCTACGGCGATGCCCTGCTTCAGACGCATCAGCTCGGCCAGCATCAAGGCACGCGGCACCACGGGCACGCGCTGCGCGCGGGCGGCCGCCAGTTCCGGGTTGTCGGGCTTGACCGCGGTGGAGATCACCACAGCATCCGCGCCCTCGACGTTCGCCGCAGCGTGCCCGATGTGGATGGTCGCACCCCCGGCGCGCAGCCTGGCGATACCCGCCCCATCGGACAGGTCCGAGCCGCTCACCTGGTAGCCGAGGTTGAGCATGACTTCGGCGATACCGCTCATGCCGACGCCGCCGATGCCCACGAAATGCACACGCTTGACCTTGTGTCTCATGGCCTCATGCTCCAACCACCTCGGCGCAGGCGTCCGCCACCTGGCGGGCGGCGTCCGGACGCGCCAGCGCGCGTGCCTTGCGCGCCATGGCGAGCAGGGTGTCGCGGGTGAAGCCGCCCAGGATGGCGGCCAGCCCCTGGGCGGTGAGGTCGCGCTGCTGCACCAGCAACGCGGCCCCGGCGTCCGAGAGAAAGCGGGCGTTGGCGCTCTGGTGGTCGTCCACCGCATGGGGAAAGGGCACGAGCACCGCCGCCACGCCGGCGGCCGCCAACTCGGCCACCGTCAGCGCTCCGGCCCGGCACACCACGCAGTCGGCCTCGCCCAGCGCAGCCGCGACGTCCTCGACGAAGGCCACACAGTCGGCGTCGACTCCAGCCTCTGCGTAGTTGCGGCGCAGCACCTCGAGGTGGCGCTCCCCGGCCTGGTGGCGCACCCGGGGGCGAAACTCCTGGGGCAGCAGAGCCAACGCCTTCGGCACGACCTCGTTGAGCGCCTGCGCGCCCAGGCTGCCGCCCATCACCAGCAGTCGCAGCGGCCCGCTGCGGTCCTTGAAACGGACCTCAGGCTCTGACACCGCCACAATGGCAGCGCGCACCGGATTGCCGCACCAGGTCGAACGCGGCAGGGCGTCGGGAAAGCCCGTCATGCGTCGTCTGGCCAGCCGGGCCAGCACACGGTTGGCGAGGCCGGCGATGGCGTTCTGCTCATGCAGCACCAGGGGACGGCGCAGCAGCGCCGCCATGACGCCTCCGGGGAAGGAGATGTAGCCGCCCATGCCCAGCACCGCGTCCGGGCGCACCCGCAGGATCACGCCGACGCACTGCACCAGCGCGACCAGCAGGTTGAGGGGCAGCATCAGGGCGCGCGCCACTCCCTTGCCGCGCAGACCAGCGAACCGGATGAACTCGATCGGGTGGCCGTGACGCGGCACCAGACCGGCCTCCATCCCCTGGCGCGATCCGAGCCAGACCACGCGCCAGCTGCGGCGGCGCATCTCTTCGGCCACCGCCAATGCCGGCATGATGTGTCCGCCGGTACCGCCCGCCATCACCAGCAGGGTGCGACCGGTGGCCGCAGCGCTCATGCCGGCCTCCCCATCATCATCTGGCGGTTCTCGTAGTCCACGCGCAGCAGGATGGCCAGCGCCGCCATGTTGACGACGATGCCGGTGCCGCCGAAGGACAGCATCGGCAGGGTCAGGCCCTTGGTCGGGAGCACCCCCATGTTCACGCCCATGTTGATCAGGGCCTGCACCCCGATCCACAGCCCGATGCCCTGGGCCACCAGGGCGGAGAAATAACGCTCCAGGCGGGCCGCCTGACGGCCCACGGCGAAGGCGCGGGTCACCAGCCAGACGAACAGGGCGAGCACGGTCGCCACGCCGACGAAGCCAAGTTCCTCGGCGATCACCGCCAGCAGGAAATCGGTGTGGGCCTCGGGCAGATAGAACAGTTTCTCGACGCTGGCCCCGAGGCCGACGCCGAACAGTTCACCGCGACCGAACGCGATCAGCGAGTGGGTCAGCTGGTAGCCCGAGCCAAGCGGATCCTTCCACGGGTCGAGGAAGCCGGTGACGCGGGCCAGCCGGTAGGGTGCGATCAGGATCAGCACCATGAAGCCCGCCACCAGCAGTGCCACGAGAACCGCGAACAGACGCCAGTTCATGCCGCCGAGGAACAGCAGGCCCATGGCGATGATGGTAATGACGCTGAAGGCACCGAAGTCCGGCTCCATAAGCAGCAGCGTGCCGGCGAACAGCATCACGCCAGCCATCGGCAGGAAGCCCTTGCGCAGGCTGCCCATGAAGGCCGCCTTGCGCACTGTGTAGTCGGCGGCGTAGAGCACCACCGCAAGCTTGGCGAGCTCGGAAGGCTGGAAGCCCAGACCGAAGAAGCGCAGCCAGCGCTGGCTGCCGTTCACCACCCGTCCCACGCCGGGGATCAGCACGATCAGCAGCAGGAAGGCGGCGAACATGAAGAGAAAGGGCGCGGACTGCTGCCACCAGCGCATCGGCACCCGGAAGGTGGCGGCGGCGGCCACCAGGCCGACACCGAGAAACACGGCATGACGCGCCAGATAGTAGGTGGCATCGAAGCCGGTAAGCCGCGACGCCTCGGCGGTGGCGATGGAGGCCGAGTACACCATCACCAGACCGATGGCGAGCAGCAGGACCGCCGACCAGGCCAGCGATTCGTCCAGGGGGGCCACAGGGCGCAGTCCGGGCGCGGAGGTCAGGCCGAGCATGCCCTGACCTCCTGAAGACGCGCCACCGCCGCGCGGAACACCTCCGCCCGGTGCTGGTAGTTGCGGAACATGTCGAAGCTGGCGCAGGCGGGCGACAACAACACCGCGTCGCCCGGGCGCGCAGCGGCGGCGGCACGACGCACCGCATCGTCCATGTCCGCGGCCTTCACGACGGGCACACCGACGGACGCCAGGACCTCGGCGATGCGCGGCGCGTCACGCCCGATGAGCACTACGGCCCTGGCGCGCGCAGCCGCCACCGCCGCCAGCGGCGTGAAGTCCTGGCCCTTGCCGTCGCCGCCGGCGATCAGCACCACCGGTTGCGGCAGGCCGGCAAGCGCGGCCACTGTCGCGCCGACGTTGGTGCCCTTCGAATCGTCGTAGTAGCGGCAGCCATCGACCTCGGCGACGAACTCCACCCGGTGGGCCAGCCCGGCGAAGGCCTGCAGGGCCTGCACCACCGCGTCCTCCGGAACACCCGCGGCAGCCGCCAGAGCAAGTGTCGCCATGGCGTTGGCGGCATTGTGCAGACCCGCGACCTGCAGTGTGGCGGGGTCGAACACCGGCCGCTCGCCCTCGGCGACCCAGTCACGGCCAGCGTGGCGGAGCAGGCCCCAGTGGCGCGGCCCCGGGGCACGGTCCAGGCCGAAGGTCCAGGCCTGGGTACCGGCCGGCACCATGCCGGTGGTCCAGTCATCCAGGCGGTTGACCACGACGATGCCGGCGCCAAGAAACACCCGGGCCTTTGCCGCCGCGTACTCGGCCATCCCCTCGTAGCGGTCGAGGTGGTCTTCCGACACGTTGAGCACCACCGCGGCATCCGGCCGCAGCGAGGCGGTGGTCTCGAGCTGGAAGCTGGACAGTTCGAGCACCACAGCCTGCGGCATCGGATGCGCGCCGATCTCGATCCATGCCAGGGCGTCGAGCACCGGCAGGCCGATGTTGCCAGCCACCAGCGTCTCCCATCCGGCGGTCCGGCAGGCGGCGCCGGTCATCTCCGTGACCGTGCTCTTGCCATTGGACCCGGTGATCGCGAGGATCGCCGGGCGCGGAACGCCACGGACGGCCGCCAGTTCGTCCAGGCCGAAGGCGAACAGCTCGATATCTCCGACCGCGGGCACGCCGGCCGCCAGGGCACGGCGGATATACGGGTCGGACAGCGGCACCCCGGGGCTCACCGCCAGCATGTCGATTCCGCGAAAGGTCTCCGCCCGGAAGGGCCCCGTGACCACCGGAACCCCAGGCAGTTCGGCGTGCAGGGTGTCGACGTTGGGAGGCGCCGCCCGTGAATCTGCCACGGACACCGTCGCACCGCGGGCGTGCAGCCAGCGTGCCATCGACAGCCCGGTCACGCCGAGGCCGAGGACGAGGATGCGGCGGTCGCGCAGGGCCGGGGTCATCGCAGCTTCAGGGTGGACAGGCCGAACAGCACCAGCAGCATCGTGATGATCCAGAACCGCACCACCACCTGATTCTCCTTCCAGCCCTTGAGCTCGAAGTGATGGTGCAGCGGCGCCATCCGAAAGATGCGCCGGCCGGTGAGCTTGAACGACGCCACCTGCAACATGACGGACAGGGTCTCGACCACGAACACCCCGCCCATGATGAACAGCACGATCTCCTGGCGCACGATGATGGCCACCGTGCCCAGGGCCGCACCCAAGGCCAGGGCGCCGACGTCACCCATGAACACCTCGGCCGGGTAGGCGTTGAACCACAGAAACCCGAGACCCGCACCCGCCAGGGCGCCGCAGAACACCGTCAGTTCGCCGGCGCCGGGGATGAAGGGAAAACCGAGGTAACGCGAGAACACGGCGTTTCCAGCCACGTAGGCGAACACCCCGAGGGCGCTGCCGACCATCACGGTGGGCAGGATGGCCAGCCCATCCAGTCCGTCGGTGAGGTTGACCGCGTTGGAGGTGCCGACGATCACGAAATACGACAGCACAACGAAACCCAGGGTGCCGAGCGGATACGCGACGTATTTGAAGAACGGAACGATGAACTCGGTCTGGGCTGGCAGCGACGAGTAGGCCAGCACGAGGGCGGCCGCCAGCCCGATGACCGACTGCCAGAAGTACTTCCAGCGCGCCGGCAGGCCCTTCGGGTTGCGATACACCACCTTGCGATAGTCGTCCACCCAGCCAACCACGCCGAAGCCCAGGGTTACCGCGAGCACCAGCCAGACCAGCCGGTTGGACAGGTCGGCCCACAACAGCGTGGTCGCGCCGATGGCCACCAGGATCAGGGCACCGCCCATGGTGGGCGTGCCCGCCTTGGCGAGGTGTGTCTGAGGTCCGTCGTCGCGCACTGCCTGGCCGATCTTGTAGGCCGTGAGCTGGCGGATCATGGCCGGACCGATGATGAACGAGATGAACAGCGCGGTCATGGTGGCCAGCACGGCCCGCAGCGTCAGGTAGTTCAGCACGCCGAAAGCCCGCACGTCCTGGGCCAGCCAATTCGCGAGCGCGAGCAGCATCAGTGATCACTCCCGGCGGACGTGCCGCCCGTCAGCGCGCCGACCACGCGCTCCATGCGCATGAAGCGCGATCCCTTGACCAGGATGGTGGTGTCCGGTCGGCAGGCCTCGCGCAGCGCCGCCACCAGGGCGGCCGGGGCCTCGTGGTGCAACGCCCCGACTCCGAAGGCGGCGACACTGTGCCGGCTGAGTTCGCCCAGAGCATGGAGCGCGTCCACCCCCGCATCACGGGCGCAGGCCCCGACCTCTGCGTGCAGCGCCGGCCCGTCGGCACCCAGTTCCCCCATATCGCCCAGGACGAGCACGCGGCGACCCGGCAACCCGGCCAGCCAGGCGATCGCCGCTCGGGCGGAATCCGGATTGGCGTTGTAGCTGTCGTCCACCACCCGGCAACCACCCACACCGTCCCCGGGCTGCAGGCGGCCGCGCGTTCCCCGGTAGCCGGAGAGCCCGCGGGCGATGGTGGCGGGTGGGACCTGCAGCGCGGTGGCGACCGCGGCTGCCGCCAGGGCATTGCGGACGTTGTGCAGACCCGGGACCTGCAGCTGCGCCTCTACGTCTCCACCGGGCAGACGCAACCAAAGGCGGGCGCCATCGGCCAGCAACTCCTGACGGGCCGACACCTCGGCCGGGGCGTCGAGACCGAAACGCAGCACCGGCAGTTCAGGCCGTAGGCCCGCCCAGTAGTCGCAGAAGGCGTCGTCGGCGTTGAGCACGCGCACACCTCCCTCAGCCAACCCCTCGAAGATCTCGCCCTTGGCGACGGCAATGTTGTGGCGCGAGCCGACCTCGCCGATATGGGCGGTGCCGGCGTTGTTGATCACCGCGACCGACGGCCGCGCCATGCCGGTGAGCACGCGGATCTCGCCGAGGTGGTTCATGCCCATCTCCAGCACCGCGTAACGGTGGGTCGGCCGCAGGCGCAGCAGCATCAGTGGCAGGCCGAGATCGTTGTTCAGGTTGCCCTCGGTGGCCAGCACCGCCTCCGGACCGGCGTGCTCGCGAAGAATGGCCGCCACCATCTCCTTGACGCTGGTCTTGCCGTTGCTGCCCGTGACACCCACGACGGGGAGATCGAAGCGGTCGCGCCACCAGGCGCCGAGGCGCCCCAGCGCCAGGCGGGTGTCCTCAACCAGCAGCAGCGGGGCATCCACGCCGGCCACATCGGCCCGCGTCACCAGCGCCCCCGCGGCCCCCGCCTCCAGCGCGGCGGCAACGAAGCCGTGACCGTCGACGCGCTCTCCGGGGAGCGCCACGAACAGATCGCCAGGCTGCACCGCGCGGCTGTCGGTGGTCACCCGCGACACCTCGCGGTCCGGCCCCAGACGCCGGGCGTGCAGGGCACAGACGGGTTCCGAGAGCCTAAACACCGGCGCCTCCGTCGAGTAAGGAGCAGGCGACCGCCAGATCGTCGAAAGGGTACTTTTCTCCGCGGATCTCCTGTGTGGTCTCGTGGCCCTTGCCGGCGATCAGCACCACGTCACCGGGACGCGCCAGCGACAGCGCGCGGGTGATGGCCTCGGTCCGATCGATGCAGACCTCGTGATTGGGCCCGGCACCCGTCACCACCTGCGCCACGATGACCGCCGGATCCTCGTCGCGCGGGTTGTCGCTGGTGACGATGGCGAGGTCGGCGAGACGGGTGGCGATGCCGCCCATCAATGGCCGCTTGCCGGGATCGCGATCACCACCACAGCCGAACACGCACAGCAGGCGCGCGCCGGGCTCGTGCCCGACCAGCTCGCGCAGGGTCTCGAGCACTTTTTCCAGGGCATCGGGCGTGTGCGCGTAATCCACCACCACCAGCGGCGCGCCGGGGCGCTGAAGCAGCTCGATCCGCCCGGCGACGGGACGGGCCTGTGCCAGAGCCCCGACGGCGTCCTCCAGCGGCAGCCCGCCGGCGAGCAGAACGCCGAGGGTGCCCAGCAGGTTGCTGGCATTGAAGCCGCCGATCAGCCCGCTGCGCAGCACGGTCGTACCCCAGGGCGTGGATACCCGCAGTTCCATGCCCTGCAGCGACAACCTCAGATCGTGGCCGGCGATGTCGCCATGGCCCAGACCGTAGCTGAGCACCCGGGCACCGGTCCGGGCGGCACGGTCGACCAGTGCGAGACCGAAGCGGTCGTCAGCGTTGATCACGGCGTTGGCCAGATCCGGCCAGTCGAACAGCCGCGCCTTCGCCGCACCGTAGCTCGCCATGTCGCCGTGATAGTCGAGGTGATCCCGGGTCAGATTCGTGAACAGCGCCGTCTCGAAGCAGACTCCGGCCACGCGGTCCTGCTGCAGGGCATGTGAGGACACCTCCATCGCAACCGCCTCGGCACCCAGATCACGCAGCCGGCGCAGTTCGCGCTGCAGACTGACCGGGTCCGGCGTGGTGTGGGTGGCCGGCGCCAGCGCTCCCGGGAAGCCGTTGCCCAGGGTGCCGAGCACGGCGGTGCGTCGCCCGCAGACCGTCATGGCCTGGGCGATCCAGTGACTGCAGGAGGTCTTGCCATTGGTGCCGGTGACCCCGGCGATATGGA
Source organism: Burkholderiales bacterium (assembly GCA_044370825.1). Taxonomy (GTDB): domain Bacteria; phylum Pseudomonadota; class Gammaproteobacteria; order Burkholderiales. Next base: position 2,591 of record JBILUV010000094.1, on the reverse strand, counting down.
GCTCTCCGGCCGGGTGGCCATAGACCTGCGCCGCGACCTCGCCGGCGAGACGGCGCAAGCCCGGCAGCGGGGCATTGGGAACGCGCCATACCGGGTTCCATTCAAATCCCGCGGCCTCCCAAAGCACCGCCGCCGCACCTCTGGCCAGGGCCTGGGCGATGTGCGTACGGCCGTCTCCACCATCTCCGGGAAAGGCCAGGAACAGGTCGCCCGGTTGCACGGCGCGGCTGTCCAGGCTCACGGCGCGCGGCTGCAGGCCGAGCGCGGCGAACACGGCCGGATCGAAGCGGAGCCCGCTCACACTTCCTCTGCGATGTCGTCGAGCACTTCGGGCATCGGTGTCCGGGGCAGCGGCTGGTCGGGCGGCACCGCCAGCACCCGCAGGGCGCCGGACAGCACGCTGGCGGCCACCGGGGCCGCGACCTGGCCGCCGTAGTGTTGGCCGGCGCTGGGTTCGTCGATGAGAACCGCCACGATCAGGCGCGGATCGCTCGCAGGGGCGAAGCCGACGAAGGAGGCGGCGTAGCGGTCGGGAGCGTACCTGCCGTTCACCAGTTTGTGCGCGGTACCGGTCTTGCCTGCCACGCGGTAACCCGCGATCCGGGCCTTGGGCGCAGTGCCTCCCGCCTGGGTGACGAGCTGGAGCATGTCGCGCATGGCAAGCGCGGTCGCGGGCGATATCACCGGGACCCCGGCGACCGGCTCGACCCGGCGGAGCAGGGTGAGCGGCATGAGTTCGCCGTCGCCACAGAAGATGGTGTAAGCACGGGCCAACTGCATCAGGCTGACCGAAATGCCATGGCCGTAGCTCATGGTGGCCTGCTCGATGGGCTTCCACACCCCCGGGTCGCGCAGACTGCCACGGGCCTCCCCGGGAAAACCCATGCGCGGCACCGTGCCGAAACCGGACTCGGACAGCACCCGCCACAACTGCTTCGGCGGCAGCGCCAGGGCCATGCGCGCAGTCCCGACGTTGGAGGAACGCTGGATCACCTGGGAAACCGACAGCATTTGAGCAGGATGCACATCACGAATGGTATGCCGTCCCACCATCAACGCACCGCCCGTGGTGTCGATGACGGACTCGGGACGGTAGAGCCCGGCGTCGAGTGCCGCGGCCACGGTGAAGGGCTTGAGCGTGGACCCGGGTTCGAACAGGTCCACCAGGGCCCGGTTGCGTGCCCGGCCGGTTTCATAATTGCTGCGATTGTTCGGGTTGTAGGTGGGAAAGTTGGCCAGTGCCATGACTTCTCCGGTGGCAACGTCCAGCACCACCACGCTGCCGGCCCTTGCCCGGTGCGTCACCACGGCATTCTTCAATTCGCGGTAGGCGAGGTATTGCAGTTTCAGGTCGATCGACAGCGCCAGGTCCCGGCCCTGGCGTGGCGCGCGCACGCTGGCCACGTCCTCGATCACGCGGCCGCGGCGGTCCTGGATCACGCGTCGGCTGCCCGGCACGCCAGCGAGCCAATCGTGATAGGCGAGCTCGACGCCCTCCCGCCCGCGGTCATCCACGTCGGTGAAACCGACAATGTGGGCGAGCACGTCTCCCGAGGGGTAGTAGCGACGGTGTTCGCGCTGGCTCAGCACGCCCGGGACGCCGAGCTGCATGACCCGCGCCGCAACTTCCGGCGGCACGTGGCGCTTGAGATAGACGAAACCCTTGCGACCCGCCTCGACCCGACGATCCATCTCCGCCCGATCGATATCGAGCGCGCGTGCCAGTTGCCCCCGCTGCTCGGCCGTGATCTCGAACTTGGAGGGGCTGAGCGCCACCGACTCGACTGGCGTGGACACCGCCAGCGGTTCGCCGTGGCGGTCGGTGATCATGCCGCGGTGCGCCGGCATCTCCAGCACGCGTCCGTAGCGCATCTCGCCCTGGGCCTGCAGGCGGCCACGCTCCATGCCCTGGAGCACGCCGGCGCGCACCGCCAGGCCCAAGAAGGCGAGCAACAGACAGAACAGCACGAAGCGCGTGCGCCAGACAGGCAGCTTGAGCGACAGCTGTGGATGGGTGTCGGGACTCACCGTGCCGCCTCGCCGGCCGCAGCGGCCGGATCGATGATCTGCACCCGCGAGGCGGGAGGGACTCGCATGCGCAGACGCTGCGAGGCCACCATCTCGATGCGCTGGTGCATGGCCCAGGTACTCTGCTCGAGCTGCAGCCTTCCCCAGTCGTCCTCGAGCTGGCGGGCCCCGGCCTGCTCGCGCTCAAGTTCCACGAACAGCACGCGCGAATGATGCTGGGCGGTCACCGCGCCGAGGGCGCAGGCCACTGCAACCGCCAGCAGGACCAGGTTGAAGCGGGTCACAGCTTCTCCGCCACGCGCAGGATGGCGCTGCGGGCGCGCGGATTGGATGACACCTCCGCGGCACCGGGACGCACCGCCCGACTCACAAGGCGCATGGTGGGCGCGGGCAGCTGGTCCGCGCGCAACGGCAGGTGTCGTGGCGGCGCAGGCGGCGACGCGGCGTCCCGCAAAACGTTCTTCACGATCCGATCCTCGAGCGAATGAAAGCTGATCACCACCAGCCGCCCCCCGACCGCCAGCCGCGACATCGCGGCAGGCAGGCCTATCTCCAGTTCCGCA
>JBILUV010000093.1:0-12339 GCA_044370825.1 Burkholderiales bacterium | reverse complement strand
CACCCCGGTCGGCTCGAGCACGCCGTGACGCTCGACGTAGATGTGGTGCGGGCCGTTGATCAGGATATCGGCCACGGTGGGGTCGGACAGGAGTGGCGCCAGTGGCCCGAGGCCCAGCAGCTCGTAGACCAGATCCTCCTTGAGCCGGTTGCGCTCCGGCCGCGACAGCAGCACGGTCTCGCCATCGAGCTCGCGGCCGATGTACTGCTCCACGGCGGTCTCGACCTGAGCCACGTCGGCCTGGGCCACCGCCTGGGGGTTGAGCAGATCGACCAGTCCGCGGTGCATGCGGTGGCGGATCTCGTCGTAGCCCGATACGCGTACCGCTGCCGCCTCCTCGCGCAACTGGCGCATGTCGCGCGGCGGCTTCGAAAGGGCGCGCACCCGCTCCACGAACATGGGGTCGTTGCGGAACACCTGCCGCCGCAGGTGATCGCGCAGCGACGCCGCGTCTGCATGCGGGTTGTCAGCGCCGTCGGCCATGGCCTCAGAACCCGCGCAGGAAGCGCATGGCGCGCTCGGCCCAGGACGGCGACCAGGGCTCGCCCGCGACCTCGCCGGTGATGCGACCGGCCAGGGCGCGCATCTCCTCGGCCAGACGCTGGTCCGGGAAGGCTTCCACCAGGGTGCGGCCACTGTTGGCGGCGATGGTGGCGTGCACGTCGTAGGAGAGCACCACGTCCACCGGCCAGTCCAGCGCCTCGGACACCAGGTCGGGGGGCACGTTGCCGCGGAAGCGGGTGTAGCGGTTGAGCACGACGATGATGCGCTCCGGCCCGTAGCCCGCCTGCTTGAGCACCTGCAGGTTGTAGCGCGCGCTGCGGATCGCCGGCACCACGGCCTCGGTGACGAGCAGGATGCGGTCGGCCAGATCGAGCAGCGCCAGGTTCAGGCTGGACAGGATCGGGAAGGTGTCGATGAAGGTGTAGTCGTAAGTACCCTTGGCGACCAGCAGGATCTTGCACAGCTGGTCCTCCTGGAAGTCCAGCTCGAGCGGACTGTCGGCACTGTGGGCGAGCACCGACAGGCCGCTGGAATGGGGGGTCATGAAGCCGCGCAGCATGTCGCCGTCGATACGCCGGTACTCGAGGACGGCATCACGCAGCCAGCGCTCCGGCCGCAGGTCGAGCATGGGTGCCACGTTCGGCGCCTGGGTGTTGGCATCGACGATGGCCACCCTGCCCTCGCCCTGGGACTGGGCCACCAGCGCCGCCAGGTTGCAGGTGAGCGTGGTCTTGCCCACTCCGCCCTTGCTGCTGAAGGTCACCACCAGATGTCCGCCGCGGCGCTCTGCCCGGCCGACCTCGGACTGCAGCCGTGCGGCCTTGCGCAGGATCTCGTGGACCTCCTCCTCCTGCACCGGCTGGGACAGCAGCTCCTGGGCGCCGAGGCGGATGGCGCGCTGCGCCACCTCGGTGGACAGCTTGTCGATGCTGGCGGCGATGAGCCGGTCCTTGACCTGGGCCAGTTCGCCGATGGCCATGAGGCCTGCCTCGACGTTGCGCGTGAGGTCCACGAAAACGGTCTCGGCTTCGATCTGGTGGGCCAGCTCGATGGCCTGGCCGACGGTGTCGGCCAGGCGCAGGCTGATCACAGCGTCGCGGAAACGCAGGCAGGCCGCCTGGACCATGGAACGGAAGGATTCCTGCGCACTGACGACGAGCACACGCATGCGGGCGTCACTCGCCGAGGGTGATGTCGGCCATGCCGTCGGACAGCCGGCGCGACTCGCCGCCGATGCGCGCGCTCTCATGGTTGCGCAGCAGGTCGATGAGCCGGGCGTCGGGCGTCGCAGCCAATGTCGCGTCCTCGTTGCGGAGGTAGACGATCTCCTGCGCACGACCGGCCAGGCGGCCAGCCTGCACCACTGTCGCCGTGACCAGCGCCTCGTGCCTGGGCAGGGTGCCGCCGACACCGCCGCGGGCACGCTCGGCCTCGCCGGCGATGGCCTGGCGTCCGGCACCGAAACGCAGCCCGGCAACATCCACGGTCACCACGAGGCCGGCCTTGCCCTCGGTGACCACGGCGCGCCCGTCGCGATGCAGGCGGGTTCGCAGCAAGGCCGCCATGGTGTCGACGAAGGGCGAACGGCTGCCCGCATCCACGCGCACGGATGCGGCAGGCTGGGCGGACAGCAGGGGCTGCAGCCCTTCCAGCAGACGGCCGGCGAGTGCATCCCACTGCCCGAGCGACTGCACCTGCAGCTGCGCCGTGGTCGGGGGGTGCAGCCGCACCGGTGCGGGGGAGAAACCCGGAGCCGGCTGGTCGGCGCAGCCGGCCACAGCGAGGGCCCCGGCGACCAGAACGGCGGCGGTCGGGACGACGCGCCTCACTGCGGGCGCTCCGTGACACCTGTTGCCGGAGCCGACTGATTGACCGCTCCGGCTGGCTGATCGCGCCGCGCCTTCAGGTCGGCCAGCAGCTGCGCGGCCGCCTGCCTCTCGGCGTCGGGGGCCAGGGTCATGGCACGCTCGATGGCGGCGATGGCAGTCGGCAGGTCCCCGGCGCCGGCGGCGGCAAGCCCCAGGACGCGCTGGGCCTGCCAGGCATCGGGCGCGAGCTGCACCGACAGCTGCGCCGCGCGCACGGCCTCGAGATGCTGTCCCGAGCGGGTCAGCGCCCGCGAAAGATCGCCGTGAGCGCGCGATTGCTGGGGCTGGCGCGTGGCGATCTCGCGGTAGGCGGTGACCGCCTCGGGCCATCGCTTCGCGAGCATGGCGCAGTCGCCGAAGACACGCCAGGCCGCGTCGCTGCCGGCCGCGGCATCGGCCTCCAGCCGCGGCTTGAGCTTGTCCACCACGACAGCGCACTGGGCTGTGCCGGGCGGACGCGCCGACGCGGCGGCCCGTCCAGCGGCGACCAGAGTCTCGAACTGCCGGCGCTCGCGCTCGCGCTGGACACCCATCCAGGCGGTGACGGCGACGATGACGGCGAGGATGGCGAGGGCGAGGCTGACCAGTCGCGTGCGTTTGCTCATGTTGGGAGTCTCCCTGGGTGTGGGCCCGGGACGGCGCGGCCGCGCGCGTTCCGGGAGCTCATGGCGATTCCGGCGCCGCGGCCGCAGCGGACGCGGGCTGCCCCGGCAGCGCCGAAGCCGCGCCGGGTTCGCTGTCGGGCAGGCGGCGCGCCGTGACGGTGATCAACAACTCCGAGCGGATCTTCTCGTCGGAGCGGTTGCGAAACAGCGGCCCGAGCAGCGGCATCTTCGACAGCATCGGCACCGATGCCAGCTGGCGGGTGTCCTGGTCGGAGATGAGACCGCCCACGGCCCAGGTCTCGGAATCGCCGGATTCGGTGACGGTGCGGATGGAACGCTGCTTGAAGCCGGGAACGCGATTGCCATTGAGCACGATGGAGGCGGTCTCGTCGGGCTCGGTGAAGATCTGATCCAGCACGATGGAGATGCGGCCGTTCTCCAGCACCGTGGGCCGGGCCACGATGCGCAGGCCGAACTCGATGAAGGCGACGTTGGTGGCCGTCACCGGGTTCGCCGTCGGCGTACCGGGCGCGAGCGCGGTGACTGGTATCGGCAGGCTGCCGCCGATGAGGAACGAGGCAGCCTCGCCACTGACCGCGCTGAGCAGCGGCTCCGAGACCGTGCGGCTTACGCCGGACTGTTCGAGCGCCTGCAGGAAGCCCTGGATGGTAAGGCCACCGCCGCCGAGCCGGGCGATGGCGGTCAGGCCACCGCGGGGCACCGCCTCGAGGGTCGTGAGCGCAGTGCGCGGCGGCGTGGCGGGCGAGGCCGAGCCGGTGGTGTCGATGGCCACGCGCGAGCCGTCGATGCGCCAGTTGATGCCGAGGCGGTCGATGCGGTCGCGATCGATGGCGACGATGTTCATCTTGACCTCGATGCGGGGCTGGGACTTCACCCTCAGCAGGCTCACCACGCGGCCGTTGGCGGCGGTGATGACGTCGGCCCGCGAGAGATTCTGCGCCAGGTTGCCCTTGGGTGGTGAGAGCCGGGGCACCATGCTGAGGATGCCGCCAGGACCACCGAAGCCACCCGCACCCATGCCGCCACCCATCCCGCCGCGCATCCCGCCAGCCGTCCCGCCACCCATGCCACCCATGCCACCCATGCCACCCATGCCACCCATGCCACCCATCATCAGCCGCGGCGGCCGCAGCGGGTCGGAGATGACCTGCACTTCGTCGTCCTCGTCGACCTTGCCGGCCAACACGCCCCCCGTGTCGCTGAACACCTCGACGTCGAGCTTGCCGTCCTTCTGCACGAAGCGGTCGGCGATGGCGATGGCACGGCTGAGGACGGTCGGCGTGGCCACCTCGCCCCGCAGGATGAACACCCCGTTCATCTCCTCGACGGCGATGTTCCGGTCCACCCGGCGCAACACGTCCTGCAATCGCCGCGCGGCGCTGAGCATCTCGTCGTCGGTGAGCAACAGGTTCACCACACGGGTCTTCGCGGACGAGATCTGCTCGCTGATTCCCGACTCCTCGCCGCCGGCCCCTGCCACAGGCTGGTCGCCCGACCCCGACGGGGAAGATGGGGCACCGTCTCTGCCGTTCATGACCCAGCCGACGACATCCCTTTCCGGCTGCCCCCCACGCCCACTCGCCAGAGCACCCGCACCTCGCCGCGCCCGCGGGTTGGTCTGGAAGCTGGTCTCGATCTCGCCGAAGAAGCGGTAGGCAGCCTCCACGGCGCGCTCGACGATGGTGCGCGTCGCCGCGATGCCGTGCAGCACGACACCGTCGCCGTTCGGGTCGGTCTCCGCCCTCATCCTGGGATCGAGCGCGCTCAGGTGGCGTTGCAGCAGGGTCAGGTCGTGCACCACCTGCACCCGGTATTGCTCGACGCTGCCGCCGCGCAACACCAGAGACAGCGAAGTCGTCCCAGGCGCCACGGCATTGACCAGGGTGCGCGTGGGCGACATCGGCGTGGCCCGCGCGATCCGGGGATCACCGATGATGATCGAGGCCACCTGGCCGGTGGTTTCCAGGAGCCGGGAATGAGCCTTGAGGATCTGAAGCGGCCGGGGCGCACCGATACGGGATTCATCGCCGGCGCCCTCCCCAGGGCGTTCGGAGAATCCACGAACGGAGGAGACTGGGGGGGACGGCGCGGCGGATGCCGCAACGGCGGTATCGGGCACCGCGACCCGGATCGGGGCTGTCACCGGGCTGGATGCGCCTTCGCGGGACGATGGCATCGGTGCCGCGGTGCCGACTGGCCGCTCGCCGACCGCCTTGGCCAGTGGCGTGGCTGCCGGCGTTGTGCTGCCGGCTGGCGAGGGGCTCGAAGCGAGCGTCTTTCCGCCAAGGTTTGCGGAGGACGCGGGCCTGCTTCGAGGGGTAGCGCTCACCGGCGCAGCCGATCGGGAGACGCCAGGCGCGACCGACGTCGTCCCCGGCGCCGCGCCGGCGGGTGCTTCCCGGTCAGGCTCGACCTCCACGTCGTACTGCTCCACCCTGCCGCCACGCAAGGTCAGAACCAGGGAGGTCGTGCCGGGTCTCAGCGCGTTGACCAGGGTCTGCGTGGACGATACCGGGCTGGCCCGCAGGATGTTCCGGTCACCGACGCTAATCGACGCAACGGGTCCATCACTCGACACCAGTCGCGAGTGGGAGGCGCGCAGCCTCAGCACCGACGCGGGGCCCACCGGCGAGGTCTCGGCACCCGCCTCTTCGGCCGATACGGCCTCCGCCGTGATCGGCAATGCAGCCAAGCAGGCCCAGAGCGCCACGACGATGACCAGACGGGCACGCGTGGTGCACCGCACCAGAGAAACCTCAACGCTCATGTAGCCGGCTCGATGATCCTATGCCGGATGGCCAGATGCACCAGTTCGGCGGTATTGGTGGCGCCGAGCTTCTTCTTGACACGGCTGGTGTAGTTGCCGACCGAGCGGACGCTCAGCGACAGCGCGCGGGCGATGTCGCCCGCCTTCATGCCCGAGGAGACCATGCGCAGGATCTCGTACTCGCGGGACGACAACAGCACGCCGATGCCGTCCTCCCGGGGGCGTACGCGCATGAGCGCCGCCTCCTGCGCAAGGTTGTGCGTCAGATAACGCCGCCCGGCGCAGGCCTCGCGCACCGCGTCGACCAGTTCTTCGGGACTGCAGTCGTGCCGCACACAGGCAGTGGCCCCCTGGGTGAGCAGTCGCAGGACCGAGGCCCCGTCGGCGCGCACGCCGACGATCACGAATGCGGCACTGGCGTCGCGGGCCAGAGCGCGGCGCATGAACTCGACTGCGCCCGCGGGCGGCAGGTCGAGTTCGACCACGCAGACCTTGGGTCTGGCATCCGTGAAAGCGGCATAGGCCTCGTCGACCCGAGCTGCTTCGGCCATGACGACAAAGTCCGGAAGCGAACTGATGGCCTGCCGGTTCGGTAAAGGGCGCTGGAGTGCGCCAGCAGTACGCCAATGTCGCCGCTGGCAGGCGAATGATCCAAGATTGTTCTCCCCATTCCCCAGGACGCGGAGGCCCGGCGCAGACGAGGGACCTCGCCTGCGCCCTTCTGGTCTGTTTTTTTTTTTTTGACGTATTGACGTCGGTTCGTGAAGTTAGACGCGGCAGTGACAACGGCGAAGGGAATAACTCCTCTTTCGGACGGTGAGACGCGCATCGGCGTAATGAAATAGACCCACATCCCCGCCTTTGGCGCCCGCCTGTGGCAAGTGGCCTCGTCACGGTGCTGTCCTTCGCTGCAAACGCTCTTCCGTGCCGCCCGCACATGCGGCAACATCGACTCACCGGGTGGATGCCACGCCCTGTTTGCGAATGCCCGAGCCACCATGTCCGTCGCGTTGCCCGCCAGCACCGGTCCGCGCGCCCTGCGCCTCAAGCGCTGGGGCTACCTGTGCTTCCTGCTCCTCCCCGCGCTTCCCTTGACGGGGTGGTGGCTGGGTCGGCTCGCCGGCCTGCCCGACCTGTTCGCCTGGTGGACGCCATTCGTCAGCTTCGGCCTCGTGCCCCTGGCCGATGCGCTCATCGGCACCGACCTGAGCAGCCCCGACGACGCGCAGTCCCGGGCGCTGGAGTCCGACCCCTGGTACCGGGCCCTGCCGCTGCTGGCGCTCCCGGTCTGCGCCGCGTTGCTTGCCTGGGGTCTCTGGGCACTGGCGCACACTCCGCTGGGCTGGGCCGGCCGCATCGGCCACGTCGTCTCGCTCGGCGTGGTCACGGGGGCGCTGGGCATCACGGCGGCCCACGAGCTCATCCACAAGGCCGAACGCCTCGACCAGCGCGCCGGCGGCTGGCTGCTGGCGCTGGCCTGCTATGGCAGCTTCAAGATCGAGCACCTGCGTGGCCATCACGTGAACGTGGCGACGCCGCTGGACACCTCCTCGGCCGCGCGCGGCCAGAGCCTCTACCACTTCCTGCCGCGGGCAGTGGCGGGCAATGTCAGGGCGGCCTGGGGCCTGGAGGCGCAGCGCTTGCGCCGGGAGGGCAGGGCCGTGCTTTCCCGGCACAACGAGGTGCTGCGGCTCACCCTGCTCAGCGCCAGCCTCGCGGCCCTGGCGGGGCTCGCCTTCGGCCCGACGGGCCTCATCGGCTTCCTCGGCCAGGCTGCCCTGGCGATCTGTCTGCTGGAGATCATCAATTACGTCGAGCACTACGGCCTGCGGCGCGAGCGCCTGCCCGACGGCCGCTGGGAGCGTACCGGCCCGCGCCACTCGTGGAATGCGCCCCACCTGTTCACCAACCTGCTGCTGTTCCAGCTGCAGCGCCACTCCGACCACCACGCCCACGCGCGCCGGCGCTACAGCGCCCTGCGCCACCACCCGGACGTGCCGACGCTGCCGGCGGGCTACGCCGCCATGGTGCTGCTGGCCCTGATGCCGCCGTTGTGGTTCCGGGTGATGCACCGACGGCTGGCACCCTGGCAGCAGAGCACCGCCGGGTGACCATCGCCGGCCCTCCCGGGGACCGCTGCACACGGATCGTCCGCTGCACTGCCGCCCCCTGCCCTGGCAGCGCCTGCGTCGGCGTGACCAGGCGACGCCTCAGGGCTGGCCCGGCGTGCTCCAGCGCCCGGGCGGGGCGATCTTGGGCTCGGCCGGATCCTGGAAGTAGTGCGGGGACATGATCTGCACGCCGTGCTCGTTGAACACATCCAGGATGCGGGCGTTGAGCAGGCTGATCGCCTCTGCGCGCAACTGCGGTGCCTCGGGCCCGGCGCAGGCGACAAGTCGATACTCGACGTAGAAGTCCGAGAGCGCCGCCTGGACCACGTACGGCGCCGGGTCCGCCAGCACACCCGGGGTCGTGCCCGCGGCCTCGAGCAACAGGGCATGCACCTGGCGCCAGGGCGTGTCGTAACCGATGGTGACCGCCGTCTGGATGGTGAACCCGCGTCCCCCGACCGCCCGCGACAGGTTCCGCGTGGCACTGCTCACCACGAGGCTGTTCGGCATGACCACCTCCTCGCCCAGACCCGTGCGTATCCGCATGGAAAACAGGCCGAGATCGGTCACTGTGCCCTCGACGTCGCCGATGCGCACGAACTCCCCGACCCGGATCGTGCGCGTGTACATGATGATGAGTCCGCTCGCGGCCTGCCCGACGATGCCCGATGCGCCTATCGACACCATCAGCCCTGCCAGCACCGTGACGCCCTTGAAGGCTTCCGTGCCCGCCCCCGGGAGGTAGGGATACGCCATGGCGAGGGCAAACAGCCACAAGGCGACGTTGACCAGCCGCCGCGTCGGTCCGGCCGTGTCGGCATCGAGCCAGCCCGCGGAGATCTCGCCAACCTCCGCGCGCCGGAAGAAGCCGCCCGCCAGGCGCATCACGAGCCGTGTCAGGAGCAGGATCACCGTCACCACCACCAGTCCGGGAACGGCGCCGGCGACGGAAAGGCCGATGCCCTGCAGCAGTTCGAGCAGGAAATCACGCAGCTGCTCGGCCCACGGCCGGGTGGAGGGGAATCTGCCCAGCACGTACACGAGCCACAGGTCGGTGAGGAAGAGGCCGATCGCCCAGGCGACGAAGGTGGTGAGCGGGCGCGCGTGCGCCGCGAGGCTGCCCACCGGTATTGCCCTGACCCCGGCAACGGTGAGCCGGTCGGCCTGTCGCGCCACCAGGCTGGCAAACCAGCGCCCGGCTCGGCGGTTTCCCAGCCAGAGCAGTCGCATCAGCAACAGCCAGACCGCCGTGCCCGCTGTCGCGAGCAGGAGGGCGCGGAGCAGGTTCGCCGGGTCGGCGGATTCCCGCACGGCCGCCACGGCGGCCGCCAGCCGAGCCTGAGCCGTCGCCGCGGTGTCATCGAGATCATGCCCTTCGAGACCCGGCACGTCCGCCGCCATCACGACGAACACCATCCTGCCGTCGATCTCGATGATGCGGCCGTCGGGAATGGCGCGCACGCCGACGCTGCCAGGCCCTCCCGCCTGCATCAGGCCCTCGAACCGTGCCTGGGCCGCCGCGACGCGTTCCGCCGGCGAGTAGCCCATCAGCGCGGCGCGAAACTGGAATACCAGCTTGTTGTGGATGCGCAGCTCCGCGGGAGGCATCGCACGGACGTCCTCGGCTCCCGCCGGCACCGGCAGAAGCGCGACCAGCATCGCCAACATGCTCCAGACGAGTGCCAGCCAGCCGGCCCGCGAGCCACAGATCATTGCCATGTCATCACCACCCGAAGTGCCCTATCCCAGTATCGCCGATCCGGCCAGGTTCGTCCGTGCGCGCAAGGGCGATGCGCCGTCTCACCGGCCGTGCCGGCACCGCGCCGGGACGGCATAATCGGGCCCTGGGCAATCCGCCCCACGGACACAGCCCGTCCCAGGCGGACGGGCAGCAACGGAGCATCGTCATGGCCGGTACCAAGACCCCCTTCCACTGGGACGACCCCCTGCTGCTCGACCAGCAGCTCTCCGAGGACGAGCGCATGGTGCGCGACTCCGCCCGCGCCTACTGCCAGGAGAAGCTCGCGCCCCGCGTGCTCGAGGCCTTCCGCCATGAGCAGGCCGACCCGTCGATCTTTCGCGAGATGGGCCAGATGGGCATGCTGGGGCCGACCATCCCCGAAGCCTACGGCGGCGCCGGCCTCAACTACGTCGCCTACGGCCTGATCGCGCGCGAGATCGAGCGCGTCGACTCCGGCTATCGCTCGATGATGAGCGTCCAGTCCTCGCTGGTGATGGTCCCGATCTTCGAGTTCGGCAGCGAGGCCCAGCGCACGAAGTATCTCCCCCGCCTTGCCACGGGTGAGTGGATCGGCTGTTTCGGCCTGACCGAGCCCAACCACGGCTCCGATCCCGGCTCGATGGTGACGCGGGCGCGATCCGTGGACGGCGGCTACCTGCTCACCGGCGCCAAGATGTGGATCAGCAACTCGCCGTTCGCCGACGTGTTCGTGGTCTGGGCCAAGACCGACGACGGGCGCATCCGCGGCTTCATTCTCGAAAAGGGCATGAAGGGTCTGTCGGCACCCGCGATCCACGGCAAGTTCGGGTTGCGCGCCTCGCTCACCGGCGAGATCGTCATGGACGAGGTGTTCGTCCCCGCGGAGAACCGCTTCCCCGAGGTCGAGGGCCTGAAGGGTCCCTTCACCTGCCTGAATTCCGCGCGCTACGGCATCGCCTGGGGCGCCCTCGGGGCGGCCGAGAGCTGCTGGCACACGGCGCGCCAGTACGTGATGGATCGCCACCAGTTCGGCCGGCCGCTGGCCGCCAACCAGCTGATCCAGAAGAAGCTGGCCGACATGCAGACCGAGATCACCCTCGGATTGCAGGGCTGCCTGCGCCTGGGCCGCATGAAGGACGAGGGCAGCGCCTCGCCGGAGATCACCTCCATCATGAAGCGCAACTCCTGCGGCAAGGCGCTGGACATCGCCCGCGCCGCGCGCGACATGCTGGGCGGCAACGGCATCTCGGACGAATACGGCATCATCCGCCACATGCTCAATCTCGAGGTGGTCAACACCTACGAGGGTACCCACGACATCCACGCCCTGATCCTGGGGCGTGCCCAGACCGGCATCCAGGCGTTTTCCTGAGCCGACCCAACGCAGCATCGACCACGGAGAGACAGACATGCGTCACCTCGGAAACTGGCTGGGCCTCGCAGCCGCCCTGTGCGTGAGCCTGGCCGCCCCGGCGCGGGCGGACGTCACACTGACCGCATCGACCTGGGTGCCGCCGGGTCACGCGCTGTCGTTGACGCAGGCCTGGTGGTGCGGCGAGGTGGCCAAGGTCACGTCCGGCCGGGTGAAGTGCAACATCCTGCCCAAGCCGGTGGCCGCGCCGCCCGCCACCTTCGACGCGGTGCGTGATGGACTGGCCGACGTGTCCTTCGGCGTGCACGGCTACACGCCGGGGCGCTTCGTGCTCACCCAGATGACCGAACTGCCCTTCGGTGGCGCCACCAGCGAGGCCAACTCCGTGGCCTACCAGCGCATCTTCGAGCGCCATCTGGCGAAGCTCAACGAGCACAAGGGCGTCAAGGTGCTGGCGATCTTCACCCACGGCCCGGGCGACGTGTTCAACAGCAAGCGCCCGGTGCAGTCGGTGGCGGACATGCAGGGACTGAAGTTCCGTGTCGGCGGCGGCATCGTCAACGAGATCGGCAAGGCGCTGGGCGTGACGGTCATCCTCAAGCCGGCGCCCGAGTCCTACGAACTGCTGTCGACCGGCGTTATGGACGGGGTGTTCTTCCCGGCCGAATCGGTGGAATCGTTCAAGCTCGACAAGCTGGTGCGCCACGCGACCACCTTCCCCGGCGGGCTCTACAACACCAGCTTCGCCTTCGTCATGAACGAGGACACCTGGCGCAGCATCGCCAAGGCCGACCAGGAGGCCATCTCCCGGCTAACAGGCGAACCGCTGGCACGCGCCTTCGGCCAGGCCTGGGACCGTGCCGACAAGTCCGCCTACGCCGTGATGCAGGCCTCCGGCGTCAAATTGCAGCCGGCGTCCAGGGCCTTCATGGACGAGATCCGCGCAAAGACAGCCGGGCTGGAGCAGAAGTGGATCACCGACGCGAAGGCCAAGGGCCTGGCCAATGCCGAGCAGGTGCTGAAGGAGTTCCGCGCCGAAGTGGCCAAGCCGTGAGCCTCCGCGCGCCGCGACGGATGATGTCCAGCCCGCGCGGCGCGCCTCCGGAACCTCGACCATGAAAGCACTCGAGCGCGCGCTCGGCCTGTCCGCAGGCGCAGCCCTGTTCGCGATGATGGCACTCACCTTCGTGGACGTGATCGCCCGCAAGCTGTTCGCCTCATCGGTGCCCGGCGGCGTCGAGGTCACGGAGCTGCTGATGCTGGCGGTCATCTTCGCCGCCATGCCCCTGGCCTCGCTGCGTGGCGAGCACATCGTGTTCGACCTGCTCGATGCCGTGCTGCCCGCACGCATTCGCACCCTGCAGCATCGCG
>JBILUV010000355.1:0-3414 GCA_044370825.1 Burkholderiales bacterium | reverse complement strand
TCCCGCAACAAGCCGGGCCAGATGCGCTACGGCTCCGGCGGCACGGGGGGAATCACCCATCTCGGCGGCGAGCTTTTCCGGGGACTCACGAACGCCGACATGTCCCATGTACCCTACAAGTCGGGAGCGCTTGCGCTCAACGCCCAACTCGCAGGTGAAGTGCAGTTCAACATGCTCAACCTGCTGAACGCGCTTCCGCATGCCCAGTCCGGGAAGCTGCGTGTGCTGGCAGTCACCAGCCTCAAGCGCTCCACCTATCTCCCAAACGTACCCACCATGGACGAACTTGGCTTCAAGGGCTTCGAACTCCAGGAGTTCCACGTGCTGGGCATGCCCAGGGCTACACCTGCCCAGTTCGTTCGCCGGATCAACGAGGAAATCCGCAAGGCACTGGCTAGCGTGGAGGTGACCGAGAGACTGGCAACCCAGGCAGCCGAGCCCCGACCGAGTTCGCCCGACGAGGCGCGCCGCTACGTTCTCGCGGAACAGGCGAAGTTCTCGAATGTCGTCAAGCAGATCGGGTTGAGCCCGGAGTAACGGCTGGCAGGATCCGCTTCTCCCTGTGATTTCCCCGCCGTCTCCGGAGTTCCCGCATGGATCAAGCCACGGTCGAAGCCGTCGTCTCATCGATTACCCCCGAGCGCTGCGCTGATATCGCATGTCAGCTGGTCGATGTACCGAGTCTCACCGGCAACGAGCGGCCGATCGCCGAGACCTGCGCGAAGCTGCTGCGCGAGGCGGGGCTTGAGCCTTCGCTCCAGGAGTTCGAGCCGGGGCGGTACAACTGCATCGCGCGCCTGAAGGGATCCGGCGGCGGCCCGACGCTGCTGTTCAATGGCCACATCGACATCTCCTTCAATGGTGACGAGCAGTACCTTCCCGACGCGCCCGGATACCGGACCCGCGCGGTCATCCAGGACGGCTGGATCCACGGCATGGGAGTCCACAACATGAAGAGCGGGGTGGCAGCGTTCATCGCGGCCACCGAAGCGATCGCCAGAGCGGGCCTGCGCATGCCTGGCGATCTTCTGCTCGCGCTGGTCGGTGGTGAAATCGAGCGTCATTCAGTGCTTGACTACCAGGGCCCGTCCTTCCGGGGCGGAGGATGCGGCACTCGGCACTGGGTCAGTAACGGAGGGATCGCCGACTTCGCGGTCATCGGTGAGCCGACATCCATGGCGCTGATTCACGAGCACGTGGGTTCGGTCGCCGTGCGCCTCACGACGCTGGGCAAACCGGCACCGCTGCGCGTCGCCAGCCACGGCGATGACGCGATACGCAAGATGCGGGTGCTGATCGACCTCTTCGACAGCTTTGCCGCCGACTATGCGGCGCGTCACGAGTACAAAGGCAAGCGCGCCTCGGTCCATATGCACTCGATAGAGGGTGGGTGGCCTTTCCGTTGCAATCGGGTCCCGTTCTTCTGCCACGTGTTCCTCGAATTCCGCGTGCTGCCGAACCAGCGGGTCAACGACATTCCGCAAGAGGTTGAACGCCTGATCAGCATGGTCCACCAGCGGGACCCGTCGATCGGGTTCGACACGGAATTCTTCGTCACGCTACCCCCCGCTCACGCCAGCGGAAATGCTGCGATCGCCGACCGAGTGCGCGCCGCGCATCGCGAGATAGTCGGATCAGGGCCTTCCGAGGGTGTCGGGATGTTCCTGTCGGATGCAGGCCACCTGCAGCTGTACGGCATACCCTGCGTCAACTATGGACCGAGCGGGCGAACGGTCACCGGCAGGGACAACTGGGATCCCGATGTTGGCGAACACACCTCGATTGCTGACATTATTGCCACGGCGAGGGTTTACGCGCGCGTAGCGCTTGATGTGTGCTCGAAGACCCGCAGCGAGCTTGGCCTGCCGGTGCTTTCGGCACCCCTGCCCGCCCTACCCCCGTGCGCGCACGGGCATTGATAGCCAGCACCCCCAGGACCAGGAGATCCAGATGAAACGACAGTTCCTTCAGCCCGATGACATGTGGGCTCGCGTCGAGAACGGCAACCTCCTCTACGTGCCCGTCGTCACCGTACACGGGACCGATCACGCGCATGTCTACCTTGCCGGGCAAATGGCAAGAGAGCCGTCCGGTCCGATCGTCGGCATCGGCGACATGCGGGCGCAGATCCGCAAGACCTGCGAGAACATCGCCAAGGGTCTTGCTTACGCTGGCGCCACTTTCGACGATGTGGTCCGTGCAACCACGTACGTGACGGACATCGAGGAGTATTACCGGGTCTCGGACGAGCGCTTCAAGTTCTTCACGAACCGCCGTCCGGCCAGCGTGCTGATCCAGGTGTCACGGCTGGGGCACAAGGACGCGATGGTCGAAATCGAAGTCGAGGCAATCCTGGAACCGTCGAGGCTCAAGACCTACTGAGCCTGCGGATCGGCACGGGAGCCGCGCCCGCGCCGGTTCGCGGGTGGTTCCCATTACCCTACACTTTCCCGCCCAGCATCCGGCGCCCGATCGCGCTGCGATGGACCTCGGTGGGGCCTTCGTAGATGCGCATCACGCGCGCCTGCTGGTGCATCAGTTGCAGCGGCAACTCCTTCGTCATGCCCATCGCGCCCAGCGTCTGCATCGCGTTGTCGAGCACCGTCTGCGCCATCTCGGTGGCGCGCACCTTCAGCATCGAAGCCTCCAGCCGAACATCCGCCCCCGCGTCCATCCGCGCGGCCAGGTCGTGCACCATCAGCCGACAGGCATGGATTTCGGAGGCCGCCTCGGCCGCGAACCACTGGATGGCCTGGCGATCGGCAAGACGCACGCCCCAGGTGACCCGCTGGCCTGCGTGCTCGGCCATCATCGCGAGTGCGCGGCGAGCCATGCCCACGCACCGCGCGCCCATCTGCATCCGGCGCACGTTGAGCCGCAGCTGCATCGGCGCATACCCGCGGTCCAGGTCACCGAGCAGGTTGGCGGCAGGAATGCGGCAGTTCTCGAACACGAGCTCGTAGGTCCGTCGCCCGCCAATCATCGGGATCTCGCGCTCGATCACGTAGCCGGGCGTGCCGCGCTCGACGATGAAGGCGGAAATGCCTTCCTGGCGCTTGCCCGCGCCCGTGCGCGCCATCAGGATGATGAAATCCGCCCGGGGTGCACCGGACACCCAGATCTTCCGGCCGTCGATCACCCACTGGTCGCCATCCCGAACGGCACGCGTGGTCATTCCGGCCGGGTCTCCCCCCGCACCCGGCTCCGAGATCGCCACCGCCGAGCGCATCTCGCCCGATGCGTAGGGCGCCAGGTAGCGCTCGCGCTGCGCGGGCGTGGCCACCGCCAGCATCATGTGCAGGTTGGGGCTGTCGGGCGGGATCACGAACGGCACGCAGGCTCGGCCGAGTTCCTCCTCGACCAGGGCCAGCGTCTGCAGCGGCAG
Source organism: Burkholderiales bacterium (assembly GCA_044370825.1). GTDB lineage: Bacteria > Pseudomonadota > Gammaproteobacteria > Burkholderiales. The sequence goes on along the minus strand of JBILUV010000355.1, from coordinate 29 downwards.
GTTCGCGCCGCCCATCGACTCCGGGACAT
>JBILUV010000354.1:0-3419 GCA_044370825.1 Burkholderiales bacterium | reverse complement strand
GAAGGCGTGAACGTCGCGCTCGGCACCGATGGTGCGGCGAGCAACAACCGCCTGGACATGTTCGAGGAGATGCGCCTGGCCGCCCTGCTGGCCAAGGTCGTCAGCGGATACGCCGACGCCTTACCCGCCCATCGGGCGCTGCGCATGGCGACGCTGGACGGTGCTCGGGCGCTCGGCCTGGACCATTTCATCGGCTCCATCGAGCCTGGCAAGCAGGCCGACCTCGTCGCCGTGAACCTGGGTTCGCTGGAGTTGTCTCCCTGTTTCGACCCCCTGTCTCATCTGGTCTATGCCGCTGGCAGGAGCGATGTCAGTCACGTCTGGGTGGCAGGAGAACCCCTGTTGACCGACGGGATCCTGCGGCGGGTCGACGTGGCTGCACTGCGTCGGCAGGTCGCCCGCTGGCGCAGTGTGCTCGTCGACTGACGCATGCCCCTCACCCCGCTTTCCCCGGAAGTCGCCTCACATGATCAACGTCGATCACACCGAACTCGAGAAATTCAGCGCCCTCGCCCACCGCTGGTGGGACCCCAACAGCGAGTTCAAGCCCCTGCACGACATCAACCCGCTGCGCCTGGGCCTGATCGACCGTGAGGCGGCTCTCGCAGGCAAGCGGGTGGTGGACGTAGGTTGTGGTGGGGGCATCCTCGCGGAAGCGATGGCGGGGCGCGGGGCCGAAGTGGTCGGCATCGATCTGGCCGAGAAAGGCCTCAAGGTGGCGCAGCTGCACCTGCTTGAATCCGGTCGCTCAGTCGACTACCGTCACATGGACGCCGAGGCGCTCGCAGCTGCCGAACCCGGCAGCTTCGACGTCGTGACCTGCATGGAGATGCTCGAACACGTGCCAGACCCGGCGTCCACCGTCGCCGCCTGTGCCCGCCTGTCGCGGCCAGGCGGGCACCTGTTCTTCTCGACCATCAATCGAAACCCGAAGTCCTATCTTTTCGCCATCATCGGCGCCGAGTACGTGCTGAAGCTGCTGCCCCGCGGCACCCACCAATACGAGAAATTCATCCGCCCTTCCGAATTATCGGGCTACTGCCGCGATGCCGGCCTCGAACCGGGTACCATCACCGGCATGAGTTACAACCCCCTCACCCGGGTCTACGCTCTCGGGGTTGACGCCTCGGTGAACTACATCCTCCAGGCGCGCAGGCCCGCATGATCCAGGCTGTCCTCTTCGATCTCGACGGCACCCTGGCGGATACCGCGCCCGATCTCGCGGGCGCATTGAATCGCCAGCGCACCAACCGCGGCCTCGCGCCCCTGCCGCTTGAGCACCTGCGTCCGCACGCTTCCAGCGGTGCACGGGGTCTGCTGGGCGCCGGATTCGGCATCGTCCCGGGCCACGAGGAGTTCGAGGCGATGCGCGTGGAATTCCTGGAGTTCTACGAACGCGACATCGCCGTGCGGACCACGTTGTTCAACGGGGTGGTGGAATTGCTCGGCGCCATCGAGGCACGCCGCCTCGGCTGGGGTATCGTCACCAACAAGATCGCCCGCTACACCGATCCCCTGGTGCGCCTGATCGGGCTGCACCCCCGCGCTGGCTGCGTCGTCTCCGGCGACACCACCCCGCATGCCAAACCCCATCCCGCCCCCCTGCTCGAGGCCGCCGCCCGACTGGGCGTGGAGGCGGCACGCTGTCTATATGTCGGGGACGACGAGCGCGACATTCTCGCGGCTCGCGCCGCCGGCATGGGGGCCATTGCCGTGAGTTATGGCTACCTCGGCGTTGCCAAGCCACCGATGGACTGGGGCGCAGACGCGGTCATCGACGAGCCGCTGCACCTCTTGAAACACCTGCCGGCGGCCCCACTTTCGTGATACTTTGCCGTTTGGTGAAGTCCCCCGCGGTCGTTGCTGCGGGGTGGTGAAACACCAAGACTCCGGGGGCGCTCCGGTTTCGACGTGGGTCGCGAAGCAGTTCAGTGCATGCCGAGGACCAGTCACCTCGTAAATCCACTGGAAATCGACAGTCGCCAACGACGACCGTTACGCTCTCGCGGCTTAATCCCCGTGGGACTCTGCACCGGTTCGGCCTAGGGCCGGCTAGCGCAAGCTAGAGCAGAGTCATTTACTAGGCCTCGCGTCGTCCCGGGTCACTTGAGCCGGCGCTAAATCCAAGGTGACTCGCTGCACGTCAGCTTGCCGGTCGGCGGGCGTGTGGTCAGATCAAATGATCAGGCTAAGCATGTAGTACTGGCTGTGGAGGGCTTGCGGACGCGGGTTCGATTCCCGCCGCCTCCACCATAATGTGAAATCCCAACCCTTATCCGGTTGGGATTTTTTTTGCCCGTTCCCCCTGTGTTGGCGCGGTTTCGTGCCTCGGCCTCTTGAGCACGCCCCTCCGGAAGTCGCCGTTCCAGGCGCGCTTTCCGCCGTTTTTCTCTCTCTGTTCTCTGCTGCCCTCTTGAGCATTCAAGGCCCGAAGTCGTGTGTTGGCGCGGGTTTGCGGGCCGTCGGTTTGCTTCTTCGCTTGCTCTACGAGCAGTTTCGCCAACTGATCCCCGACCCGCCGCTGCAGGCGGGCACCGTGATCGAAGTTGGCTCCGGCGTGGTCACGGTCGCATTGCCCGGTGGTGGCCGTATCAAGGCGAGGGGCTCTGCGGCCCTTGGCCAGAAAGTGTTCGTGCGCGACGACGCCATCGAAGGCATCGCGCCCAGCCTGACGCTGGAAATCATCGAGATCTGAAACCCAACTGATTCAACCCTGAGACCCGCCCTGATGCTCGCGCATCGGGCGGGTTTCGCATTTCTGGAGCACGCAAATGAACGCACCGACTGTGACAGGGGGCATGGTGACCATGCCCAAGGACGAATTCGAAGAACTGCTGGAGCGCGTCGCCGAACGCGGCGCTCGCCACGCGCTGGCTGACGTGGGGCTCGATGGCGAAGACGCCGCCAGCGACATCCGCGAGCTGCGGGGCCTGCTGGAGGCGTTCAACACGGCCAAGCACACCGCGTGGCAGACGGTGGTCAAGGTGATCACCACCGGCTTCCTGCTGGCGCTGGTCGCAGGCGCAATCATCAAGCTCAAGGTGTTCGGAGGTGGCCAATGATCGAGACCCTGCTCGGTGGCCTCCTGGGCGGGGCCCTCCGTCTCGCGCCCGAATTGCTCAAATGGCTCGACCGCAAGGGCGAGCGTGGCCACGAACTGGCGATGCAGGACAAGGCGCTGGAGTTCGAAAAGCTGCGTGGCGCGCAGCGCATGGCCGAAATAGGCGCGAGCGCCGATGCGGCGTGGAACGTCGGGGCCATCGATGCGCTGCGCGACGCCGTCCGGACCCAGGGCGAGAATGATCCTGCCCCGATTCCACGTACACCAAACTACGCAGCGGCAGTGCTGTTCTCCACTGCCACCGGCGTCCGGTATCCAGTCGAGGAATGAAGGCGCTGTCGATTGTAGAAGCCTTCGA
>JBILUV010000353.1:0-3421 GCA_044370825.1 Burkholderiales bacterium | reverse complement strand
TCCGCCGCCCACATCGTCGACAGTCTGCAGGCCGCGTCGCGGGACATCGGACTGGATCCGCCCGACGAGGAACGCTCGCGGCACATCATCGGCCTCGGCCTTCGGGACGCCATGGAGTACCTGTTCCCTGAGCTCGAGCCGGTGCGCTACCGCGAGCTCACCGACCGTTACCGGGTGCACTATCTGGCCGGAGAACAGAAAGTGACCCTGTTCCGTGGCGTTGCAGAGGGGCTGGTGGAACTCAGGTCCAGGGGACGGTTGCTGGCGGTGGCCACGGGCAAGAGCCGCGTCGGACTGGACCGGGCCCTGACGAGTACCGGGCTGGCGCCGCATTTCGACGCCTCGCGCTGCGCCGACGAGGGCTTCAGCAAGCCGCATCCCGGGATGGTGGAGTATCTGCTGGACCACCTTGGCGTAAGCCCGGAGCAAGCCCTCATGGTGGGGGATACCATCCACGACGTCGAGATGGCGCACGGGGCGCGGATGGACAGTCTGGCGGTGACCTTCGGGGCCCACGACCCCGGGAAGCTCGCCCGTTCCCGCCCTACGTACACGGTGCACTCCCCCCAGGAGATGTGGACGTGGCTGGCGAGCAGGTGATCTGCCGTTCCGATGCGCTGGAGGAGGGCGGTGGCGGGGTGCGCTTCACCATCCTCCATGGCGGACAGGAGGTGCCGGCCTTCGTGGTGCGGTACAGCGGGGTGGCGCACGCCTATGAGAACCGCTGCGCCCACGTGCCGGTGCAGCTGGATTGGGAGCCTGGGGCGTTCTTCGATCACTCCGGGCTCTACCTCGTCTGTGCCACCCATGGCGCGACCTATGAGCCGGAGACCGGCCGATGCATCGCCGGTCCCTGCAAGGGGCGGCGACTGCGCAAGCTTTCGGTGACGGAGTGCGATGGTGAGGTGCTGCTGCTTGGCGGGGAAGGCCTCGCGCCTTGAGGTCCGACATGCGCGGTCGCCCGGGCGGGACGACGTGCTTCATGCAGGCGGGAGTCCGGGCAGCCGTCGGGGTGCAGTCGTGAGCCCCTGGCGGGCTATACTTTCTGCAGTTGCGCGTCGTAAACAGACCTGCCGCGCACGGCGCGGCGCCCCGGGCCCGCGGCATCCCGCCGCTCCCGGCCTGTCCCACGTGGAATTCCTCGATCATGTCTGAACATCCCCATACCCCCGAACCGGAGCGCTGGGAGCGCGAGGTGCTGCGCAAACTTGCCGAGTCGGCGTTGTCGGAGCAGCGCAAGGCACGTCGCTGGGGAGTCTTCTTCAAGGCCCTCATGTTCCTTTATCTGTTCGTCGTGCTGATCGCGGCGGCGGACTGGTTCGGCATGAAGGGTGGTACCACCGGTCCGCACACCGCGCTCGTCGACCTCTCGGGGGTGATCGAGGCCGACTCCACCGCCAGTGCAGACTTCATCAATGCCGGGCTCAACGATGCCTTCGAGGACAAGAACACCAAGGGTGTCATCCTGCGCATCAACAGCCCTGGCGGTAGCCCGGTGCAGGCGCACCAGATCAACCGCGAGATCCGGCGGCTGCGCGGCAAGCACCCCGAGACGCCGCTCTACGTGGTGGTGGACGACATCTGCGCCTCCGGTGGCTATTACGTGGCCGTTGCCGCGGATGAGATCTATGCCAGCCGCGGCAGCCTCATCGGATCCATCGGCGTGCTGATGGACGGCTTCGGCTTCACCGGGACGATGCAGAAACTCGGCGTCGAGCGCAGGCTGCTGACGGCTGGAGAGAACAAGGGTTTCCTGGACCCGTTCTCGCCGCTCGAACCCAAACAGCGCGCGCTCGCCCAACGGATGCTCGATGAGATCCACCAGCAGTTCATGGAGGTCGTGCGGGAGGGGCGCGGCCAACGACTCAAGGAGAACCCGGAAACTTTTTCGGGCCTGTTCTGGACCGGTGACCGGAGCCTCGAAATGGGGCTGGTGGATGCGATCGGAGACGCTTCCTACATCGCACGCGAAATCATCAAGGCCGAAAACATCGTTGACTTCACACCCCGCGAGAATCTGGCCGAACGTTTCGCCAAGCGGTTCGGCGCCGCGCTCGGCGAAAGCATGTTCAGGATGGCCGGCGGCGCAGGCGCGCGGCTGCGCTGACCGGCGGGCTGGAGAGCAGGAAAACCGCTGGGCGGCGGTCCAGGGCGGGGCGGGGCTGGCGGCGCCACTCCCGGACGCTGCGTACGATGATCTCCTCGCCCGGGAGGGTGACCTCGAGCACCACGGCCAGAACGGTGGCCGGATCGCACGCACCCAGCAGGGCATCCAGAAGGCGCCCGTTGCGGTAGGGCGTTTCGATGAAGATCTGGGTGCAGGGAACCTGCCTCGACTCCGTCTCCAGGCGCAGGATGGCGTCGCGGCACTCGGCAGGCGGCTGGGGCAGGTAGCCCGAAAAACGGAAGCTCTGGCCGCTGAAACCGGAGGCCATCAGCGCCAGCAGGGGCGCGCTCGGGCCGATGAGCGGCACGACTCGGATGCCGGAGGCGTGCGCCAGAGCTACCAGGGTGGCGCCGGGGTCGGCCACCACGGGACATCCGGCCTCCGACACCAGGCCCACGTCCTCCCCCCCGAGAATCGGCTGCAGCAGTGGGGGCAGGGCCTCCGGCCGGGAGTGTTCGTTGAGTTCCGACATTGCCAGCGCCTGGAGGGGGGTGGCGAGCGGCACCTGGGCCAGGAAGCGGCGCGCGGTGCGGGCGTTCTCGACGATGAAGCGGCGCAACCGTCCGACCACCTCGAGGGTGGCGGCGGGCAGGCAGTGCGCTGGGGACTGCTCGCCCAGAGGCATGGGGACGAGGTAGAGGCGGCCGGCGCAGGACGTCGGCGCGCCCTGCGGCTCCGGGATCTTGTGCATGGTCACACCACTGCCAGCCCGTGTGCCGCGAGCAGGCTGGTCACCAGGATGAGCGGCAAACCTACCAGGCCCGTGGGGTCCGTGGTGCGCACGCTCTCCAGCAGGGCGATGCCCAAGCCCTCGGACTTGGCGCTGCCGGCACAATCGAAGGGCTGCTCCAGGTCGACATAGCGCCCGATGGTGGCCTCTGACAGCACCCTGAAGCGCACCACGGTGGTGTCTACGCCGGCGCTCTCGCGCCCGCCCGCGGTCGCCCGCACGCACACCGCCGTGTGAAAGGCCACCTCGCGGCCGCTCTGCGCTCGCAACTGGGCTATCGCCGTGGTGCGATCACCTGGTTTGCCAAGCGGCTGTCCATCGAGCATCGCGACCTGATCCGAGCCGATGACCAGGGCGTCGTAGTCCGGCTGAATCGCCCGCGCCTTGGCGGCCGCCAACCGGACGGCCGTGGCAAGCGGCGCTTCCCCGGGCAGAGGCGTCTCGTCCACGCCGGGTGCGGCGCAGGAGAAGGGCAGGTCCAGTCGCGTCAGCAACTCCCTGCGGTAGCGTGAGGTCGATGCGAG
>JBILUV010000352.1:0-3422 GCA_044370825.1 Burkholderiales bacterium | reverse complement strand
ATGCGTCTCGAACCAGGCCACCGTCCTGCATGCCTCGCACAGCGCCTTGCCGAGCCCTTGTCGCCTGTACGCACCCAGTCGTGCGCGAGACTGCCGATGCCCTGGATGCGCCAAGCGCCCGAAGAGTCGGATGGTCAACCCCGGTTCAGGAAAGACCATCCCACCCTCCGATCGATGCTACGACCAGGAAAAGAGCAATGTCAATTCCTATGGTCGTCTCCGACTGTAATTTTTTGTGGACACCGCGAGCGCAGGCAGTATCTCCTGGGCACGCTGTTCAGGTGTCCGACGCGACGATCAGGAGGAAAATTCCCCCGCCCGCGGAACCGCGGACAGGGGGGGGCGGATCAGAGGCGGAACAGCGTCTCGAGCCCGAGCGCGGAAGACAGCGGCGCCGGGTTGCGCGACAGCAGCGGCAGGCCGAAGCTGTGGGTCTTGCGGGTGGTGCTCCCGCTGGACAGCAGAGGCAGGCCGAAACTGTGCGTCCGGCCGCGACCCGGGGCCGAGAGCGGCTTCATGCCGATCATCGAGGACAGCGGGGCCGCATTGCGGGAAAGCATCGGGAAACCGAAACTGTGGGTCCAGCGCGAGCCGCCGCCGCGCGACAGCAAGGGCAGGCCGAAGCTGTGCGTCCAGCGGCCACCACCACCCCGGGACAACAAGGGCAGGCCGAAGCTGTGTGTCCAGCGACCGCCCCCCCCACGCGACAGCAGCGGCACGCCGAAGCTGCGCTGCCAGTCGCGACGTGCCCGCGTCAACGGCTTCATGCCGATCATCGAGGACAGCGGCGTCGCGTTGCGCGACAGCAAGGGCATCCCGAGGAAGGACTTGAACACGATGGGCGAACGCGCCAGTTCCCGACAGGCCGAGCCAAAGACGCTCCGGCGCTTGGACAACATGGGCAGGCCGATGAAATCGGACAGGGGCGCGGGATGTCCGCGCATCAGGGTGGGAATGCCGAAGACCGCGGACAGCGGCGCAGCCTCGCCCCCGTAGAAGTGGTCCGGCCGGGAGAGGCGGTCGCCGAAGTCCACGGGGCCGCAGGCATCCAGGACGTTGGCAGCGATCTCGCCGCAACCGTAGGGCGCGTCGATCGCGACCAGGGACTGACCGGCGGCGAGCCCCTCGGCGTAGATGGCGGCCTGGTAGCGCATGCCACGGCTCGCGAGCCCGGCCAGCACCGCGGCCCCACGCGCGGAACTCGCGTCATCGGCAGACGCGACAACGATGCCATCGGCTGCAAAGCCCTCGGCGCTCAATCGCTGCGCCGCATCGCGGGCCTGCTGCCCGGTGGCAAACAGCCGTACGACGGGATTGTTCATGCTCTTCTCCGGAAAGGTACCCAGACAGTCTTCACCGGGACGGCCTGCTGGGCGCAGACGGTCCGGACACTTCCCCGCCGCGCGAGTCTAATCCTCCCGACCGAATCAAGGCAATGCGCCAGACATGGCGGTCGCCGGCCGGTCCCGGCCCCGATCACCGGCAACGCCGACACGCAGCGCCCCTCGCGTCCGGCCGACTCGCCGCGGCCGCAGCACCCGCCCGGTCGGCACCTTCGGCGTCCGGATCGCCTATCATCGCGGCATCCAACCCATCGAGCGATCCGCCATGGCCAGCCCCGACATCGCCGCCGCCTCCGCACCCGTGGAGGTCCGCAAGGTCTGCACCGTGCTGGAGGAGATCCATCACGACGGCGGTCCGCCGGTCGCGATGCCCAGGCGCCGGGCCGCGGTGATCGCCGTGATCCGCAACCCCTTCGCGGGTCGCTACGTCGAGGCCATCGAGCCCTATATGGAAGCGCTCAAGCCGCTGGGGCTGGACATGGCGACGCGCCTGCTCGCCGCCCTGGGGGGCGATCCCGCGCGGGTGGATGCCTACGGCAAGGGCACCATCGTCGGTGCCGCAGGCGAGATCGAGCACGGCGCCTTCTGGCACGTCCCGGGTGGTTATGCGATGCGCGAGGTGCTGGGCGGAGCCAAGGCCATCGTCCCGTCCACCACCAAGATGGGCACGCTCGGCACACGCATCGACATCCCCATCCACCACAAGGACGCCGCCTATGTGCGCTCCCACTTCGACGCCATGGAGGTCGGGGTGCCGGATGCGCCGCGACCGGACGAACTGGCGCTGGTGCTCGTCATGGCCCACGGCGGAAGAGTGCACGCGCGCATGGGCGGGCTCGAGGTTTCACAGATCAGCAAGTGGGACGGACAACGATGAGACGCTTCTGGCTGGGCCTTGCGGTCACTCTGTGGTGCATGGCGGCGAGCGCTGCCCAACCGCCGATCCGGGTCGGTGAACTGAACTCCTACAAGGCCTTCCCCGCCTTCCTCGAACCCTATCGCAAGGGCTGGCAGATGGCGGTGGAGGAGATCAACGCCGCCGGTGGCGTCGGCGGCCGGCCCATCGAGGTCGTCTCCCGCGACGACAACGGCAACCCGGGCGACGCGGTGCGCGTGGCCGAGGAGCTGGTGAGCCGCGAGCAGGTGGTGGCGCTGGTGGGGAGCTTCGCCTCCCACGTCGGACTGGCGGTGAGCGATCTGGCACGCCAGCGCCGCATTCCCTATCTCGCCGCCGAGCCGCTGACCGACAAGCTGGTGTGGGAGCAGGGCAATCGCTATACCTTCCGGTTGCGCGCCTCGACCTACATGCAGACGGCCATGCTGATCCCCGAGGCCGCGCGCCTGAACAGGAAGCGCTGGGCGCTGGTGTACCCGAACTACGAGTACGGACAGGCGGCGGTCAACGCCTTCAAGAAGCTCCTCAAGGCGCGCCAGCCAGACGTGGAATTCGTCACCGAACAGGCACCGCCCCTTGGCAAGATCGACGCCGGCGCCACCGTGCAGGCGCTGGCCAGCGCGAAGCCCGACGCCATCTTCAGCGTGCTGTTCGGCCCGGACCTCGCCAAGTTCGTGCGTGAAGGCAACACCCGCGGACTGTTCCGAGGGCGGGAAGTCTTCAACCTGCTCGGCGGCGAACCGGAATACCTAGACCCGCTCAAGGATGAAACGCCCGAGGGCTGGACGGTGACGGGCTATCCGTGGGCGGACATCGCCTCGCCCGAGCACCGCCGCTTCCTGGATGCCTACCGCGCCCGCTGGAACGACTACCCGCGGCTCGGCTCCGTGGTCGGCTACACGGCCCTGCACTCGCTGGCGGCCGCGCTGGTCAAGGCGGGTGGCACGGACCCGGAAAAGGTGGTGACGGCCTTCCGGGGTCTGGCCGTGCCCACCCCCTTCGGCAAGATCACCTATCGTGCACTCGATCACCAGTCGACCATGGGCGCCTACGTCGGCAGACTGACGAAGCGCGACGGCCGGGGCGTGATGGTGGATTGGGTGTACCGCGACGGCCTGTCCTACCTCCCTCCCGATGCAGAAGTCAGGAAACTGCGCCCGCCCGAACCATAGCCCGGGATCTCA
>JBILUV010000351.1:0-3423 GCA_044370825.1 Burkholderiales bacterium | reverse complement strand
GGGCGCTGGCGGACGAGTTGAGCGGGAGATTACACCGTCCGATTCAACCTGTTTCGCTGTTGCACTCCGACCGGGTGCCGGCCGGGCAACTGGGCGGACGCGCCGCGGAGACACTGGAGACTGCACTCCGGCGTCGGTTGGCATCAGGTGAACAAGAATTTGTCGTCCTGCCTTTGTTCATCGGCCCCACGCGGGCGCTCTCGGAATTTCTGCCGGAGATCGTGACTCGGCTGCGTGCTGAGTTTCCAGCCCTGCAGGTGCGGGTGGCGCCGCCCCTGTATGCCGACCCTGACGAGCGGCTGGTGCAAATCCTGGCTGAGCAGGTCATGGCGACGATGGCCGGGGCGGGTGCAGAGACGGCGTCGATCCGCGTGGCCGTGGTGGATCATGGCAGCCCGGTGCGCGCAGTGACGGAGGTGCGCAATCACCTGGCCGTCCGACTGGCCCACCGGCTAGAAGGGCAAGTGGCGGCGGTGGCGCCCTGCAGCATGGAGCGGCGACCCGGGGCCGAGTATGATTTCAATGAACCGCTGCTGGCGCACCTGCTGACGACCCGGCATTGGAATACAGGCGTGGTCCTGGTTGCGCATTTATTTCTGCTGCCGGGGCGGCACGCGGGTTCGGGAGGAGACGTTGCCAGCATTTGCCAGGAAGCGGAACGCGCGGCCGGCGGCCGGCTGCGTACCGTTCGCGCCGGTCTGTTGGCGGATCATCCGCTGCTGTTGGAAATTCTTCACGACCGCGCCCGAGCGTTGGGGTTGTAGGCAGCGCTGCCCCCGAGCGCCTGCAAGCAGGCGGCTTACAGAATCGTACCCGGTAGGCCGCGAGCTTGCTCGCGCTCGTGCGGAGTTCGCCGGGGCTAGACGGCGGGCTTGGGTCCCAGCGGGCTGCGCCACATGGACAGGGGCAGGCTCGAGAGCGCGATGAAGGCGAGCTGGCTGCAGACGAACAGCATGAGCCACCAGAAGGCGGAATCCATGAAGCCGTAGCTGTGCAGGCCGACGCCGAGCATGTTGACGCCGAACCAGCTCCAGCTCGTGACGATGTTGCCGAAGATGGCGAGGTTCATCAGGCCGCGGGCCTTCACCAGGCCGCCCCAGCGGGCATGGAGGATGAGGGCATTCCAGAGGACGATGATGAGGGCGCCGTTCTCCTTCGGATCCCAGCCCCAGAAGCGGCCCCAGGACTGGTCGGCCCAGATGCCGCCGAGCACGGTGCCGACGAAGCTGAAGAGCGTGGCGAAGCAGATGATGCCATAGACCATGCGGTTGAGGGCATCGGCCGTCGCCTGGTCGAGCGAGCGGGTGAACACGCCGCGGACGACGTAGATCAACGCCAGGAAGCCGGCGAGGTAGGTGGCCGAGTAGCCAATCGTCACCGTGACGACGTGCGTCGCCAGCCAGAAGTTGGAATCGAGCACCGCGCGCATCATTTCCATTGTGTCGCCGCCAAGCGAGAGGTGGTGGGCGATGAGCAGGGTGCCGAAGCCGATGAGCCCCGCGGCCACGCTGCCGATGGCGTTCTTGTAGGTCACCTCCAGCACAAGGCACAGTGCCACGGCGCCCCAGCCGACGAAGAGCGCGGAGGAATAGAGGTTGGTGACCGGCGGACGGCCCTCGATCCACATGCGGGCGACGATGCCGGCCGTGGACAGCAGCCACGCGAGCGTGGTGAGCCAGAATGCCGTGCGACCCAGGGCGCCGGGCCAGCGGAGCCAGGAGAACACGGCGACAAGGAAGGCGGTCACGTAGAGCACCGAACTCGTGTAGAACGGCTGGGAGGAATTGAAGAGCGATTCGACATCGGACTTCCGCATCAGGTCGGGGATCTCGCGATCCAACCCGGCCCGGTACTCCTGGACCAGCCGGTTGAATTCCGCCGGCTGGTAGGCGCGCCAAGCCTGGCCGATGGCGACATAGCTGGCGACCGCGGGGTCGATCCGGCCGTTGGCCATGCTTTCGCGCAGGGCGGCGCCGGTGTTGCGCCAGCCGGTGGGGTCGGACTTGCCGGTCGCGGGCGGCATGGGCAGCAGGTAGCCGAAAGATTCCATCGAGGCGAAACTGACGCTCAGGTCGCGGACGAGGCGGGCGGCGTTCTCATCGTGCGATTCACCGGCCCGCTGGGCCTTGGCGGCGGCCAGACCGGCCGGCACGATCGTGTCGAACCGGGCCAGCTTGCCCAGGAAGTCGTCGATCCCGGGAGCCACGAGGCTGCTCTGGAGCCGCTGGAAAAGGATGATGTTGTTGCGGAGCTGCACGACCGCGCGCTGGAAGGGATTGCGCACGGCGGACTCGACGGCGTCGGCGAACTTGGCCTGGCGGTCAAGCTCCTCGAGGCCCTTCGAAAACTGGGTGAAGCTAAAGCGCTTTTTGCCGGCGCCTTCCTCGGCCGTGAGGTTGAGAAGGGCGAGCACGTCGGGGTGCACGATCTCGAAGTGCTGGTAGCTGTTGGCGATCTCCGGGCGGTAGATCACGTCGAGCAGCCATTCGGCGGGCTGCAGGGTGCGGCCGTCGGGTGTCTTGACGCGCTGGCGGCCCTGCAGCACGAGCAGGGAGGTGCGGGCGACCGTGTCGAGCGGCTTGATGCGGCCGTTGACGAGGGTGGGGAGGTCGCCGAAGGCGTTGAGGTTGTATTCGCTGCGTTCGCGCGGGGGGATCAGCGTATAAATCACCGCGGCGGCAGCCACGCCGAGGACCACGAGGGGATAGATGCCGCCGGGTCGGTTGGCGGGGCTGGTGGTCGCCGCGGCCGCCGCCGAGGTCCGGCGGCGGGTGACGAACCCGAAGAGATGAATGCCGAACTGGATGAGCAGGCCGAGCGTCATCACGATGCAGGCGATGTAGGGCATCAGCCAGCTCGGGTTGCGCACGACCTGCAGGATGGTGGTGCGGTCATTGTTCTCGAAGCCCGCCTGGTAGAATGTGAGGCCTGCGTAGCGCAGCGGGTTGTTCATGTAGATGAGCACCTCGCGGTCGTCGCGGCCGTCGGGGGTGGTGAGGCGGATGCGACTGGAGAAGTTCTTCGGGATCTCGGTGCCGGCGTATCGGTCGTGGCTGAATTTCAGCAGCGTAAGCGAGTAGGGCTTGTAGTGGCGGGCGAAGCGCAGCGTCATTTTCCACGTGCGGCCGGCGTGGGTGAAGGTCTGGGGGTCATCCAGCATGGTGGAGACAAGCCAGGTGCCGATCGGGCCATCGGTGCCGGAGAGTTCGACATACGCGCTGGGCAGGTTGCGGGTGTCGGTCTTGTAGGTCGGCGGCTGCGAGGTGGCCATGATCTGCGGGCCGACTCCCTGGTTGGCCTCGGAGGGCGCGCCGGCATCATGCGGGGCGCGCATGTGCAGGGTGGAGTTCTGGAAATACGATTTGACCGTGAGGCGGAACGGCAGCTTCGGGTGCTGCAGCGATTCCTTGCGGGTCAGCAGTT
>JBILUV010000092.1:0-12432 GCA_044370825.1 Burkholderiales bacterium | reverse complement strand
TGACCCCATCATGCTGACGCGGAATTCGGAGGCAAAAGGCAAGACCTGACCCTAAGGTTTTTGTTCCCTGCGGAACTCCTGGTACAGACGCATGCCCTCGTTGATCTCCTCCGGGGTCATGCTGTCGGCGACGAGTTTTTCGCGCGCTTCGCGGGCTTTCCACCAGCCGTTGGCGGCGGCGGCGGTGAACCACATGTGGGCGCGCGACAAGTCGCGGGGCACGCCCTCGCCGCGGCTGTACATGTGGCCGAGGATGAACTGGGCGTGGTTGTGGCCGCCGCGGGCGGCGCGTTCGAACCATCCGGCAGCAGCGCTCAGGTCACGACTGACGCCCTCGCCGCGGGCGTGCATGAGGCCCAGGTGGTACTGCGCCGAGAGGCTGCCGGCCTCCGCGGCGGGCAGGAACAGCGCGAGCGCCTGCGCATGGCGACCGCCGTCGTAGTGGGACACGGCCTCGGCCACGGTGCTCTCGTCCACGGCCGCGGGTGCGGCGGCCGCCGAGCCGGTACCCAGCAGTGTAGCCGTGGCTGCGCTGACCGCCAGCGCCGCGAAGGTCCTCACCGGAGGACCACAAAATTGACGAACAGCACCAGCGCGGCTACGAACAACGCCGCGCCGATCAGTCCCATCACGGCGACCTGAAGCGGCGTGATGCGCACCACGTCCGACTGCATGTCGGTGCGCCTGCGGATGCCGAGGAAGCTCCACAGCACCGCCTTGGCCACCGTGAAGACCGAGGCGCGCTTTTCACTCTGCGGATTCGCCATGCCGGCGGACCTCAGCGGCCTTTCCAGATCGGTGTGCGCTTGGCGATGAAGGCGTCGATGCCCTCGCCCGCGTCCTCGGCCATCATGTTGCAGGCCATCACCTCGGCAGCCTGATCGTAGGCCTCCTTCATGCCGACCTCGAGCTGCGGGTAGAACATGCGCTTGCCGGCGGCCACTGCCACCGCGCTCTTGGCCTGGATGGAATTGGTGAGGTAGGCGACCTCGGCCTCGAGGCTCTCGAGCGGCACGACGCGGTTGACCAGCCCGAAGTCGCGCGCCGTCGGGGCGTCGATGAAATCGCCGGTGAGCAGCATCTCCATGGCGCGCTTGCGCGACACGTTGCGCGACAGGGCGACCGCCGGTGTGGAGCAGAACAGCCCGACGTTGATGCCCGAGGTGGCGAACTTCGCGTTCTCCGAGGCCACCGCGAGGTCGCAGGCCGCCACAAGCTGGCAGCCGGCGGCGGTGGCGATGCCGTGGATGCGCGCGATCACCGGCTGCGGCAGGCTGGCGATGGTGAGCATGAAGCGGCTGCACTGCGCGAACAGCTCGTCATAGAACGCCTTGCGCGGGTTGCCGCGCATCTCCTTGAGATCGTGCCCGGCACAGAAAGCCGGCCCGTTGCCCGCGATCACGACCGCCCGCACCGAGGCGTCAGCGGCGATGGCGTCCAGCGCCGACTGGAGTTCCGTTAGCATCGCGCACGACAAGGCGTTGTACTGCTTCGGCCGGTTCAGGGTGAGCGTCGCCACGCCTCCGGAGACGGTCTTGAGGAGGATGGGCTCCGAGGTGGTGGCTGGCGCGACGATGGTGGACATGGGATGCGGCTCCAATGAATACGGCGTCGACGGATTATAAGTGCGGCTCGCTCACGCGGCTTGGGCGCGTGCGACTGGCTCTGGCCGCAACGCTGGCCTGGGTCGCATGCACCGGCGCAGTGTCCGCCGCCGAGTCTGCTGCGGCGTTGCGCCCGCGCATCGGCCTGGTGCTGTCGGGCGGTGGTGCCCTGGGCCTGGCGCATGTCGGGGTGCTGAAGGTCCTGGAAGAGATGCGCATCCCGGTGCATGCCGTGGCCGGGACCAGCATGGGTGCCGTGGTAGGTGCCGCCTACGCAAGCGGCATGACGCCGGCCGAGATGGAGCGGCGCCTTCGCGCAACGGATTGGGAGCGCGAGTTTTCGGACCAGCCGCTGCGGGCCGAGCAGTCAGTGCTGCGCAAGCAGCTGGAGGCAGGTGGATTGTGGAGCCTTGAGTTCGGCGTCACGCGCGGGCTGCCCTCCCTGCCCAAGGGAGCCATAACGGGTCAGCAGCTGTTGCGCACCCTGCGCTCTTTCGTGCACGAGCCGCCGGACGGCGACTTCGACCACCTGCCGATTCCGTTTCGCGCCGCTGCGACCGACATCGAGACCGGCGAACTGGTGGTGCTGTCGCGAGGCGATCTGGCGCGCGCGATGCGCGCCAGCCTGTCCATCCCCGGCGTCATGGCGCCGGAGGAGATCGACGGCCGCATCCTGGTCGACGGCATGCTGGTGCGCAATCTGCCAGTCGACGTGGTCCGCGCGATGAATGTCGACATCGTGATCGCGGTTAATCTCGGCGCCAAGCTGCTCAAGCGCGAAAAGCTGCAAAACGCGGTTGGCGTCTCGCTGCAGATGATCAATATCCTCACCGAGCAGAACGTCACCCGGTCGCTGGCCGAACTGGGTGGCGTCGACGTCCTGATGGAACCGGATCTTGCCGGATTCGCGTCGGTCGACTTCAGCCGTTTCGAGGAGATCGTGCGGCGCGGGGAAGCGGTGGCGCGCGACCGGTTCTCGAGCCTGTCTCGGCTGTCCGTGCCGGCAGAAGAGTACGAGGCGATCCGCCTCGCGCAGGCCGAGCGGCTTCGCGTGGTGCCCGCTGCCCGGCGCATGAAGGTCGATACGCAGACCCTGCGCTTCGTCAATCCGGCGGCCGTGGAGGCAGCGCTGCGCACCGTGGACGGGCGTATTGGAGACGATGAAGAACTGGCCACCAATGTCGCGCGCCTGTACGGCCGGGGCGACTTCGACCGCATCGATTACTACTTCGCGCAGGGCGACGGCGAGCGCACCCTTCTCGTGGAGACCCGCGAGAAGCCACGCGGGCCGGATTACGCGCGCATCGGCCTCACGCTGTGGAGCGACCTCGAGGGCGAGGGGCGCTTCAGCGCGCAGCTCTTCTACAACCGCAGCTGGCTCAATTCGCTGGGCGCAGAGTGGCGCAACCGGTTCCAGGTTGGTTTCAATCCTTACTTGCGCTCGGAGTTCCACCAGCCCCTGGACCTGAGAGGACGGTTTTTCATCGCGCCGCGGATCGAACTGGGCGAGCGGCTGCTCGACGTCTACCTGGAGGGCACCCGCGTCGCACAGTACCTCGTGCGCCGTGGAGGGTTGGGGCTCGACGCGGGTGTCAGCATCGAGCCCTGGGGCGAGGTGCGGCTGGGCGTCTACAGCGGACGCGCCACTGCCTCGCCCTCGGTGGCGCTGCCGATCTTCACCGCCGTCGGGGAGAATGTGGGCAATGTCAGCCTGCGCGGCTTCTACGATCGTCTGGACAACCTGAACTTTCCCACCGCGGGCAGCGCCGGCAGCTTCACCTTGCTTCGCTCCGCGTCCGCCCTGGGCTCGGAACTGTCGTACACCCGGGCCGATGTCGACCTGACCCGGGCTCTCAGCCACCGGGCACACAGCCTGGTGCTGGGGCTGCGCGCCGGCAAGGCGCTGTCCGGTTCCCTGCCCTTCTACGACTGGTATTCGCTAGGCGGCCTGTTCAGTCTATCCGGGTACCCACAGGCGAGCCTCGTCGGTGACGGCGTGGTGCTCGGACGCGCGATCTACCATCACCGGATCAATCGCATCCCCGCGCTGGTGGACGGGTTCTTCTGGGGTTTCTCGCTCGAGGGCGGCAGTCTCACCGGTCAGCGTTTCGGTCCTGCCGAGGGGAACGGGGTGACGCTCGCCGGCTCCCTGTTCCTCGCAGCCGACACGGCGCTAGGACCAGCCTACCTGGCCTGGGGGAGGGCCGAGAACGGGCGTGACGCCCTGTACCTGATGCTGGGTCGTCCGCAATAGGGATCACCCGGTGGAAACGCGCCGGCCCCGATAGAATGGGCGCCCCATCGACCAGGAGGCGGCACATGAACACCGGCGCAGGCATCGATCACGATTACCTGCTCGACAGCGATGTCGAGCCTCTGCGCCTGGAGCGGCAGGCGCGCATCTACGGCTTCGACGAGGATCTCGCCCATCTTTCTCTTTCGGGTGATGAACGCGTGCTCGATGCGGGGTGCGGTTCGGGCGCCATCACGCGGGCCATCGCCGGGCGCGTGATCCAGGGTGCCGTCAGCGGCGTCGACCGCAATGAGCGCTACATCGATTTCGCCCGCCGCGCCGCCGCCGCCGAGAACCTGATCAACACGCGCTTCGAGGTCGGCGACGTCACCTCGCTGCCGTTCGCAGACGACAGCTTCGACGTGGTCTGGTCCAAGCACCTGCTGCAATGGGTCGGGCGGCGCGAGGAGGCGCTGGCGGAGTTCGTGCGCGTGTGCCGGCCCGGCGGGCGTGTCATGGCCTGCAACTTCGACGAGTTCGGCATCGGCCAGTATCCCGTGGACGAGGCCTTGCAGGCGGACATCGTGCGCTGGTTCGATGCGGCCAACGCCGCCATGGGATTCGACAACCGGATGGGTCGCAAGCTGCCGCATCTGTTCCGCCGCGCCGGTCTGGTCGATGTCCGCGTCACCGTCGTGAGCGACCGCTGTTTCGGCGGCTTCGGTGGCGACCCCGAGCGCCGCTGGAACTGGGAGACCCAGTTCACCAGCCTGATCGGCTTCAGCGCCGGCGTGTTCGGGTCCGAGGAGAAGGCGCGCGACTTCCGCGACCGCCTCACCGCGCGTTTCAGCGATCCCGACGTCTACGTGTTCTGCCCGCTGTTCTACGTCGAGGGTCGGGTGCCCTGAGTCAGCCGCCGGCGGTGCCGTCGCCGCGCCGGCACTCCACGCCGGCCGTCGCGGCCCGCCGCCCACCAGCCCTCACCGCCACGCGATCCGCGAGCATCGACAGGCTTTTACGAGGAGCACTCTAGGCATGGCAGGTCCGCTAACCGGCGTCACCGTGCTCGATCTCACCACGGTCGTCATGGGGCCGTTCGCGACCCAGATCCTGGCCGAACTGGGTGCCGAGGTGATCAAGGTGGAGTCGCGCGAGGGTGACAACATGCGCGACGTCGGGCCGATGAAGACGCCGCGCATGGGGCACCTGTACATGCACCTGAACCGCGGCAAGCGCGACATAGTGCTGGACCTGAAGCAGCCCGCCGGCCGCGAGGCGCTGCTGCGGCTGGCGCGCACGGCCGACGTGCTGGTCTACAACGTGCGCCCCCAGGCCATGGCGCGTCTGGGCCTGTCCTACGAGGCGGTGCGGGCGGTCAATGCGGGCATCCTGTACGTCGGCGCCTATGGCTATTCGCAGCGCGGCCCCTGCGCCGCCAAGGCCGCCTACGACGACCTGATTCAGAGCGTGACGGGGCTGGCGTGGCTCAATGGCGGCGGCGAGGACGGCCGGCCTCCGGCCTACGTGCCCATCAACCTCGCTGACCGGCTGACTGGACTCCACATCGTCTATGCGGTGACGGCGGCGCTGTACGCCCGCAGCCGCAGCGGCGAAGGCCAGTCGGTGGAGGTGCCGATGTTCGAGAGCGTCGCGCATTTCGTGCTGGGCGACCACCTGGCCGGCATGTCCTACCTGCCGCCGCTGGGCGGTACCGGCTACGCGCGCCTGGCGCATCGGCGCCCCTACCAGACCGCCGATGGCTGGCTCGGCATCCTGGTCTACAACGACAAGCACTGGCGCGCCTTCCTGCCCGCCGTGGGGCGGGCCGATCTGCTGTCCGATCCGCGCTTCGCCAGCCATGGCCAGCGGGCGCAGCACATCGGCGAGATCTATGGGTTCCTGTCCGATGTGTTCCGGCAGCGCAGCAGCGCCGAGTGGATCGCGCTGCTCGAGTCCATCGACATCCCGGTGGCGCCGCTGCAGACCGTGGCCGGGATGCTGGACGATCCCCACCTCCAGGGCAGCGGCTTCTTCGAGCACGAGGCCCATCCCACCGAGGGCGATGTGCTCGCACCGCGCACGCCCACCGGGTGGTCGGGCACGCCGCCCGGGCCGCGCCGGCCGGCGCCGGGTCATGGCGAGCACACCGTCGAGGTGCTGCGCGAGGCGGGCTACAGCGAGGAGGAGGTGGCCGGGTTGCTGCGCTGCGGCGCGGCGGGCGTGGGCGCGCCCTGAGCGCGGCCCGCGGCGCTGCGTCTGGCGGAGTTTGTCGCGCATTCATGCAAACCCGCGGCGCGTGTGTGTATATTCGCGCAGTCCCCGCACCCCTCGAGGCTTGCCGTGCCGCGCGCCGCTCCTTCCCTCCTGCCTCCCCCGCGGCGACACCGGCGCGTGCTGGCGTCGGTGCTGCTCTCGACTGCCGCACTCCTCGCCGGCTGCTCGAAGAAGCCCGAAGCGCCGCCCGCGAAGCCGGCGCCCGGCGTCACCGTCGTCGTCGCCGAGAAGCGCGACGTTCCGGTGGCCTTCGAGTTCGTGGCCCAGACCCGCAGCCCGCGGCAGGTGGACATCCACGCCCGGGTCGCCGGTTACCTGGAGCGGCGCTTCTACACCGAGGGCGCCCCCGTGAAGTCGGGGGACACGCTGTTCCTCATCGATCCCCGGCCCTTCGAGGCGCAGCTGCGGCAGGCCCAGGCGGCCCAGTCGCGCAACGACGCCGCGCTGGTGACGGCCCGCGCCACGCTGGACCGTGTGCGGCCGCTGGCCGAGAAGAACGCCCTGTCGCGAAAGGACCTGGACGACGCCACCGGTCAGGTCGCCACCCAGGCGGCGTCGGTCGACCAGGCGCGCGCCCAGGTGGAATCGGCGCGGCTCGATCTGTCCTACACCCGCGTGACCTCGCCGGTGTCGGGTCTGGCCGGTGCCGCGGCGGTGGCCGACGGCACCTACGTCGGCCCGCAGAACAGCCTGCTCACCACCGTTTCGGTGCTCTCGCCCATGCGGGTGCACTTCAGCCTGTCCGAGAACGAGTCGCAACGCTACCGTCGCGAGGTCGCCGACGGCCGGCTCAAGCCACCGGTGGGCAACCGTTACGTGGTCGAGGTGATCCTCGGCGACGGCACGGTGCTGCCCCAGACCGGGCACATCACTTTCACCGATCCGTCGTTCAACGCCAAGACCGGTACCTTCGAACTGCGCGCCGAGATCGACAACCCCGACTTCGTTCTGCGGCCCAACCAGTTCGTGCGTGCCCGGGTGCGCGGGGCGGTGCGCCCCGGGGCCGTTGCCATCCCGCAGCGGGCCGTGCAGCAGGGGCCCAAGGGCGCCTTCGTCTGGGTGCTGGCGGGTGACAAGGTCGAGATGCGGCCGGTGGTGCCTGGCGACTGGATCGCGGACCGCTGGTTCATCGACGAGGGCCTGAAGGGCGGCGAGCGCGTGGTGGTCGACGGCGGCATGCTGCTGGCCGCCGGCATGACGGTGAGTGCGAAGCCGCTGGGCACGGAAGCGGCACCCGCGCAGCCGGACGCTCCGGCCGCCAAGCCCTGACCCGGCGCCGGCCCCCCCATGTTCTCGCGTTTCTTCATCGAGCGGCCGATCTTCGCGACGGTCGTCTCCGTGCTGCTGTGTCTGGTCGGCGTGGCCGCCATGCTGGTGCTGCCGGTCGAGCAGTACCCGACCATCACGCCGGTGCAGATCACCGTGAGCGCCACCTACCCGGGGGCGGACTCGCGCACCCTGGCCGACTCCGTGGCCGCGCCCATCGAGGCCCAGATCACCGGGGTGGAGAACATGCTCTACATGAGCTCCACCAGCTCCGCCACCGGCCAGCTGTCGATCACCGTCTACTTCTCGCTCGACACCGACCCCGACACCGCGCAGGTGCAGGTGCAGAACCGCGTTAATCTGGCACTGCCGCAGCTGCCCTCGGCGGTGACGCAGCTCGGTGTGTCGGTGCAGAAGAAATCCTCGTCGATCATGATGCTGGTGGCCATCACCGGCAAGGGCGGGCGCTACTCCGATCAGTACATCGCCAACTACGCCAACGTCTACGTGCTGGACGCCATCAAGCGTGTGCCCGGGGCCGGGCAGGCGGCCATCATGGGGGTGCCGGACCAGGCGATGCGCATCTGGATGAACCCGGAGCGCATGGCCGCTCTGGGCATCACCACCACGGACATCCAGCAGTCCGTGGCGGGGCAGAACGCCTTGTTCGGCGCCGGCCAGCTGGGCCAGCCGCCCAACGCCGGTCGCACCGAACTCACCCTGCCGGTGGTGATGCAGCGCCCGGCCACCGACCCCGCCCAGTACGACCGGATTATCCTGCGCGCCAGCCAGGACGGCAGCGCGCTGGTGCGGCTCAAGGACGTCGCGCGCACCGAGGTGGGCCTGCGCCAGTATGTGATCGACAGCCGCCTCAACGGCGAGCCCGCCACCTTCATCGCGGTCTACCAGCAGCCCGGTGCCAACGGCCTCAAGGTGGCGGATGCGGTACGCCGCAGCCTCGAGGAGATGAAGCCGCGCTTCCCCGAGGGCATCGACTACGTGGTGGCGCTGGACACCACCGAGTTCGTGCGCATCGCCGTCGACGAGGTGATCCACACCCTGCTCGAGGCCGTGGCGCTGGTGGTGCTGATCGTCTACCTGTTCCTGCAGAGCTGGCGCACCACCGTCATCTGTCTCGCGGCCATCGCGGTGTCGCTGGTGGCCACCTTCGCCGGCATGCTGGCGATGGGCTTCTCCATCAACCTGCTCACCCTGTTCGGGCTGGTGCTCGCCATCGGCCTGGTGGTGGACGACGCCATCGTGGTGGTGGAGAACGTCGAGCGCAACATGGCCGAGCACCACCTGGCGCCGCGCGAGGCCACGATCCGCTCCATGGGCGAGATCACGGGGGCGCTGGTGGCGGTGGTGCTGGTGATGGCCGCGGTGTTCGTGCCCGCTGCCTTTCTGCCCGGAACCACCGGGCAGATCTACCGCCAGTTCGCCATCACCATCGTCGTCTCGGTGGCGGTGTCCGGCCTGGTGGCGCTGACACTGACGCCGGCGCTTTGCGCCATCATGCTGCGGCACGAGCCGCTGCGCACCCGCGGCTTCTTCGGCTGGTTCAACCGCAGGATCGACCGGCTCACCGACCTGTTCGGCCGGGCGGTGGTGTTCCTGATCCGCCGGCTGGCGGTGGCGGGCATTCTGCTCGTCGTGCTGGTGTGGGCGATATTCCACCTGTTCCGTACCCTGCCCACTGGCTTCGTGCCGAACGAGGACCAGGGCTACGTCATGGCATTGGCGCTGCTGCCCGGAGGCGCGAGCATGGACCGCGCGCGCGACGTGTCCGGCAAGGTTGACGCCCTGTTCACCGAGGACGCCGCGGTGGAGAACCGCTCGCAGATGATCGGGTACAGCCTGATCGACGGCGGCTTCAAGAACAACGCGGCTACCCTGTTCGTCACCCTCAAGGATTTCGAACAGCGCTACGCCTCCATCGAGACCGCCAAGGCGCAGAACCCGCGATCCGTCCTGACCAGCCTGTACCAGCGCTCCGCCGCCATCGACGATGGTCTGGTGCTGCCGGTGGCGCCTCCGCCCATCCCCGGCATCGGCAGCACCGGCGGCTTCGAGATGTGGATCCAGGACACCGCCGCCGGCGACCCCGCTCGGCTGGAGGAAGCCGTGCAGCGCTTCGTCGCCGCCGCCAAGCAGCGCCCCGAGCTTTCGTCCGTGAACACCACGTTCCGTGCGTCGCTGCGCCAGCTGCGCGTCGACGTCGATCGCGACAAGGCGCTGCTGCTGGGCGTACCGGTGCAGGACGTCTATGGCGCCATCCAGGCGCAATTCGGCTCCCTGTCGGTGAGCCAGTTCAACCAGTACAGCCGGGTGTGGCAAGTGGTGCTGCAGTCCGACCCGCTGTACCGCCGCAAGCCCGAGGACATCGGCCGTCTCTACACCCGCTCCCAGCAGGGGACCATGGTGCCCTTGTCGGCGCTGGTGACCACGCGCTGGGTGACGGGGCCGGACGTGCTGCCGCGCTTCAACGGCTTCCCGGCGGCCAAGGTCAACGGCAACCCTGCCGCCGGCTACAGCTCCGGCCAGGCGTTGTCGGCATTGGAGGCGGTGGCGCGCGAGACGCTGCCGCCGGGCTTCACCACCGCCTGGTCCGGCCTGGCCTATGAGGAGACCCAGTCCGGCGGCACCTCGGCTCTGGCCTTCGCCCTCGGCCTGGTGGTGGTGTTCCTGGTGCTGGCGGCGCAGTACGAGTCCTGGCGCCTGCCGCTGGCCGTGATGACGGCCATTCCCTTCGGCGTGCTGGGGGCCCTCGCCGCCAATCATCTGCGCGGGCTGCAGAACGACGTCTACTTCCAGATCGGCCTGCTGGTCCTGATCGGCCTCGGCGCGAAGAACGCGATCCTGCGGGTGACCGCGGCCGTGGACCTGCGGCGCCAGGGCCGCGACATCATGCAGGCCACCATCGAGGCCGGCGAGCAGCGGCTGCGGCCCATCATCATGACCTCGCTCGCCTTCGGCGTCGGCGTGCTGCCGCTGGTGATCGCGATGGGCGCCGGCGCCAACGCGCGCCACTCCATCGGCACCGGCATCCTCGGCGGCATGATCGGCGAGACCACGCTGGCGATGCTCTACGTGCCGGTCTTCTTCTACCTGCTGGAGCGGTTCACCGATTGGTGGGCGCGGCGCTGGCCGAAGCCGCTGGCGCGGCCGGACGGCCACGAGCCGGCGGCGCCCGGCCCGGACGCGGGGCAGCTGTGAGCGCCGGCCGCCTGCTGCCCTTGCTCGCCTGCCTGGGTGTACTGCTGGCGGGCTGCACCGTCGGGCCGGACTACCGTCGTCCGGAGCTCGAGGTCCCGGCCACCTATCGGCTGGACACGCCAGCGACGGCGGCCGCCGAGGACCTCGACTGGTGGGGCGGGTTCGAGGACCCGGTCCTGGACCGGCTGGTGCGCATCGCCCTGAACAACAACCGTGACGTGCGCATCGCGGCTGCCCGGGTGGAGGAGTTCGAGGCGCGCCTGACCGGGGCGCGCGCCGGTCTGTTTCCGTCCGTGGGCTACAACGCCAACCGGGCGCGGCAGCAGGTGACCGAAGTCGGGCCGCAGCCGCTGCCGCGGGGCGTGAACTCCCAGGCCTCGGCCGGCACCGTGCTCGCATCTGCCAGCTGGGAGCTGGACCTCTGGGGTCGCATCCGGCGTGCCACCGAGGCGGCGCGCGCCGACCTGCTGGCCAACCGCGAGGCGCGGCGCGGCGTGGTGCTCAGTCT
Organism: Burkholderiales bacterium; assembly: GCA_044370825.1. Classification (GTDB taxonomy): domain Bacteria; phylum Pseudomonadota; class Gammaproteobacteria; order Burkholderiales. The sequence continues at coordinate 1,331 of JBILUV010000092.1, read as the reverse complement.
GGTGGCCGAGGTGGCGCGCGGCTACGTCCAGCTGCTCAACCTCGACTCCCAGATCGAGATCACCCGCCGCACACTGGAGGTACGTGCCGAGGCGGTCAAGGTGTTCCAGCAGCGCTTCGCCGGCGGCGTGATCTCCGAGGTGGAGCTGCGTCAGATGGAGGCCGAGTACGAGGCCGCCGCCGCCCGCCTGCCCGACCTCGAGCAGGCCCAGGCGCAGCAGGAAAACGCCCTGTCGTTCCTGCTCGGTGGCAACCCGGGGCCGATCGCCCGTGGCCGCAGCCTGAAGGCGCTCATCATGCCCCCCGTGCCGGGCGGCCTGCCCTCCAGCCTCCTGGAGCGACGGCCCGACCTGCGGAAGGCCGAGCAGGACCTCATCGCCGCCAACGCCCGCATCGGCGCGGCGCGGGCGCGCTACTTTCCGACCGTGACCCTCACCGGCAGCCTCGGGTCCTCGAGCGCGGCGCTGTCCGACCTGTTCACCGGGCCGGCGTCGGTGTGGAGCTTCGGTGGCGGCCTCACCGGTCCCATCTTCGACGCCGGCCTGATCGGCAGCAACGTACGCCAGGCCGAGGCCCAGCGCAGGCAGTTGCTCGCCACCTACGAGAAGGCGGTGCAGCAGGCCTTCCGCGAGGTCAACGACGCGCTGGTGGCCACCGCGAAAACGCGCGAGCGCCTGCAGGCCCAGGCGCGGCAGGTGCAGGCCCTGGAGCGCTACTACGAGCTGGCCCAGGTGCGCTACGAGGGCGGCTACAGCAGCTACCTGGAAGTGCTGGATGCCGTGCGCGGATTGTTCAGCGGCCAGCTGGCCGAGGCCCAGGCGCGCGGCGATGTGGTCAGCGCGCTAGTCTCGTTGTACCGTGCGCTGGGCGGCGGCTGGGTGTCGCGCGCCGAGCAGATCGCCGATTCGCCGCCTCGCGCGGCAGCGCCCGAACCTGACAAGGGGGTCTCGCAATGAAGTCCATGGTCACCGTCGCCGCCGTCATGCTGCTGGCGCTGGCCGGCTGCTCCTCGCCCGGGCTGAAGAAGACCCAGGGCCTGGAAGTCACCGACAAGCTGGAGGCGGTGCCGAAGGGCACTTCGGTCTACCAGTACATCGACCCCGCCTATGACCTGTCCGGGTTCCGCCGCCTGATGATCGACCCGGTGGTCGTCTACCGGGGCGCGGACAACGGCTTCGGCGACGTGCCGCAGGCCGATCGCGAGGCGCTGGCGCGCTTCATCGAGTCCAGGGCTGCGGAGATCCTCGGCGGCGGCAAGATCGTCCTCACGCGAGCTCCGGCGCCCGACGTGCTTCGGCTGCGCTTCACGCTGGTGGGGATGACCCGCAGCCG
>JBILUV010000350.1:0-3432 GCA_044370825.1 Burkholderiales bacterium | reverse complement strand
CACCCGGACCGTGGCCGAGGTGCGACATGCCTTCGCCAAGCATGGCGGCAACCTCGGCACGGACGGTTCCGTGGCCTTCCTCTTCAAGCACTGCGGCCAACTGCTGCTCGCGCCCGGCGTCAGCGAGGACAAGGTGATGGAGGTGGCCATCGAGGCCGGTGCCGAGGACGTTGTCGTCAACGATGACGGGTCCATCGAGGTGATCACCGCCCCGAACAACGATTTCGTCACGGTCAAGGACGCGCTCGAGAAGGCCGGCCTGAAGCCGGAGTTCGCCGAGGTCACCATGAAGCCGGGCACCGAGAACCTCATGACGGGCGACGACGCGGTGAAGATGCAGAAGCTGCTCGATGTGCTGGAGGGACTGGACGATGTGCAGGAGGTCCATACCACCGCGGTGATCGACGCGGACTGAGCCGGCATCCCGGTCGCTGATCGGTGAGTGCGCCCATGGAGCAGGCGACGGGCGGAGTGCGCATCCTCGGCATCGATCCGGGGCTGCGCATCACCGGCTTCGGCATCATCGAGAAGACCGGACAGCGCCTGACCTACCTCACCAGCGGTTGCATCCGCACCCGCGAGACCGAGTCGCTGCCGGAACGGCTGCGCACCATCCTTGACAACCTCGGCCAGGTGATCGAGGACGGCCAGCCTCAGCAGGTGGCAGTGGAGAAGGTCTTCGTCAACGTCAACCCGCAGTCCACCCTGCTGCTCGGACAGGCGCGCGGTGCAGCCATCTGCGCGGCAGTGGCCAGATCCCTGCCGGTGGCTGAATACACCGCGCTGCAGGTCAAGCAGGCTGTGGTCGGCAACGGGCACGCTGCCAAGGAGCAGGTGCAGGCGATGGTGGGCAGGCTGCTGAGCCTGCCGGGTCAGCCCTCGCCCGACGCTGCGGATGCGCTCGCCTGCGCCATCTGCCATGCCCACGGCGGCCTCGGTCTTGGCAGCCTGTCCACCGCCGGCCATCGCGTGCGCGGCGGCCGGCTGGTCTGAACCTGTCGCGGCCCCCACCCCCGGAGAACGTGTCCATGATCGCCCGCCTGACCGGTCGCCTTGTCGAGAAGCACCCGCCCGGCATCGTGGTGGATGTCCACGGCGTCGGCTACGAACTCGACGTGCCGATGAGCACCTTCTACCATCTGCCGGCCACGGGCCAGGAGGTCACCCTGCTGACGCACCTCGTGGTGCGCGAGGATGCGCAACTGCTGTTCGGATTCGGCAGCGAGGCGGAGCGGCAACTGTTCCGGCAACTGCTGCGCATTAGCGGAATCGGCGCCCGCATTGCCCTGTCTTTGCTGTCCGGCCTGTCCGTAGCCGAGGTCCAGGCCGCGGTGGCCCAGCAGGACAGCGCCCGGCTCACCCGCATTCCCGGCATCGGCAAGAAGACCGCCGAGCGCCTGCTGCTGGAACTCAAGGACAAGCTCGGCCCGGTTGCCGGAGCGCCGGCCAAGGCAGCAGCCGCGCCGGCAGGCGAAGATGCGCTCAATGCCCTGGTGGCCCTGGGCTACAGCGACAAGGAGGCGCGGGCGGCACTGGCGCGTCTGGGGGCGGAACTGCCGGTGCAGGATGCCATCCGGCAGGCCTTGCGCATCCTGGCGCGTGTCTCCTGAGTCGATGCGTCTCGGGTGGTCGGGTCGGTGCCACGGAGTGAACGGCCGGCCCGGGCCAGGGGTCTATAATCCGGCGGCATGGTGCATCCGTGCCGATATCGCACCCCCCACCACCCTCCTGATGAAGTCCGAGCCGCCGATGATCCTCCGTGTCGCCCGCCTGGTGTTCCCCGCCGCCCTGATCGCGGTCCTGATCGCGTCCGCCCCGCCCGCGACGGCGAATGACAAGACCGACGCCTTGTACCGCATCCACGACTGGAAGACCTCGGTCGCGATGGGCAACCGCTACCTCAAGCAGCAGGCACTCGTGGCCACCCGCGATGCCCTTGCCCGGCTGGGCCGTGAGCAGGGTCTGGGCACGGCCTGGAAGCCTGGCAACCTCCATTTCGACGCGGCGGAAAGGGCGGTGGTGGCACCTCTGCTGGAGGATGTCCAGCGTGACTGGACCAGCCTTGCCTGGCTTCCCGCGGAATGGGAACGACTGGCGGTGGAGAGCTTTTCCGACGCCGAACTGGGCACCCTGGTGGCGCACCTGTCCTCGGAGGTCGGCCGCAAGCAGGCGAAGATCATCGACCACTCGGTGGCCTTCCACGCCGGCGGCGCCTACACCATGTCGGGGAAACTGCTGCAGGACTATCCCGGGACAGAGGCCGAGCAGAAGGCGCTGACCTACATCTGGGACGAGGAGGACCGCGAAATGCGTTTCTCTGTCGGCGCCGTCGAGAATGTAGAGGGGCAGCGTTTCGCGCTCTCTCCGCTCGGTGCCAAGTATCAGCGCACCCTGATCATCAGGTTCACCGGTGTCATCAACGCGCGCCTGGACAAGGTGGCCGCCGGGCTTCCCGCCAAGGTGGCGTCCGGGATCGCCCAGGCCGCGCCGTTCGTCACCAACTTCCGCGCGGATGCCGGCCGCTAGTTCGCCGCCAGGGCTGCCGGCCGCGTGGTGCCTGTGCCCCCGGGGCTGATGTGATCGAGACCGACCGGCTCATCGCGCCTGCCGCGCAGGGCCAGCCCGAGGAGACGCTGGAGCGGGCCCTGCGCCCGCGTCAGCTCGACGAGTACGTTGGCCAGGAAAAGATCCGTGGCCAGTTGTCCATCTTCATCGAGGCCGCCAGGGGGCGGCGCGAGGCGCTGGACCACGTGCTGCTGTTCGGTCCCCCAGGCCTCGGCAAGACGACCCTGGCCCACATCGTTGCGCGCGAGATGGGCGTGAACCTGCGCCAGACATCGGGCCCGGTTCTGGAGCGGGCCGGCGACCTCGCGGCGCTGCTCACCAACCTCGAGCCTCGCGACGTGCTGTTCATCGACGAAATCCATCGGCTCTCGCCGGTGGTGGAGGAAGTGCTCTACCCGGCGCTCGAGGACTTCCAGATCGACATCATGATCGGCGAGGGGCCGGCGGCGCGGTCCGTCAAGCTGGATCTGCCTCCCTTCACCCTGGTCGGCGCCACCACCCGCGCAGGGATGCTCACCAATCCGCTGCGCGATCGCTTTGGGATCGTGTCCCGGCTCGAGTTCTACACCACGGCTGAGCTGGCGCTCATCGTGGCTCGCTCGGCCCGCCTCCTGGAGGCCGACCTCGCCGAGGATGGCGCCGTCGAGATCGCCGCGCGCGCGCGGGGCACACCGCGTATCGCCAACCGGCTGCTGCGGCGGGTGCGGGATTTCGCCCAGGTGCGGGCCGGTGGTCGCATCACCCGCGAGGTGGCCGATGCCGCCCTGTCGATGCTGGACGTCGATCCCCTCGGCCTGGACCTGATGGACCGCAAGCTGCTGCTCGCGGTTCTGGAAAAGTTCGGCGGCGGGCCCGTGGGCGTGGACA
>JBILUV010000347.1:0-3446 GCA_044370825.1 Burkholderiales bacterium | reverse complement strand
GACTCCATCCCCACCGTGCGGCTGGCGCAATCGATGGCGTAGCGCACTTTCGCGGAACGATGCGGATACAGCGCCTCACCGGTCTGGGCGTCATCGCCAAGCGTGATCACCTGCTCGTAGCTGCGCAAAACGGTCACCGCCGTGAGGTTGGCCCCCTCGACGAAGGAGGCCCGGTCGAGGTAGGTGCGCTCCGCGCCCGAGGCGGGAACGACAATCCAGTCGGTGCCGGCAGCGGCGACGGAGGAGTAGGCAAGTACCGCAGCGGCGATCAGGTTTTTCATGTTCGACTCCAGTAAGGTTGAATGCAGGAAGAAGTTGATGAGTGAATCCTACGCATGTCCTGTACATCTGTCAAACAGTTTTTTTACGTACAGACTATGTACATGCACAGACCCCTTCACCCCCCCTCCAGCACCACCCCCTCGAAGGCAAGTACCCGCTCCAACCCCGCCTCCACCAGCCCCCTCGCAGCCGTCGCCATCCGCTGCAGTTCGCGGTGTATGTGCGCGTCGGCAGGACTGCGGTGCTCACACTCCCCGCTGTAGCGCTCGAACGCCACCAGGCTGGAGATCAGATCCGCCAGATGCCGCGGACACTCGCAGGCAATGGTCGGCCTGAGCGCCACGATGGCAGCCAGCTGCTCGGGCGTGAAGCGCCGCACCGCAGCAGCCGGCAGACCCTCCCGCACCGACGCCGCCCCAGCCTCGATGACCGAGGCACACGCCCGCCCCAGCGCCGCCGGCTCCACCGGCCCCTTGATGCAAACCACCCCGAGCGCCTCAACGGCGGCAATGGCATCCCGCGCAGCGAATGCATGCACCACCACCGCACCGAGCGCCCCAGAGCGCGCGATCAGACGCGCCACGACATCAGCCGCCCCCGGATGCAGCGTCGGCATGTCGATCACCACCACCCCGCCAACAGCCTGCCCATCACGCAACCCCTCGGGCGCAGCGACTCCCACCGCCCCCTCCAGACCCGACGCCCTCGGCTCGCGCACGACCCGCGCCGCGAGCGCCTGCCCCACCACGAAGACAGGCGCCGCTCCAGCAGCCCCCACAACCTCCGCAGCCGCCACCGGCTCGCGCACCGGTGACCCGGTCGCCTCCTTCAGCGCCTCGAGCTGACGGTCGTCCAGCGCCGCGATCGAGCCAACCGCATGACCGGCATCGACCAGCGCCTTCACCATCGCGATGCGCCGGATCTCATCCCGCGAATAGAGCCTGTTGCGCCCACCAGCACGGTTGGGCTTGACCAGCCCGTAGCGCCGCTCCCAGGCGCGCAGCGTCTCCTGAGCCACCCCAGTGAGCCGGCACACCACCCCAATCGGAAAGCCCGGCTGGCTTCCGTCCACCATGTTTGTGTCCATGTTCAACTCAAGTTACGTGTCCATGAATTGTACATCGTCAATGCGCCAGCGGGCGATTGCCGAGGTCCGACATATGCACAGGACCAGGCGAATGACAGGATCTCCCCCGCTCATCCGGGTGTGAAGGCTGCCCCCCTCTGCAATACGGCCGATGGCCACCGTCATCCTGCGCATCCCGGAAGGGCGCCTCGTGAACTGCCCTCCCGGCTGGCCGTCCGCGGAATGGGACGGATGCCTTGCGCCGATGCCACCGCCTGGTGAACCATGCGCGACACCTGCATCCTCCAGACCCGAACCAGCATGATCTCCACACCGACCCAGCGAGCCATCTCCGCCGTGCTGAGCCGCGGCCCCGTCATCCCGGTCCTGGTGATCGACGACGCCATCCAGGCAGCGGCGCTGGCGCGGGCCCTGGTGGCGGGCGGACTGGATGTGCTGGAGGTGACGTTGCGCACTCCGGCGGCACTGGCGGCGGTGCGTCGCATTCGCGAGGCGGTACCGGAGGCTGTCGTCGGTGTCGGCACGGTGCTGGAGGCGGAGCAGCTGGAAGAGGCACATCGGACGGGGGCGGCGTTTGCCGTGTCGCCGGGGGCGACAGCGCGACTGCTGGATGCAGCCTGCGGACATCCCGTACCGCTGCTGCCGGGCGCGGCCACGGTGTCCGAGGCCATGGCGCTGCGGGAGCGCGGCTACCACCACCTGAAGTTCTTCCCCGCCGAGGCGGCGGGCGGCGCCCGCTTCCTGGCCTCGCTGGCTCCAGTCATCGGCGACCTGCGCTTCTGCCCCACCGGCGGTGTCAACGCCACCAATGCCCCGGCCTATCTGGCCCTGTCGAACGTGACCTGCGTGGGGGGTTCGTGGATGGTGCCGAGGGAACGCGTCATGGCGAAGGACTGGGCCGGCATCACGGCCCTGGCCGCCGCAGCGGCAGCGCTGCGGAGCGCGCAGGAAAGGTCTGCTCAGCCCGGACGCTTCACCAGCCCCCAAAATGACGGCGAGGCGTTCGCGCCCGGGCCGACCTGAAGAAGCATACCCGCGCGAGTCGGTCAGGCCTTTCCCCGGCGATCACCACGTGTCCACCCACGGACGCCGCCCGGTGGTTCCGCCCGCCTCCGCCGGTGGCAGGCTGCGGAGGGCCTCGACGATGCGCTCGCGCGTGCGGGCCGGGTCGATGACGTCGTCAATCTCGAACAGCGTGGCCGCGTTCAGCGCCTCGCCGCGCGCATGGGCCTCGGAGACCATGCGCTCGAAAGCCGCGGCACGCGCGGACGGGTCGGCGATGGCCTCGAGTTCCTTGCGGTAACCCAGCCGGACCGCGCCTTCGAGATTCATCGGGCCGAACTCCCCGGTCGGCCAGGCCACGCACAGCACGGGGCGATGGAAGCTGCCGCCGACCATGGCCTGGGCGCCAAGACCGTAGGCCTTGCGCAGCACCACGGAGACGATCGGCACACCGACATTTGCGCCCACCACGTAGAGCCGGCAGCAGTGGCGCACCAGGGCCGTGCGCTCGGCCTCCGGGCCCACCATGTTGCCCGGGGTGTCGCACAGCGAGACCACGGGCAGCCCGAAGGCATCGCACAGCTGCAGGAAACGCGTGGCCTTGTCGGCGGCGGCCGCGTCGATGGCGCCGCCGAGATGCATGGGGTCGTTGGCGATGACCCCAATGGGCCGGCCCTCGATGCGCGCCAGGGCGGTGACCATGTTGGGAGCGAACACCGGCCGCAGTTCGAGCACGGAGTCCTCGTCGGCCAGGGTGTGGAGCACCGGGCGGACGTCGTAGGCCCGCAGGCGGTTGGCCGGCACCATCGCGCGCAGGCGACGCTGGTCGGCACAGCGCCAATGCGCCAGCGCCCCCTGGAAGTACGACAGGTAGCGCCGCGCCACCCGCACCGCCTCGGCCTCGTCCTCGACGACGATATCGATGACGCCATTGGGTTGCTGGATGCCCACCGGGCCGACCTCGTCGGGATGGAAGACACCCAGGCCCCCGCCTTCGATCATGGCCGGCCCGCCCATGCCGATCGAGACATTGCGGGTGGCGATGATGACGTCGCAGCAGCCGGCCAGCACGGCG
>JBILUV010000258.1:0-5038 GCA_044370825.1 Burkholderiales bacterium | reverse complement strand
CCAAGGCCGGGGTGATCAGCGAAGGGCGCCCGCTCACCACCGGCAGCGCACTGATCGGAGGCTACGAACGCGCGCTGCCGATCCAGATCCCGATGATGGACATCTTCGAGGTGGGCACCGGTGGCGGTTCGATCGCGCGCGTCGAACTCGGCCAGGCGCTGCGCGTCGGACCGACCTCGGCGGGCTCGATGCCCGGGCCGGTCTGCTACGGGCGAGGCGGCACGGAGCCAACCGTCACCGACGCGAACCTCCTGCTCGGCCGCCTCGACGAGCACCATTTCCTCGGCGGGGAAATGCCGCTGCACGCGGACCGTGCCCGCGCGGCGATGGCGCAGCGCATCGCCGACCCGCTGGGGCTGGACGTCACCCGGGCAGCCGACGGCATCCTGCGCATCGCCGTCACTCAGATGTCCTACGCGGTGAAGGCGGTGACCACCGAACGCGGGCTGGATGCCGGCAGCTTCACGATGGTGGTCTACGGCGGCGCGGGGCCACTGCACGCCTCGGCGATCGCCCGCGAACTGGGCATCCGCAAGGTGCTGGTTCCCCATGCGCCGGGCTACTTCTCCGCCTGCGGCATGCTGTTCTCCGACCTGCGGTACGACTACGTGCGGTCGGTTTTCCGTCATCTCGACCGGTTGCCCTTCGACGAGATCGAGGCGATCTACGGCGAGATGGAACGGGAGGGCCGGGTCGCGATCACCGACTCGCGCATCCGGCCCGAGACGATCGTGATCGAGCGCGCGGCCGACATGCGCTACGTCGGCCAGGAGCACGCGGTCACCGTGGAGTTGCCGCACGACTGCTTCGTCCGGCGCGATCACGCGGCGATCAAGGCCCAGTTCGACGAGGTGCACCGGGTGCGCTACGGCACCTCGGCACCCGCCGAGCCCGCCGACATCGTGAGCCTGCGCCTGACCGTGCTCGGCACCACTCGCAAGCCCCCCCGCCAGGAAGTCGCGCCCGGGCCGCAGGAGCCTGGCGAGCGGGCGCTGCGCACCCGCAAGCCGGTCTATTTCCACGGCGCCGGCGACTTCCTGTCCACGCCGGTCTACGTCCGGGACCGACTGCTCGCGGGCAACCGCATCGACGGTCCCGCGCTGATCGAGGAGCACGCGTCGACCACCGTGCTGCAGCCCGGCGACACGCTGGACGTGGACGCCTGGGGCAACCTGCAACTGACCATCGGAGCCGATCGCACATGAGCGCCGCCGTCACGCCGCCGGGCGCCGAGCCCGGGGATCCGGTCCTCGTCGAAGTCATCCGCAACGGGTTGTTCGCGGTGACCGAGGAGATGAAGACCAACCTGATGCGCACGGCCTACAACCTCATCATCTACGAGGCGCTCGACTTCACCGTCGGCCTGTTCACGCGCGAAGGCGAGACCGTGTCCATCGGACTGGGACTGCCGATGTTCATCCGCGGGATGTCGGAGACCGTGAAGGCCAAGATCCGTCACTTCGGATACGAGAACATCCGTCCCGGCGACATCCTCGTCACCAATGACGCCTACACCACCGGCAGCCACCTCAACCACTTCACCTTCAGCATGCCGGTTTTCCACGACGGCGAGCTGATCGGCTTTACCTGCTGCATGGCCCACTGGCTGGACGTCGGCGGCAGCCTCGGCCAGATCACCACCGACATCTTCTCCGAAGGGATCCAGATTCCGATCGTCAAGTACCAGAGCGCCGGCAAGGTCAACCAGGATCTGGTGGACATCATCGCGATGAACGTGCGCATGCCCGAACGCGCGCTCGGAGACCTGCGCGCGCAGATCACGGCGGTGACCACCGGCGAGCGGCGCTTCCTCGAACTGGTGCAGCGCTACGGCAACGCCGCGGTCCAGGCCTCGATCCGGCAGATCATGGATGCCTCCGAGGCGCTCGCACGCCGCAACACGCTGTCCATCCCCGATGGCGTCTACGAGGCCGAGTCGTACATGGACGACGATGGCCTGGACATCGGCACCCGCATCCCGATCAGGGTGCGGGTCACGGTGCGCGGAGACGAGATGGAGATCGACCTCTCGGACGTGAGCCGGCAGGTACGCGGCTTCTACAACTCCGGGTTCACGACCGGCATCGCCTGCGCGCAGGTCGCCTACAAGTGCCTGACCACGCCCACCGACTACCCGGTCAACGACGGCAGTTTCCGTCCGCTGAAGGTGGTGATGCCGATGGGTACCGTGATCAGTGCGGAGCGACCCTACCCGATGCGGGTATGGATGACCTTCCCGATGACGGTGATCGACACGGTGTTCAAGGCGCTCGCCCCGGCGATCCCCGACCGGTCGATCGCGGGCCATCACGCCGACCTCGTGTTTCCCAACATCCACGGCATCTCTCCCGAGGACGGGCGGCTGTTCATCGTCGGCATCGGACCGCTGGGCGGAGGCTGGGGCGCGAAGAGCCGCGAGGACGGCGTCTCGGTGACCGTATGCATCAACGACGGCGACACGCACAACAGCCCGACCGAGCAGATCGAGGCGAAGTACCCGGTGCTGGTGGAGCGCTACGCGATCCGGCAGGACAGCGGCGGCGCCGGCGAATATCGGGGGGGACTCGGTGCCGAGATGGTGGTGCAGGCGCTCTCCCCGTTCTCGGTCACCACCCGCATCGACCGGATGCACTGCAAGCCGTGGGGGCTGGAGGGCGGCGGCGAGGCGGCGGGCAACAGCATCGGGATCCGCCATGATGGGCACTGGGACCACGACCTCCCGAACGCGAAGGTCTTCAACGTGCGCCTCGAACGCGGCGATGCCTACATGATGCGCTCGGGCGGCGGGGGGGGGTTCGGCGATCCCATCCGACGGGATGCGCGCAAGGTCGCCGAGGACGTGCGCGAGGGCTATGTGAGCCGAGAGGCGGCGCAGCAGCTCTACGGCGTCATCCTCGATCCGGCAGGCGAGGTCGACGAGGAAGCGACCGCCGCCCTGCGTGCCCGCGGCGCCCGATGACGCCCGATCCGGTCCGGACGCAGGCAGCCGCACTCGCCGATCTCTGGTACCGGCTGGCGACACGGCACCTGGCGATCGGGTGCTCCTGCATGGGGAGCGGCATCAGCGTGACGCTGGAGGATTTCGAGCGCGACATCGCCGACTACCTGCTGGGCGAGAGCGAGCGCCTGGGTGTCGCGGACGTCGCGGCGTTCATCGTGGCGCGGGGCCCGCTGCGCGGCCAGCGCCAGCCGGTGCGCATCCTGCTCGCCCGCCTGCAATCGGGTGAGGCGACCCCGGCGATCGCCGGATGGCTGCTGGAGCGGCTGGAGCGTACGCTGCAGTCCTGCGCCCGGCTGCACGGGCTGGGTGTCCCCGAAGCCGCCATGACCGGAACTCCGGCCGCGCGCAGCAGTCCGAGCCAATAGCCTTTCAATCAAGATACCCGAACGGAGACCGTCGATGAACCGGATGATCCAGGCGCTTGCCGCCACCGCACTGCTGCTTGCCACCGGAGCGGCGAACGCCCAGGCCAGGTTCCCCGACGGTCCGATCCGCCTGATCGTGCCATTCGCGGCCGGCGGAGGCGTCGACAGCGCGGCTCGCCTGATCGGCAAGCAGCTGGGTACCCAGCTCGGCGTACCGGTCATCGTCGAGAACCGGCCGGGCGCCAACGGCTCGGTCGGTGGACGGGCCGTCCAGACCTCGAAGCCGGACGGCACCACGCTCCTGTTCTCGGCCTCCACCCAGGCGCTGACCCATCTCGTGATGGCCGCGCCCCCCTACGATTCGCAGACCGACTTCGCGGCCGTGGCCCGCGTGGGCGAGGCGCCGCTGATGATGGTGATCTCGCCGAACCTCCCGCAGAACACCCTGGGCGAGGTGGTCACCGCCGTCCGGCAGAACCCGGAGAAGTGGACGGCCGCGCTGCCCGCGCTGGGCGCCGCCGCCCACCTCGGGACGCTGATGTTTGCCCGCCAGGGCAACATCGCCAATCTGACCACGGTCGTCTACAAGGGCACGGCCCCGGCACTCACCGACGTGGCGGGCGGACATGTGCAGATCCAGATCGACGCGATCATCGCGTTGCAGGCGATGGCCCGCGCCGGCAAGGTGAAGCCGGTCATGGTGACGTCGGCGAAGCGCAGCGCGGTGATGCCGAACGTGCCGACCGCGATCGAAAGCGGCTTTCCCCGTTTCGTGACCGAGACCTGGTACGGCGTGTGGGCTCCGCGCGACACACCGGCCGACCGCGTGCAGTTCCTCAACCGCGCGTTCAACCAGGCGGTACAGCAACTGGTCAAGTCGGGCTCCTTCGACGTGATCGGCATGGAACCGGTCCAGGAAAGCGTCGAGGAGTTCCGGCGCTATCTCGCCACCTACGTCGCCGAGAGCGCGGAACTGCTCAAGGCCTCGGGCTTCAAGCCGGAGTAGCGCGCCGGGCCGGCCGGTCACCGCTTGCCCCGGTCCGGGGTCGCTCCGGCCTCGCGGGCTGCGCCGCCCCGCCCTGCCCTGCGGTCCCCGGCCGACCGGCCGTGCCGTCCGCGCGCCGAGCGGGGCGGCATGCATGCCGCCGAGCGGGACGACGCGCGTTCGCCGCCCTGGCGATCAGTCAACCCATTGCCAGGCGCGCAGGACCAGTCCGATGCCGATCAGCACCAGCAGCGCCGCGATCGCCCGGAGCATCCGCTCGCGTGAGGCACCCAGCTGCATGCGGTGGCCCACCGCGAGGCCGGCCATCACGAAGGGCAGCAGCAGCAGCGCCGCCAGCACCCGATCGAACAGGACCAGCCCCCCGGCGACGAAGACCAGGGTACGGATCGAGGTCGACAGCAGAACCATGTTCGACAGCGTCGCCCGCATCGTGACCGGGTCGACCAGCCGGCGCGACAGATACATCGCATAGGGAGGAGCGCCCACGCCGAACAGGGTACCTGCCGCCCCGCCACCGAACCCGGCGATCACCGCCCAAGGATGCCGGTCGATCCCGGCGCGCGGCACGGGCAGCAGCAGCGATCGAAGTCCCCAGGCGGCGAGGAAGGCACCCAGCACCGCGACGGTCAAGGCCTGGGGAAGCGTCACGAGCAGGGTCACGCCGGC
>JBILUV010000091.1:0-12574 GCA_044370825.1 Burkholderiales bacterium | reverse complement strand
GGGCACTGGCCCTGCCATTTGGGGGATTCCCCCCCGCAGCCGGTGCAGACGTGGACGGCGCGCGCCTTGGCCATGACTCACGCGACCAGAAGCGGCGACGTCACGGAACGCCCGTTGCTCATGGCGCCCTCAGGCCGGCTCGGCTGCGGCCGGCTGCACCGCACCGCCCACCGCCACAGCCTGGACGCGCGGCGCCAGCGCGCACAGCAGCTCGTAGCCGATCGTGCCGGCAGCCGCCGCGACCTCGTCCACAGGCAGGCCCTCCCCCCACAGGACCACCGGGCTGCCGAAGCCGGCCTCCGGGCAGGAATCGAGGTCCACCGCCAGCATGTCCATGGAGACGCGCCCAACCAGCCGGGTGCGGCGCCCGGCTACCAGCACCGGGGTGCCGTTCGGCGCGTGGCGCGGATAGCCATCGCCGTAGCCGCAGGCGACGATGCCCACACGCATGTCGCGCTCGGCAACGAAGACCGGGCCGTAGCCCACGCCCTCGCCTGCCCGCACCTGCTGCACGGCGATGATGCGGCTCTCCAGCGTCATCACCGGCCGCAGGCCGAACTGCGCTGCCGGGGCATCGGCAAACGGCGAGCCGCCATAGAGCAGGATGCCGGGCCGCACCCATTGCGCCCTCGCGACGGGCACGCGCAACAGCGCGGCGGAGTTGGCCAGCGACCGCGGCAGCGTGCTGCGCGCACAGGCCACGTCGAAGACCGCCATCTGCGCCTCGACGCCGCGGCCCTCGTCGGCCGCCGCGAAGTGTGTCATCAGAACCACACCCGAGACCGCGGCACTTGCCTGCGCCTCGGCCAGCACCCGGGCGAAGGCCTCAGGCCGGAAACCGAGGCGGTTCAGTCCGGTATTCATCTTGAGCCAGATGCCCACCGGCGCAGGCAGCGGGGTGCGGCGAATCATGTCCCACTGCTCGGGGCAGTGCACCACCAGCTGCAGGCCGGCCGCCGCGGCCTCGCGCAGCGCCCGCGGGTCGTAGACACCGCCCATGAGCAGCACCACCCCGCGCCAGCCGGCCTCGCGCACCTTCAGGCCGTCGGTGAGATCCAGCAAGCCGACACCATCCGCCCCGCCCAGCGCCGGCAGCACCCGCATCAGGCCGTGGCCATAGGCAGCCGCCTTGGCCACCGCGAGCACGCGCCCCGCTCCCGCGGCGGCGCGGGCGCGCGCGAGATTGTGGCTCAGGGCGGCGAGATCGATGCGGGCGAGGATGGGACGGGTCATGCTGGTGTTAGCGGGGTTGGCGCGTGGATGCCGAGGAGGCAAGGATACGCGAAGCCGCCCCGGCGCCACGCCCCGCCAGCCCGGCATGGCGGTGCGGGGAATCGTGCTATAAAGCCCTCGCTTGCCGGCTCGCCGGCACCCCGACCACGAGGCCCTCCCCAGCAACCGAAGTCTTCCCGGCGACCGACTCCGCGGGCGCGGCGCGCCGAGTTGCCACGGGACACAGCTCCCCGTGGTCCTGACCACGAGCAACGGCACTCACCACATGACCCGCGGCTTCTACACGATCCTGTCGGCGCAGTTCTTCTCGGCCCTCGCCGACAACGCGCTGCTGTTCGTGGCCATCGCCCTGCTCAAGGACGTACAGGCGCCGGACTGGCACACCCCGGTTCTGCAGATGTTCTTCGTGTTCTCCTACATCGTGCTGGCCCCCTACGTCGGGCCGTTCGCCGACGCCGTGCCGAAGGGCCGGGTCATGTTCGTCAGCAACGGCGTGAAGATCATCGGTTGCCTGGCCATGGCGGCCGGTGTGCCGCCCCTGCTGTCCTACGGCATCGTCGGCGTCGGCGCCGCGATGTACGCACCCGCCAAGTACGGCATCCTCACCGAGCTGCTGCCGCCGCACAAGCTGGTCATCGCCAATGGCTGGCTGGAGGGCCTCACCGTCGCCTCCATCGTGCTCGGCGCGATCTTCGGCGGCTTCCTGGTGGGCGACGCCTTCTCGACAGCGGTGCTGCCCCACCTGCCCTTCCTGACCCGGTTCAGCCATTTCGACTCGGGCGCCGAGGTGTCCATCCTGGCCATGCTGGTGCTCTACCTGATCGCCGCCGTCATCAACCTCTACATCCCTCGGCTGGCCATCGACCACCACCTGCCGCGCAAGGACCCGTTGTTCATCCTGCAGGACTTCTGGCACAGCTTCCGCGAGCTCTGGCGGGACCCTCTGGGCCAGGTGTCGCTGGCCGTGACCACGCTGTTCTGGGGCGCCGGGGCGACCTTGCGCCTGATCGTTCTGGTGTGGGCCGACAAGTGGCTGGGTTTCAACATGCAGCAGGCCACCCAGCTCACTGCGGTGGTGGCGGTTGGCATCGCCATCGGCGCCATCGCAGCGGCGCGCTGGGTGACACTGGAACGATCGGTGCGCGTGCTGCCTGTCGGCATCGCCATGGGCGTGGCGGTGATGGCCATGGTGCTGGTGCACGATTGGCGCATCGCGGTGGTCATCCTGCTCATCGCCGGCGCCATGGCGGGCTTCTTTGTGGTGCCGATGAACGCCCTGCTCCAGCATCGCGGCCACCTGCTGATGGGCGCGGGCCATTCCATCGCGGTGCAGAACTTCAACGAGAACCTGAGCATCCTGATCATGCAGGGCGCCTACGCCACCATGATCGGCTGGTCGATCGGCTACACGCCGATCATCCTCGCTTTCGGGGCGTTCATCTCTGTATCCATGGGCATCCTGTACCGCCGTCACGGTCGCGCCCAGGACCAGGGACAGACCTGACGCCGCCGCAGGCGGCGGGCGCCACCATCGCTACATCAGCAGCGGGCGGTCCGGCAGTTCGTTGATTCCGGCGGCCGACGGCGGGAAATGCCCCGTCAGCTGTCCGGCCACCGCCGCAATGCCCGCCAGCACGCCGGCCTCGAAACGGCCTTCCCGGAACGCGGCCTCCATGACGTGGCAGATGTCCACCCAGACCGCGGTGCCGCAGTGCCGGTGGATTCCGCGATCGGCCACGATCTCCACATCCCGGTCGGCCAGCAACAGGTAGATCAGAACGCCGTTGTTGTCCTCGGTGTCCCACACGCGCATTCGGGAGAACACCTCCAGCGCCCGCTCTCGCGCACTGATCCCCGCGAGCAGGTCGCGGGTCTCCAGTGAAGCCTCGAGCACCACGCGGATTTGCCCGGCGTGGCGCCGCTCCGCCTCGCCGACGGCGGTTTCGATGGCAACCAGCGCCGGCCCCGGAAAGGCACGGTTCAGATTGCGGCGGTCGGTCATCCAGTGGCGCAGCAGCCGCTTCCAGTTCATGTCCGGCCTCCGTCATGCACTGGCGGCCCGCCGTGTCCGTCGCGATGCCGCATGCTCACCACCGCCCCGAGGCGCCACCGCCACCGAAACCACCACCGCCGCCGGACCAGCCACCCCCGCCGCCCCCTCCGGACCAGCCGCCGCCCGGGAAACCGCCCCGCCCCGGCCGGCCACCCCCGCCGCCCCCGGCGAGGACGAACAGAAAGGTCATCAGCCCGATGCCGAGCCCGAGCAGGAGGATGCCGGTCAGGTACCAGCCAAAACCCGCGACCAGCGTTCCGAGCACGCCCGCCGCGGGCAGGCGCCCCACGATCCGGCGCAGCACGGCGCCGAGCACGGTCACAACCACGAACCCCAGGATGAGCAGCCCCTCGATGCCGCTGCCGCCGCGCCCTTTCGCGTGCCAGGCGTCGTCGGCCACCGGCGCAGGCAGGGGCTCGCCGTCGACCACCCCGATCATGCGATCCACCGCGCGGCTGATGCCGCCGCCGAAGTCGCCGGCGCGGAAGGCCGGCACGACAACCTCGTCAATGATGCGTTTCGAGACCGCGTCCGACAGCGCACCCTCGAGGCCGTAGCCGACCTCGATGCGCACTGCCCGATCCTGTGTGGCCACCAGCAGCAGCGCGCCGTCGTCCACGCCCTTGCGCCCCAGCTTCCACTGCTCGACCACCCGCAGCGCGTAGGCCTCCGGCGGCTCGGGTTGGGTGGTGGGGACAAGCAGCACGGCGATCTGGCTGCCCTTGCGCTGCTCGAACTCCGCCAGCCTCGCCTCCAGGCCGGCCACGGCGCCCGCATCCAGCGTGCCGGTGAGGTCGGTCACGCGGCGCACCGGCGGCACCGCCACCTCGGCGCGGGCGGCAGGCCAGAGCGCGAGCAGCAGTGTCGTGACAAGCAACAGCACGAGGGCGCGCAGCCACCTGCGCCCAGCATCGGCCGGCACCCTGCCCGCCCCGATCATCGCCCCAGCGCCGCTCACGCGCTCACTTGGCGGCCGGCGCCGGGTTGCCGAAATCCACCACCGGCGGCTTGGCGATCGCCGCCTCGTTCTCCACCGTGAAGTTGGCCTTCTCCTTGTAGCTGAACACCATCGCGGTGAGGTTCACCGGGAACTGCCGGATGTGGGTGTTGTAGGTCTGCACCGCCTTGATGTAACGATTGCGCGCCACGGTGATGCGGTTCTCCGTGCCTTCCAGCTGCGCCTGCAGGTCGCGGAAGTTCTGGTCCGACTTGAGCTGCGGGTAGTTCTCGGCCACCACCAGCAGCCGCGACAGGGCCGAGGTGACCTCACCCTGGGCGCGGACGAATCGGTCCAGCGCCGCCGGGTCGTTGACCAGCTCGGGGGTGGCCTGGATCGAACCCACGCGCGCCCGGGCATCGGTCACCCCGAGCAACACGTCCTTCTCCTGCGCGGCGAAGCCCTTGACCGTGTTGACCAGGTTGGGGATGAGATCGGAGCGCCGCTGGTACTGGTTCACCACCTCGCTCCAGGCCCCCTTCACGTCCTCGTCCTGCGCCTGGATGGTGTTGTAGCCACAGCCGGACAACAGCGTCACGGCCACGGCCATCAGAACCCCTGTCAGTGCCTTCCACATGCCGTTTCTCCTGTTGGTCGGTGAGGAATCAGTCGTGATGGTATCGGTGGGGCCGGATGTGCCGGTTTCAAGAGCTGTCCCGGCCGGGCTGCGTCGCGATGATGTCGCGGGCAAAGCACAGATCCTCCCAGGCCTTGGCCTTGTCCGGCAGATTGCGCAGCAGATAGGCCGGATGGTAGGTCACCACCAGCGGCCGGCCGTCACAGTCGTGCACCTTGCCGCGCAGGCTGGCGATGGAGGCGTCGCCGCCCAGCAGGTTGGCGGCCGCCACCTTGCCCAGTGCCACGATCAGCCGCGGCTGCACCAGCGCGATCTGGCGGCGCAGGAAGGGCATGCAGGCGCCGGCCTCCACCGGCTCGGGATTGCGGTTGCCGGGCGGGCGGCACTTCACGATGTTGCCGATGTAGACGCCACGCGAGCGCTCCAGCCCGATGGCGGCCAGCATGTTGTCGAGCAAGCGCCCGGCCTGCCCGACGAAGGGCTCGCCGCGGGCATCCTCCTCGGCGCCCGGCCCCTCGCCGATGAACATCCAATCCGCCTGGCGGTCACCGACACCGAGCACGGCGTTGGTGCGGGTGGTGCACAGCCCGCAGGCGGTGCAGCCGGCCACCGCAGCTTCGAGTGCCGGCCATTCCATGGCGGCGATGGTCCGGGCCCGGCTGGCCGGCTCGATTCCGGCGGATGCAACCGCGGCCGCGGCGCCCGCCGGCGGCTCGGCAGCCGGAGCGGAAGGCGCACCCGCCCGGGCGTCATCGGTCCGCGCAGGCGGCGTGTCGGCGACGGCCGCGGCGTCGGCCACGCGCCGCACCCAGCGCGGCCCGAGCCCGAGTTCGCTCAGGATGCGCGGGTCCATCCGATCCCCGGTCGCGCCGGCCTCAAAGGTCCTTCCCCATCAGGATGGCGTCCTCGCGCCCACCCTCGGCGGGATAGTAGTTGCGGCGCACCGTGAGCTCGTGGAACCCGGCCCGCACGTAGAGCTCCCTCGCCCGGCAGTTGGAACGGCGCAC
This sequence comes from Burkholderiales bacterium, assembly GCA_044370825.1. Classification (GTDB taxonomy): domain Bacteria; phylum Pseudomonadota; class Gammaproteobacteria; order Burkholderiales. Next base: position 6,707 of record JBILUV010000091.1, on the reverse strand, counting down.
CTCCAGCAGCATGGTGCGGCAGCCGAGCTCGCGCGCCCGGTTCTCGAAGAATCCGAGCAATTCTCGCCCCAGCCCCCTGCCCTGCCGCTCGCGCGCGACGCTGATGTTGAGCAGGTGGGCCTCCCCGGCCCCGACCATGACGACGCCGTAGGCCGCCAGACCCCCGGCGGACTCCACCACCCAGGCGCAATGGCCGGCCACCAGGGAGTCGGCGAAGTTGCCCCGCGTCCAGGGATGGGTGTAGACGTCACGCTCCACCGCCGCCACGGCGTCGAGGTCCTCGGGCCGCATCGGCCGGTAGTGGAACAGGGGTTGCGGCAGCGCGCTCATCGCTCCGCCGCCGTGAGCGCGACCTTGTCACGCACGTACACCGGGACCAGCGCCTCGGGCGGGTCGGCGAAGCCGTCCGGGCAGGCGGCCATGGCCAGGGTGGCGACGTGACGCGCCTCGACCACTGCGTCGGACAGCCGCTCCCCGACCGTTGCCCCCACCGCCATCTCGAGGGCGTCGGCATGCACACGCCAGCCGTTGCCGGCGCCGCACCACCCGTCCCCCGTGGGTGCAGGCACGGTCGCGGGAGGCTGCACTGCGGGACCGGCCAGGGCCACCGGCCGGCCGTCGCGCCGCTCGAAGGCTGCCCAGTACACCTCTCCCATGCGAGCGTCCGTGCACACCAGCACCCGCGCCCGCCCGATACCCCAGGCGATGGTCTCCAGCGAGCCGACGGCGCACACCGGCAGACTGGCTCCGAAAGCCAGCCCCTGGGCTACGGCGGTGCCGATGCGCAGGCCTGTGAAGGCACCCGGCCCGACAGCGACGGCGATGCCATCGAGCGCACCGAGCGCGAGCCCCGCCTCGGCCAGCAGCAACTGCACCATCGGCAGCAGCAGCTGCGAATGGCGCTGGCCCGCCAGCTCGATCCGCTGGCGCACCTCGGCGCCAATGGCCAGGGCGCAGGAGCAGTGTTCCGAGGAGGTGTCGATGGCCAGGACTTTCACGTTGTCGTCGGCAGCGGGTGAACGCGATCGGAACGCGGGTGCGAGGCGCCGGATTGTACCCGTCGGTCCGGCGTGGACGTTCCGTATAATGAAGGTCGTTCTTCGCCACAGTGCAGGCCGCCGCCAGAGCCGGCCGGCGCCGCGGGGACGTCGCCCCCGCGGCGAGCGGGCAATCGGTAAAACACGGGAGAGATCTCCAGATGAAACCTATTCGCAAGGTATTGCTGGGCGCCATGACGGCGCTGTTCGCCACCACCGCCACGGTCCAGGCCAACGACACCGCCCCCCTGCGCATCGGCGTCATCACCTTCCTGTCCGGCCCCGCGGCCGGACCCTTCGGCGTGCCGGCCAAGAACGCCGCCGACGTGCTGGTCGATGCGTTCAACAAGGGCGGCCTGGTGCCCGGCTACGAGCAGAAGGGCTTCGGCGGCCGTCCGGTCGAACTGGTGTTCGTCGACGAGGCCGGCGGTCCCACCAAGGTGGTGACCGAGTACCGCAACCTGGTGAGCCGGCAGAACGTCGACATGGTCATCGGCGTGATCTCCAGCGGCGACTGCCTTGCCGTCGCACCGGTGGCCGAGGAGATGAAGAAGCTCACCGTGCTGTTCGACTGCTCCACCAACCGCATCTTCGAGGAGGCGTCCTACAAGTACGTCTTCCGCACCACCACCATGGCCACCCAGGAGAACGTGGCCGCGGCCCGCTACATCGCCGAGCAGTACCCCAATCTCAAGACCTTCTCCGGCCTCAACCCCAACTACGCCTGGGGGCAGGATGCCTGGTCGGACTTCACCGAGACGCTGAAGCAGATCAAGCCCCAGGCGCAGATCGCCACCAACGTCACGCCCAAGCTGGGCGCCGGCCAGTACAACACCGAGATCTCGGCCCTCATTTCGAGCAACGCCGAGATCATGCAGAACTCGTTGTGGGGCGGTGACCTCGAGGCCTACATCCTGCAGGCCTCGCCGCGCGGCCTGCTGAAGAAGTCGCCCAACATCATCATCTGCGGCGACACCATCCTCGAGCGTCTCGGCTCGCAGCTGGTGGACGGTACCATCATCGGCGCCCGCGGCCCGAACGGCCCCTTCGCGCCGGCCACCCGGCTCAACCAGTGGTTCGTGAAGGCATATCGCGAACAGTTCAAGGCCACGCCGGTATATGCCTCCTACCACATGGCCACTGCCTTCTTCGGCGCCAAGGCGGCCTACGAGAAGGCTCAGAAGCTCAAGAAGGGCGCGCCCACAGACGACGACATCATCGCAGCCTTCGAACGCTCCAAGTTCGAGTCGGTCGCCGGCATCGTCGACATGTCGCTCGGCAAGGGCCACCAGGCCGTGCAGCATGTGCCCTACGGCACGGTGCGCATGGTGGACGGCAAGCCGACGCTGACCAACGTGAAGTACTACACGCCGGACCAGATCAGCCCGCCCGACGGCGTCAAGAGCATCGACTGGATCCGCAGCGGCTTCAAGCGCTGAGCGCGCTTCGTGCCGGGCCGGCGACGGCCCGGCGAACACTCCAGGGGGAGAACGACATGGCAGTCAACTACCGGGTGAACGCGGAGGAGACGATCCGCGCCACCGGACAACGCGTCACGAACGCGCGCATCGAGATCCTGGCCACCCTGCTCAAGGCGGAGGGGGCGCTGACCCATGGCGAGATCGAGGACCGGCTTGCCAAGGCCTCCGGAATCGACCGCGTCACCGTCTACCGGGTGCTGGAATGGCTCACCGCGCAGAACCTCGCGCACAAGATTTCGGGAGACGACCGCGTCTGGCGCTTCAACGTGGCCAACCCGGGGCACGAGAACAACCACGCGCACTTCAAGTGCAACTGCTGCCAGCGCGTCATCTGCCTCGACGACCTCGGCCGCGGCTGGACGCCCGCCCTGCCGGCTGGCTTCACGCCCCAGGAGATCGATCTGACCATCAAGGGCCTGTGCGCCGACTGCTCGCCCGAGAACCGGACCCACGACCCGCGCAAGCACCGCCACGCCCGCCCGCGCACTCGGCGAGCCTCCGCTACCCGAGCCTGAGGGCGGCCCGCCGCCGTTTCGCCGGGAGCGTCCGGCGATCCGGCACCGGGGCTCGCGCGGCGGCATCGACACCACGGGGGCGGCGCTTCCCTATAATCGCGGTTTTCCCTCCGCCACACCCCGCCCCCTCATGCAGTCCCCCACGCTGGATCGCTGGCGCCAGAGCAAGGCTCCCCTGCCGGCCACCTTCGCCACGGCAGAGCGACGTGCCCGCGCCGTGTTGTTCATCACGCTGGTCACCATGATCGTGGAGCTGGTCACCGGCTACATCACCGGTTCGATGGCGCTCACAGCAGATGGCTGGCACATGGGCTCCCATGCTGCGGCCCTGGCCATCACCACCTTCGCCTACATATACGCGCGCCGCCACGCCGACAACGAGCGCTTCTCATTCGGCACCGGCAAGGTCAGTGCCCTGGGCGGCTACTCCAGCGCCCTGCTGCTCGGCGTGGTGTCGCTCCTCGTGGCGACCGAGTCGGTGGAGCGTCTGCTCGATCCGACCCCGGTGGACTTCACCGATGCCTTGCTGGTGGCCGTGATCGGTCTGGTCGTGAACGTGGTCAGCGCCGCCCTGCTGTCGGGTGGAGGCCACCATCACCGCCACGGTCACGGCCATGACCACGGACACGCGCACGTTCATGCCCCGCATGAGGATCACGCCCGCCGCGACACGGTGAGCTACGCCGCGGTCTCGACTGCCGCCGCGGCGCCAGCCTCGATGGCATTCCGCCACGCATCGCCCACCGCACGCGCCCACCATGACCACCACCACGTCCAGCACGGTCACGACCACAACCTCCGCGCGGCCTACCTGCACGTGGTGGCCGACGCCCTGACCTCGGTCCTCGCCATCGGCGCTCTCATCGCTGGCGGGTGGCTCGGCCTGGTCTGGCTCGACCCGCTGGTCGGCATCTTCGCCGCCGGGCTCATCGCCTGGTGGGCGCTCGGCCTGTTGCGCACCAGCAGCCGGGTGCTGCTCGACGCCGAGGACCACGCCGGCCTGCGCGAGCAGATCACCCGCCTGATCGAGTCCGATGCCGACAACCGCGTCGCCGACGTGCGCGTCTGGAGCCTCGGGGGCCGGGCCAAGGCGGCCATCATCGCCGTCGTCACCCACCGGCCGCGCTCGGCGAACTACTACAAGAACCTCATCGCCTCGGTGCCCGAACTGCACCACGTCACCACCGAGGTGCATCTGTGCGACGTGGACCCGTGCGACGTCCACCCTCCACAGGAGGGTGAGCCTTAGCCGGCGCGCGGGCCGCACAACAGCAACACAGGGAGAAGCAGCATGAAGCCAGATCTGGGCGTACCCGGAAAACGCGTGCTCGTCACCGCCGGCGCAGGCGGCATCGGCCGCGCCATCGCCACGACCTTTGCGGACGCAGGCGCCCGAGTACACGTCTGCGACGTCGACACCGCCGCCCTGGCGTCCCTCGCGGCAGAGCGGCCGGACATCAGCGCCAGCCACACCGATGTCGCAGACATCGCCCAGGTGGAGCGGTTGTTCGAGGACGTGCGCGCGAAGCTCGGCGGGCTGGACGTGCTGGTCAACAACGCCGGCATCGCCGGCCCTACCGGGCGCATCGAGGACATCGCCGTGGCCGACTGGGAGCGCTGCATCGCCGTCGACCTAAATGCGCTGTTCTACTGCACCCGTCTGGCCATGCCCCTGATCAAGGCGGCGGGCGGTGGCAGCATCATCAACCTGTCGTCGGCCGCCGGCCGCCTCGGCTTCCCGTTGCGCTCCCCCTATTCGGCGGCCAAGTGGGCCGTGGTCGGCCTCAGCGCCAGCCTCGCCATCGAGGCCGGCCAGGACGGGGTGCGGGTCAACTGCATCCAGCCCGGCGTGGTCGAGGGTGATCGCATCGACCGCGTCGCCGAAGCCAAGGGCAGGGCCATGGGCATCAGCACCGAGGAGATGAAGCAGCGCATGGTCGAGAAAGTGTCGATGCGCACCATGGTGTCCGGCCAGGACATCGCCAACATGGCCCTGTTCCTGGCCTCCGACGCCGGGCGCCACATCAGCGGTCAGGCGCTGTCGGTGTGCGGCAACGTCGAGACCCTGGCCTGAGCGCCACACACGAGGACACCGCATTGGAAAAGATCGCAGTCATCGGCGCCGGCCTCATCGGCCGCGCCTGGGCCATGGTGTTCGCACGCGCCGGCCATCCGGTCGCGCTGTACGACAGCGCCCCCGGTGCCGTGGACCAGGCCCTTGGCCTGATCGAGGAGGGCCTCGCCGAGACCCGCCGCCACGGCCTCGTCACCGACGATCCGGCCGTCATCGCCCGGCGCGTCCTTGCCGCACCCAGCCTGCAGGCCGCCGTCGCCGACGCCGACTACGTGCAGGAGAACACCTCCGAGCGCGAGGAGGTAAAGCGCGAGGTGTTCTCCGCCCTCGACGCCGCCGCCCCGCCCGGGTGCATCCTGGCGAGTTCCACCTCCACCATCCAGACCTCGCGCTTCGCCGGCCATGTGCCCGGGCGACACCGCTGTCTGGTGGCCCACCCGGTGAACCCGCCCCACGTGGTGCCCATCGTCGAACTGTCGCCCGCCGAGTTCACCGACCCGGCGGTGGTCGAGCGGGCCCGCGATCTGCACCAGAGGGTGGGCCAGGTGCCCATCCTGGTGCGCAAGGAGATCGAGGGCTTCATCCTCAACCGCCTGCAGGCGGCCCTGCTGCAGGAGTCCTGGCGGCTGGTCGACGAGGGCTATGTCAGTGTCGAGGACCTGGACAAGACCATCCGCGACGGCCTCGGCCTGCGCTGGGCCTTCATGGGCCCCTTCGAGACCATCGATCTCAACGCCCCCGGTGGCGTTGCCGACTACGCCCAGCGCTACGGCCCCAAGATGCAGGGCATGATGGCCAGCAGCCGGTACCGCCCCTGGGAGGGCGAACTGGTGCACCGGGTGGAGCAAGAACGCAGGGCCCTCATGCCCCAGTCGGAGCATGCAGCCCGCGAAGCCTGGCGAGACAGCCGCCTCATGGCGCTGATCGCACACAAACGCGCCATAGAGGACAAGGACAATGGCTGAACAACGCAAGGTCATCATCACCTGCGCCGTGACGGGCGCGATTCACACCCCGACGATGTCGCCCCACCTGCCGATCACGCCCAGCGAGATCGCCGAGGCCGCCATCGGCGCCGCCGAGGCCGGCGCCGCCATCGTCCACCTGCACGCGCGCATGCCCGAGGACGGGCGGCCGACCCAGGACCCCGAGGTGTTCCGCCAGTTCCTGCCGCGCATCAAGGCCGCCTCCAACGTGGTGATCAACCTCACCACCGGCGGCGCGCCCACCATGGGCGTGGAGGAGCGCCTGCAGCCCGCCCTGCAGCTCAAGCCCGAGGTCGCCTCCCTGAACATGGGCTCGATGAACTTCGGCCTGTACGAGATGATCCCGCGCCACTCCGAGTGGAAGCACCCCTGGGAGCTGCCCTACCTCGAAGGCTCGCACGACCGCATCTTCAAGAACACCTTCAAGGACATCGCACACATCCTGGAGTCCTGCAGTGACAACGGCACGCGCTTCGAGATCGAGTGCGACGACATCGGGCACCTGTATACCGCAGCGCACTTCCTCGACCGGGAACTCATCAAGCCACCCTTGCTGATCCAGTCGGTCTTCGGCCTGCGCGGCGGGATCGGCGCGCACTTCGAGGACGTCATGC
>JBILUV010000346.1:0-3466 GCA_044370825.1 Burkholderiales bacterium | reverse complement strand
TGCCGGACCTTGTCGATGGCCATCGGGTGCTGGGTGAGCGGCGGGCTGGCGAAGGAGACCGAGCTCGCTGCAACCTCGCTCATCTCGCGCCCGGTGACCACGCGCACGACCCCGGGCAGCGCCGCGGCGCGGCGCGTGTCGATGCTGACGATGCGTGCATGCGCGTGAGGGCTGCGCAGCACGGCTGCGTGGGCCATGTGGGCCACGCTGAGGTCGTCGATGTAGCGCCCCTTTCCGGTGAGCAGCTTGGGGTCCTCCACGCGCGGCATGCTCTTGCCGATCCACTTCGCGCTGGACCGGGCGGGCTCGAGCTGACGGCTGGGCGGAATGACGATGTCGGCCAGGTGCGGGCTCTTCACGATGTGCTCTCCTTGGCTGCGCGCAGCTTGGCGGCGGCCGACAGCACGGCCGCGACGATGTTCTGGTAGCCCGTGCAGCGGCACAGGTTGCCCGAGATGGCCTCGCGAACGTCCTCTTCCGTGGGCGAGTCGTTCTGCTCGAGCAGCTCCTTGGCCACCATCAGCATGCCCGGCGTGCAGAAGCCGCACTGCAGGCCGTGCTCCTCCTGGAAGGCCTGCTGGATGGGATGCAGGGCGGCGGCGGTGCCCAGGCTCTCGACGGTGTGCAGCTCGCAGCCGTCGGCCTGCGCCGCGAAGGTCAGGCACGAGCGCACCGTGCGTCCGTCGATCATCATGGTGCAGGAGCCGCATACCCCGTGTTCGCATCCGACGTGGGTGCCGGGCAGTCCCATGTCGTGACGCAGGAAGTCGCTGAGCAGCAGGCGCGGGGGAACCTGGGCGGTGCAGTCCCGCCCGTTCAGGCGGAACTGGATCGGAACGGGTTTCATGGTTCGTGCCTTTCGTCGGACGGGATTCAGCGTGCCCGGGCGGCGGCGTCGATCAGTGCCCGGCGGGTGAGGGTGACCAGCAGGTCGCGCCGGTACTCGGCAGGCACGAGCGGGTCGGAGGTGGGCGAGACGCTCTTGCCCGCAGCCTCGCCGGCGCGCTCGAACAGGGCGTCGGACGGCGGCTGGCCGAGCAGGTCGCGCTCGACGTCCGCCAGGCGCATCGCTCGTGCACCGACCCCGGCCGCGACCACGGCGGCGGCTGCGATACGGCCGCCCTGCAGCGTCAGCAACGCGCCCACGCAGACGAAGGCATAGTCGCCCTTGCGGGTGCTGACCTCGTGGAAGCCCCAGCCCTGCGCCGCGGGCGCGTACGGGATGCGCACGCTCACGAGCAGTTCGTCGCTGCGCGTCGCCGTCTCGTAGAGGCCGACGAAGAACTCGCCGGCCGGAACCCTTCGGGTACCCGAGGGCCCCTGCAGATCCATCGAGGCGCCCACCGCCAGCATCACCGCAGGCATTTCCGAGGCCGGGTCGGCGTGACAGAGGTTGCCGCACAGCGTGCCGCGATTGCGCACGGTGCCGTGGGCGACGTGCTCGTAGGCCGCGGTCATCAGCGGGCAGGCCTGCCGCGCGAGCGGTGAACGCTTGACGTCCTCGTGGCGGGCGAGAAAGCCGATGACCAGCTCGCCTGCCTCCTCACGGATGTAGTCGTGACCGGGGATGCGGTTCACGTCCACGAGCATGCGCGGCTGCGCGAGGCGCAGGTTCATCATCGGCACGAGACTCTGGCCGCCGGCCAGTACCCGGGCCTCGCCGGCACCCTCGGCCAGCAGCGTGACGGCGGCCTCGACGGTGTCGGGCCGTGTGTACTCGAACGCAGCGGGTTTCATCGGATCTCCTGCGGGCGGTGAATCGTGGACGACGGGCTGGACCGGTGACGCGATCAGCCAGCGAACTTGGGCTCGGGCAGGCCTCGTATCCCAAGCCCCCTGATGCGGAACAGTGCACCGGCGCCGAACTGCGGCCGGGCCTCCACGGCGAAATGCTCGTGGGTCTTCGGATGGCTCACGCGGGCCATCGAGGTCACGTAGATCTCGTCGAGCCCATCGCCGCCGAACATCACGCTCGTGATGTTGCGCACCGGCATGCCGATGCGCCGCTCCACCTGCCCGTCGGGCGTGTAGCGGACGAGATCGCCCGAGATGACCTGGGCGTTCCAGACGCAGCCTTCGGCGTCCACCGTCGAGCCGTCGGCCAGCCCGGCATCGTCGCGCGTGCTCGCGAAGGGGCGCTTGTTCGACGGGCGGCCGCTCTCGATGTCGTAGTCGTAGCGGTACAGCTCCTGCTTGAAGGAGTCGGCGAAGTAGAAGGTGCGATCGTCCGGGCTCCAGCACGGCCCGTTGGAGCAGATGATTCCGGTGTCGACCTCGGTGACGCTCAGGTCGGGGTCCAGTCGGTACAGGCTGCACACCGCCAGTTCCTCCTGATCGTCCATGCCGCCGGCGAAGAAGCGTCCGCGTCGATCGCACTTGCCGTCGTTCAGGCGAACCCGGCCGTCATGGGTGTCGACGTGGCACAAGAGCGTGAGGTGCTCGCGCTCGAAGTCGAACAGGTAGAACCCGTCACTTGCGGCCAGCACGGCGCCGCCTCGGGCGCGGAGCGCCATCGCGCCGACGTCGATGGACAACCGCCAGTTCCGCGTCGCGCCGGTGCGTGGGTCGAGCCTCCAGACGGTGGGTTTGCCGACCCGCTGGCCGGTGCAGTCCAGCCAGTAGAGCATTCCGGCATCGGGGTCCCAGACCGGGCCCTCGCCCAGGTGGTTCGCACAGTCCAGCACGCACTCGATCGTGAACGCCATCGATTCCGCCAATAAGCCGCCATACGAATGGTTAATTACGGGGAGCCCGGCGGCGTGGGCGATGCAGCGCCGTCGCTCGCTCGACACCACGTCGTTGCGCAATCGCCCGTTCCGTCACCGGGTTGGGGCCGTCTGCGCGGAGTGCGCTCCTCTGTTCCTGATTAATTTAAGCATACAGATGAATACCTACGCGTTTCAAGGGGTCGTCCGGACAGGGGCCCGCCATCGGCCGTCATCCTCCCCGCCCGGCGGGCGCAGCCGCTGGCGGCCCGTTGACGCGGCGCACGCCCTCGTGAAGACTCGGGCCCGCGCGTTCGGGCGGCGGGCGCGGTAGGGGCCCGACATGCGACTCGATCACGTCAACGTGCGCTGCAGCCGTCTTGATGAGACCGTGCAGTTCCTCGAGCGGCTCGTCGGCCTGAAGCGGGGCTGGCGTCCCGCGTTCCCGTTCCCGGGGGCCTGGCTCTACGACGACTCCGGTCGGGCGGTGGTTCACCTGGGACAGGCTGGCGGCGAGCCCGGGCCGGCCGGAGCGGTCGACCACATCGCCTTCTACTTCGATGACCTGGCTGCGCAACTGACCCGGCAGACGTCGCAGGGCTTCCCCGTCGAACTCAGGGCAGTGCCCGGCACCTCGATCCGCCAGTGCTTCGTCACCGGCCCCGACGGCCTGATCGTGGAGATCCAGGGTCCGGCGCCAACCGCTTCGGACGATGCCGCGATCGCGCCGGCCGGGGTCTGCGGCGGCGGCGCGGGAGCCT
>JBILUV010000345.1:0-3476 GCA_044370825.1 Burkholderiales bacterium | reverse complement strand
GGGGCTCGCATTCTTCGGAAGGTGAGCCCGAAACTGTCGGCCACGCGGAGTGGTAGTTCAGTTGGTTAGAATACCGGCCTGTCACGCCGGGGGTCGCGGGTTCGAGCCCCGTCCACTCCGCCAAACATCCAGAGCTCCGCAGACGCCAGCGTTTGTGGAGCTTTTTCTTTTCTTCAGCCGCTGTACCATGGCTCACGACGAGCGTGGTCTGGGCCTGCCCCAGTTGATTGGGCCGCCTGCTTCATCTGCATCCCCCTAAAAGAACCGATGAGCGTCTCACTCTTTGTCAGCGTGGCCGCGTACCAGGATGTGGACCTGTGGCCGACCCTTGTCAACGCGGCGGCGATGGCTCACCGTCCCGCCGCGTTGCATCTTTCGGTGCTGGAGCAGTCCCAGACCCCATCTTCCCCGCCAGAAGGCTTGTCCAGGACAGTTGGTCGGATCAGTTACCTGCATCTCGATCACCGCTACAGCCGCGGACCGTGTTGGGCACGATCGATGATCAGCACCTACGTGCGCGACGAGGCCTACTTCCTGCAGATCGACTCCCACATGCGGTTTGATGCTGGGTGGGACGCCACCCTGGTGGACGCGCTGGAGTCGGTGAACAAGGCCAGCCCTCGTTCCATCATCTCAACTTATCCTTGCGCCTTCGAGTTGATTGATGCCGAGGTGGTCAAGAGACCCATCGCGGGGCACGCCCTTGTGCTCAGGCCGAAGCACGGTGTTCCGATGTCGGATCAAGTGCCGGTTCTCGGCTTCTATGCTGTTCCGACGAAGTCTGAGGTGATGCTGCCTGGGCATCATGTGGGTGCGGGTTGCCTGTTTTCCCGTGCCTCCTTGCTGCAGGAGGTGCCCATAGATCCATGGCTGTACTTCCACGGGGAGGAACAGAACCTGGCCGTGCGGGCCTGGACCCACGGCTGGGACATCTGGCACATGCCGGATATGCCGATTTACCACCGCTACCATGAAGGCGGCGGCCGGCCCGTGCACTGGAACGAGGCAGACGACCGTCAACGGAGCGAACGGTGGTGGGAACTCGATCGCAATGCCAGTGCGCGCATGCGGGCGTTGTTGTACGACCGCGTGCCGCTGGGATGCTATGGTCTAGGGTCGGCGCGTTCACTTGAGGAGTTCGCACAAGCGTCCGGGTTGGACTACCCGGCGCGCAGAGTCAGGTGAATGCCGACCTTTGGTTTCCAAAGGGGTGCGCCTTCAATACATGATTGAGACCCGTGCTCGACGGTACTCCGGGAGGTTCAGATGAGCAACATCAAAAGCGGCAAGGTGGCCGCCCGAAAGAAGGCTGTATCCGCTGAGGCAACGGCCTTGCCAAGCGAGGCCGAATGGGCGAGGGTGGAGGACGCAGCGCCCAAGCCGTCTCGCAGGGGTTCGGATCCTGTAGCTGCCGTGCAGCCTGTGCCTCCCAAGGCCACGAAGCGTTCTGTTGCCGGGAGCACGACTGCGTCACCCCGAAAGGCCGCTGCACCATCCCGCAAGGCTGCTCTGCCACCCCGAAAGGCCGCTGCACCATCCCGAAAGGCCGCAGTGCCATCCCGAAAGGCCGCAGTGCCATCCCGCAAGGCCGCTGTGCCACCGAAAGCAGCCGCGGGGGCTGAAAGCGCTGCCGATGCCACGAGCGTCTTTCAAATCTACTTCGAACCGTCGCAGCTGCCACTGCTGGATGCTGCTTTCACCCCCCTTGACAACAGTGGCTTGGCCGATCCGCTGCTGGAGTTCGCCGTCTTGCGTGAGCTTTCTCAAAGGCCAGCCGTGCGCAAATCCCGGCTCTGGGGTGCTGTTTCGTGGAAGTTTCGCGAGAAAACGGGCATGGAAGGGCAGGGTTATCTGGACCAAGTCAAAGCTCACCCGGGCTTTGACGTCTATTTCTGCAACCCCTACCCTGAAAACGAAGGCCTGTACGCCAGTCCCTGGCAGCAGGCCTTCGCAAAGCACCCTGGCTTCAGGCTGCTTGCAGCCCAGGTGTTGTCCGCGAGCGGTCAGGACCCGAAGGTGTTGAACGATGTGGTGCCTTCGGTGAGGTTCTCCTCGTGCAACTTTTTCGTGGGGAACGCAAAGTTCTGGGATTCGTACGTGCCATTTGTCGAGAGCTTCGTGAACAACGCCAAGCAGTCCCTGCCACCGTCCGTTCTCGACGCGTTGAACAGCCGTAACGCCGATCCGCATGGACTCCACCCAGGAGCCAGCTACTGGCCCTTCATCATTGAAAGGCTGTTCACGCTGTATCTGGTCAAACATCATGGCGATATCAGGGCGTTCAAGGTCAAGCTGCCGGGCCCTGAAGCCAAGCTGAACGTCCACGTCAAGCGCTTGCGCGAGATGAAGGACGTGGCGCACCACACGAAGTCGCAGTGGTTGTCCTCTTGCTGGCTCCAGTACCGGAACCTGTTCCTGCTTCAGGCGGCTGGCCAGGAATGGTGCCGACTCCACCTGAAAGACCTCACGCCTTCGCAGCTTCGTTTCGGGTGAAGGTGGCTGGGTCCGGCGGGATCAATTGCAAAGCCTGAGCGGGCCGGAATACGGTGTCAACCGATGTCGTCTCCCTGATGCAGCGGGCCGAGCAGGCCAGGCACCGAGGTGATTTCGTTCAGGCCCGATCACTTTATGGGCAGGCCTTGGGGGCGAATCCGGGTAACCTGAACGTGCGCCTGGATGCGGCGGCAGCTTCGCTGGCCTGCGAGGATGCTGTGCAGGCTTGGCGTCTGCTGTCCGAGGTCAGGCTCTCAGATCTACCCCCTGAGGCCGTCTGGCGTTTTCACCTCTGCACTGCGACTGCGCTGCAGCGTTTGGCCAGACCCGAAGAGGCCGTGGCCCATTACGCCCGGGCCCTATCCAGTGTTGGCATTCCTCTGGCGTCGCGTCGCAATGCACAGCAGTCGGCCAGTCACTTGCTCCTGAACAGTCTGGGGGACCCGGCGGGTGCCGCCGCCATCTTTCATACAGGCCTTGGTCCGAAGGAGGCCACTGGGGCCACGGTGCCGGAAGCATTTCTTCTCGATCCTGAGGCCTGGATGGCCATGTTGGTGGCCAGCATGTACACCGGTGCCGTGCCGGGTGAGGCTCTGGTACGAGGATTTCGTGCCTTTGCGGCTGCCCACGTGGCGCCCCAGGGTCGGTCTGTGGTCAGTCCTCCCCACCGTCGCACCAGCAGGCCTGCACGCCGGCGCCCGCGCATAGGCTTCGTATCGCCGATGCTGTGTGCCTCTCCTGTGGGCTTCCTGACGTTGGGGACGATTGAGATGCTCGCCCATCAAGCTGACTTGGTGATGTTCGACCGCGGCGGAAAGCCCGATTGGGCGCAGGCGCGGTTCAGGACAGCAGCAGTGGATTGGATCGCCTGCCAAGGTGCCGACGTCGAGCGTCTGCAGACGCTGTTCGTCGGTGCTGAAATCGATGCCCTGGTCGACCTGGGCGGTTGGATGGACCTGGACGTACTGCGTGCATTGGCCGGA
>JBILUV010000344.1:0-3477 GCA_044370825.1 Burkholderiales bacterium | reverse complement strand
GTCAACTGGTTCCGCAAGGGCGCTGACGGCCGCTTCCTGTGGCCAGGCTATGGCGAGAACATGCGGGTGCTGAAGTGGATCGTGGACCGCTGCGCCGGGCGCGCCTCTGCGGTGGAGAGCGCCCTCGGCTGGATGCCTTCCGAGGGCGATCTCGTGTGGGACGGGTTGCCCGATTCCGTGCGAGGCGCGTTCCGTCAGGCCATGACCATCAGCCGGGAAGACTGGATCCGCGAACTCCTCCTGCACGAGGAACTGTTCGTCAAGCTCTACGACCGGCTACCGAAGGAGTTCGTGCTTCGTCGCGAACTGCTGCTGGCGGCGTTGTGGCGCGCTCCGGAGCAATGGGCACCAAGGGCGGCCTGAACGAGCGGACGGGATGAGGCGTTCGATCAGCGGCTATCTCGCTGCTGATCGAAAGGCCACCAGCGCGCCGGGAAGCGCGGTTGGGCCCCAAGCGTCAGGAACGACTACCCGAACAACCCTGTGGACAGGTATCGGTCGCCACGGTCGCACACGATGGTGACGATTACCGCGTTCTCCACTTCACGGCAGAGCTGCAGCGCAACCCAGGCAGCGCCACCAGCCGAGACGCCACCGAAGATGCCTTCCTCGCGAGCCATCCGGCGCGCGGTCTCTTCCGCGTCCGCCTGTGTCACCTCCACCACCCGGTCCACGCGGGAGCGGTCGAAGATCGTGGGCAGATAGGCCTCGGGCCATTTGCGGATGCCCGGAATGCGCGAACCCTCGGAGGGCTGGCACCCGATGATCTGGATGCCGGGGTTGCGTTCCTTCAGGTAGCGCGAGCAACCCATGATGGTCCCGGTGGTCCCCATGCTGCTCACGAAGTGGGTGACCTTGCCGTCGGTGTCACGCCAGATCTCCGGACCGGTGCCACGGTAGTGGGCAAGTGGATTGTCCGGGTTGGCGAACTGGTCGAGGATGCGTCCCTCGCCCCTGGCCTGCATCTCGAGGGCGATATCACGTGCGCTCTCCATGCCACCTGTCTTGGGCGTCAGCACGAAGGCGGCGCCGAAGGCCGCCATGGTCTGGCGCCGTTCCACCGAGAGGTCCTCCGGCATGACCAGCACCATGCGATAGCCACGCATCGCCGCCACCATGGCCAGGGCGATGCCGGTGTTGCCGCTGGTGGGCTCGATCAGGGTATCTCCGGGCTTGATCTCCCCGCGGGCCTCGGCGCCGAGAATCATCGAAAGGGCCGGCCTGTCCTTGACCGAACCCGCCGGGTTGTTGCCTTCCAGCTTGCCGAGGAGGACGTTCGTGGTACGGCCCGGCATGCGTTTGAATCGCACCAGCGGCGTGTTGCCGACGAAGTCATCCAGCACGGGGTAGGTCATGCACCTTGCTCCAGAAGCCAGTTCCCGTAGCGGGTCACGCCCTGCTCCACGGTGAAGAAAGGCGCATCGTAACCGGCAGCCCGCAGCGCCGTCTGGTCGGCCTCGGTGAAGCTCTGGTACTTGTCGCGCAGGCCCTCGTGAAACGGGATGTACTCGATCAGTCCCTGCGCCTGCATCTGGGCCAGCGTGAGGCTCCCCTCGCCCGCCCTTTGGCGCAGGGCATTGATGGCGGCACAGGCGACGTCGTTGAAAGGCTGGCTCCGACCGGTTCCGAGGTTGAAGATGCCGGACACATCCGGGTGATCCAGCAGCCACAGATTGACCCGTACCACGTCCTCGACCGACACGAAATCCCGGCGCTGCTCGCCGGGCCCGTAGCCGGCGCTGCCCTCGAACAGCCTGACCCGCCCTTCGGCACGGAACTGGTTGAAGCAGTGGAACGCGACCGAGGCCATGCGCCCCTTGTGCGCCTCCCGCGGACCGTAGACGTTGAAGTAGCGCAGCCCTGCGACCTGAGACCGCAGCTCCGGGCGCCGGCGACGCACCACCTGATCCATCAGGAACTTCGAATAGCCGTAGACATTGAGCGGTCGCTCGCACGCACGATCTTCCCGGAACTCCGGCCCCGGCCCGTACACCGCCGCCGACGATGCGTAGACATAGCGCACACCCTCGGCCTGACACCAGTCAAGCAGCGTCAGCGAGTAGCGATAGTTGTTTTCCATCATGTAGCGGCCGTCCGCCCCCATGGTGTCGGAGCAGGCGCCGTTATGGAACACCATGTCGATCTCGCCATCGAAGTCGCCCGCCACGAGGGCCTCCAGGAAGGCCTCCTTGTCCCAGTAGTCGGCGATATCGCAGTCGGTCAGGTTGCGGAACTTGTCGGCACGCGTGAGGTTGTCGACCGCCAGGATGTCGGTCACGCCGCGCTCGTTGAGCCCCTTGACCAGATTCGCGCCGATGAACCCGGCCGCACCCGTCACAAGAATCATGCACCTCTCCCCGCAACGCCCGGCCGCCGCGCGACGGGCATCAACTCGAATCGTTTCGTCTCGCCCATCAGCCGCGCGCCGACAACCCGCCCGCCGAAGCCAGCTCCGCGGGCGTCACCACGGCGGTGCCGAGCTTGCCGACGACGATACCGGCCGCCAGATTCGCCCAGCGCACCGCGTCCTCGAAGGTCTGGCCGGCGGCGAGCATCACGGCCAGGGTCGCGATCACGGTATCGCCGGCTCCGCTCACGTCGTACACCTCCCGGGCCTGGGTGGGCACATGCAGCACGCCGCTGTCGCGGTAGAGCGTCATGCCCTCCTCGCTGCGCGTGACCAGCAGCGCCTCGAGGCCAAGCTCGCGCCGCAGCGCCTGGGCCTTGTACTCAAGCGAAGCCTCGTCGCCCCAGCCGCCCGCCACCTGCCGGAACTCGGACCGGTTCGGCGTGAGCAGGGTAGCCCCCCGGTAGCGCGCGTAGTCCTCGCCCTTCGGATCGACGAGGACCGGCTTGCCGGTGCGCCTGCACAGCTCGATCATGCGCGAGATATGCTGCAGGCCGCCCTTGCCGTAGTCGGACAGGATGACGATGTCCGCCTGCCCGAGACGGCGCTCGAAGTCGGCCAGTTTCGACAGCAGCGCCTCGTGACCAGGTGTGGTCTCGAAATCGATGCGCAACAACTGCTGCTGGCGACCGATGACGCGCAGCTTCACCGTGGTCTCGATGGAGGCGTCCCGCTGCAGCCCCGAAACGATGCCAGATTCTTCCAGCAATGCCTCGATGCAACGCCCGGCTTCGTCGTCCCCCACTACCGATAGCAGTTCAACCCGGGCACCAAGGGCAGAGGCGTTGCGCGCCACGTTGGCCGCACCGCCAAGGCGGTGCTCCGACCGTCCGACCTTGACCACCGGGACCGGGGCTTCAGGCGAGATGCGGTTGACGTCGCCGAACCAATAGCGGTCCAGCATGACGTCGCCCACCACGAGCACCCGGGCGTCCCGCACCGCGTCGAGCACGTTCTCCGCGGGCGGGATGACCGTGCCGTGATCAGGGCCGTCCGATGGCATGGTATTCAAGACCGCTCGCGCGGACGATGGCAGGCTCGTACATGTTGCGCCCATCGAAGATCACCGG
>JBILUV010000090.1:0-12650 GCA_044370825.1 Burkholderiales bacterium | reverse complement strand
TGCCTACGGCCGCACCAAGCTGGCCGGTGAACTCGCCGTCGCCGCCGTCGGCGGTGCCCACCTGATTTTCCGCACCGCCTGGGTGTACGGCCGGCGTGGCGGGAATTTCATGCTCACGATGATCCGGCTCATGCGCGAACGCGAGGAACTGCGCGTGGTCTCCGACCAGCACGGCACGCCCACCTGGTGCCGTCTGCTCGCCGACGTGCCGGCCCGCATCATCGCCGCCCACTGGGCCGACCCGGCGCGCCGCGCCGCGCTGCCCTCGGGTCTGTATCACCTGACCAACGCCGGTGAGACCACCTGGCACGAGTACGCGCTGGCGATCCGCGACACCGCGCCCGAACTGGCCGAGCGCCGCCACGTGCGCATCCATCCCATCGCCACGGCGGAGTACCCGCTGCCCGCGCCGCGGCCCGCCTGGTCGGTGCTGGACAACGGCAAGCTCGAACGCACCTTCGGCATCCGCGCCGAGCACTGGCGCGACGCCCTGACGCGCTGCCTCGCGGAGACCTGATCGGCCGGCAGAGCGCCGGCGCACAGGGCCTGCGTTCAGGCGTCTGCGTAGCCGCGCGGGTTCATGCTCTGCCAGCGCCAGGAGTCGCGGCACATGTCGTCCAGGCCGCGGGTCGCTTTCCAGCCCAGTTCGCGCAGCGCGGCCGCCGGGTCGGCATAGACGACGGCCACGTCGCCCGGGCGTCGTGGTGCGACGCGCCAGGGCACCGGGCGGCCTGACGCGGCCTCGAAGGCCCGCACCATCTCCAGCACGCTCACGCCTTGCCCGGTGCCGAGATTGACGGTGAGCAGTCCCGACGCCCCCGGCCGCTGCAGCGCCTTGACGTGGCCGGCGGCAAGATCGACCACATGGATGTAGTCGCGCACGCCCGTGCCGTCGGGCGTCGGGTAGTCGTTGCCGAAGACGCTGAGGCATTCCCGCCGTCCGACCGCGACCTGGGCGACGAACGGCATGAGGTTGTTGGGAATGCCCTGCGGGTCCTCGCCGATCAGGCCGCTCTCGTGGGCACCCACCGGGTTGAAGTAGCGCAGCAGCGTGATCTTCCACGAGGGGGCCGACACCGCCACATCGCGCAGGATCTGCTCCGCCATGGCCTTGGTCTGGCCGTAGGGGTTGGTCGGGCGGATCGGGGCGCTCTCCGGGATCGGCACCTGGTCCGGATCGCCGTACACGGTGGCCGAGGAGCTGAACACCAGGTGCCGGGCGCCGGCGGCGTCGAGCGCCCGCACCAGGGCGGTGAGGCTGCCGAGGTTGTTCTCGTAGTAGTCGACCGGTCTGGCTACCGATTCGCCGACCGCCTTGAAGGCGGCGAAGTGGATGGCGGCGTCGATGCGGTGTTCGGTGGCGATGGCGGTGAGCCGCTCGTGATCCTGCACCCGCATGCGATGGAAGGACACACCGCGGCCGCCGATGCGCGCGATGCGGGCGATCACCGCTTCATGGCTGTTGGACAGGTCATCCACCACCACCACTTCATGGCCGGCGGCCAGCAGTTCCACGCAGGTATGGGAGCCTATGTAGCCGGCGCCGCCGGTGACGAGCACGTTCATGGATTCTCGCGGGCAGGGGTGTGGAGGTCTGGCCCATGCACGGTGCGCGCCAGGGGAAGCAGGTAGGCGACGGGGACAAGGAGCCGCCGGCAGTCTGGGCTGGCGGTGCTGGGCGGGTGGCCGCGACCCGTCAGGGCGAGGGCGCCAGCGTCGCCAGCTGCGCGCGCACCGCGGCGATGTCGTCCTGGTACTTGAGGAGCACGCCGAGGGTGCTGTCGAGCACCTCGGGTGACAGCGGTGGCTGCGCCAGCGTGACCAGCGCCCGCGCCCAGTCCAGGGTCTCGGCCACGCCAGGGGGCTTGAACAAATCGATGTCGCGCAGGCTCTGCACGAAGGCGGCCACCTGACCCGCCAGGGCGGTCTCCAGCTCCGGCACCTTGCGGCGCAGGATGTCGAGTTCCTGTTCCAGGGACGGGTAGTCGACCCAGTGGTAGACGCAGCGCCGCTTGACCGCGTCGTGGATCTCGCGGGTGCGGTTGGAGGTGATGACGACGATCGGCGGCGTCGGCGCGCGCACGGTGCCGAGTTCGGGGATGGTCACCTGGAAGTCGGACAGCAGCTCCAGCAGGTAGGCCTCGAAGGGCTCGTCAGCCCGGTCGAGCTCGTCGATCAGCAGCACCGGCATGCCGCCAGGGCCAGGCTCCAGGGCCTGCAGCAGCGGGCGCCGCACGAGGTGACGGGCGGAGTAGATGTCGGCCGCCATGGCGTCGCGATCCTTCAATCCCTCGGCCTCGAGCAGGCGGATGCCGATCATCTGCCGGGCGTAGTTCCATTCGTACACGGCGGAGGCGACGTCCAGCCCTTCGTAACACTGCAGCCGCACGAAGGGCCGCCCGAGGGTGCACGACAGCACCTTGGCGATCTCGGTCTTGCCGGTGCCGGCCTCGCCCTCGAGGAACAGCGGACGGCCGAGAGACAGCGCCAGGAACACCGTGGTGGCGAGCCGGCGCCCGGCAACGTAGTCGGCACCCGCCAGCAGCGTCGCAGTGGCGTCGATGCCGGCCGGCAGGGCGATGGGGGGCGTGGTCACGGGCGGAGGGTGGCCTCAGCCAACCGCGCTTCGACGGCAGGTACCCACAGCCCCGGCGAGACGCCCGGACACATGGATCAGGTCTTCTCCAGCGCCGCCTGGACCGCGCGACCCGCCATGACGCAGATCAGGTGAGCGCGGTAGTCGGCGCTCGCGTGCATGTCGCTGTTGAGTTCGTCCGCCGGCACATGCACCCCGCGCACCGCCTCCGGGGTGAAGGAGGCGTCAAGTGCCGCCTCCATCGCCGGGACGCGGAACACCGAGGATCCGGCCCCGGTGACCGCCACGCGGACGCCGGTGGCGGTCTGCGCCACGAACACGCCGACCAGCGCATAGCGCGAAGCCGGGTTGGGGAATTTGGCGTAACCGGCCCGGACCGGCGTCGGAAACCACACCGAAGTGAGCAGCTCGCCGGGTTGCAGGGCGGTCTCGTACATGCCGGTGAAGAAGTCCCCGGCGGCGATGCGGCGCTGGTGGGTGACGATGGTGGCGCCCAGGCCAACGGCCGCAGCCGGGTAGTCGGCCGCCGGGTCGTTGTTCGCGATGGAGCCGCCGATGGTGCCCATGTTGCGCACCATGCGGTCGCCGATGCCGGAGCCCAGCGCGGCCAGCGCAGGGATGGCCCGCGTCACCTCGGGCGAGGCCGCGACCTCGGCGTGGGTTGTCATGGCACCGATGACGACGGTGTCGCCATCCATGCAGACGCCGCGCAGCTCGGGGATGGCGGTGAGGTCGATGAGGTCGGAGGGCGCGGCCAGCCGCAGCTTCATGGCGGCGAGCAGGGTCTGGCCGCCGGCGAGGTAGCGGCCGTCGGCGCTGCCGGACAGTCGGTCGAGGGCATCGCCGATGGTGGTGGCGCGCTGATACTGGAATTCGTACATGTCGTCCTCCCGCTCAGGAACGCATGGTCTTCGCGCCCGCCTCGATCGCGGTCACGATATTGTGGTAGCCGGTGCAGCGGCACAGGTTGCCGTCGAGCTCCTCGCGGATCCGCTCGCGCGTGGGCTCGGGATGCCGCGCCACGAGGTCCAACGCGCTCATCACCATGCCAGGCGTGCAGTAGCCGCACTGCAGCCCGTGGTGGTCGCGGAAAGCGGCCTGCATCGGGTGCAGCGTGCCGTCGGCGGCGGCGACGCCTTCGATGGTCAGCACCTCGGCGCCCTGGGCCTGGAGCGCCAGCACATTGCAGGCCTTCACGGCGCGGCCGTCGAGGTGCACGGTGCAGGCGCCGCACTGGGCCGTGTCGCAGCCGATGTGGGCACCGGTGAGGCGCAGTTCGTCGCGCAGGAAGTTCACCAGCAGGGTGCGCGGCTCGATGTCGGCCGTGACCTCGCGGCCGTTGACTTTCAGGGTGAGATCCACGGGCATGAGGGGCTCCAGGAATGCGACTGCGGAATCAGGGGCAAGGATACTTGATTGGCGCGCGCGATTCCTATTCCCGGCGGGACCGCGCCCGCTGCCGGCATCGGCATGCCGTCGATGCCCATGCGCTTGCCGGCCAACGGCAGCACGCCCAGGTTGCGCCGCTGCCAGTCCCGGTTGGGGTTGATCACCGCGTACCGCTTGCCCAGGGTCTCCTGGTGCGGCACGCACAGCGGGGCGAGCCGAGTAGACGCTGAAGGCCCGTCGACGGCGACCCGCTCGGATGCCGCAGCGATCAGGCTGCCGCCCGCTCTCCCACCGTGATCCGGTGCAACAGCCGGCGGTGGCCTTCGTAGCCGCCGGTGGCCGCGTGCACCAGGCAGCGGTTGTCCCACAGGGTGAGCATGCCCTCGGACCAGCGGTGCCGGTACACGAAGCGCTCCTGCGCCTGGTGGCGGAACAGGGCCATCAGCAACGCCTCGGCCTCGTCCTCTGCCATGCCCTCGATGCCGATGGTGTAGCCGGGGCTCACGAACAGGGCTGTGCGCCCGGTCTCGGGATGGACGCGGCCGATGGGGTGGACCCGGGTGCGCATGGCGGTCTCGCTCCAGCGGATGGCCATGGAGCGGCCCTTGTCGCGCTCGCCGTACATGCCCTGCGGCGCGTAGCCGCGCCGGGCGGAGTGGATGCCCATGCGCCCGTGCACGGCCCGGCGCAGGTCCGCGGGCAGTTCATCCCAGGCCAGGTACTGGTTGGCGAACAGGGTGTCGCCGCCCGTGGGCGGGATGACGTTGCCGTACAGCACGGTGCCTGCGGGCGGGCAGGGCAGGAAGCTCCAGTCGGAGTGCCAGGACTCGGCGAAGATGGGCGTGGTCTCGTCAGGCTCGCGCTTGACCTGTACCACGTGGGCGTGACCGGGGATGGGGGCAATGTATGGGTCTTCGCCGAAGGGCCCCATGGCCTGCGCGAAGCGCTCGAGGTCCGTGATCTCGAGGCGCTGGCCGGGAAAGAAGATCACTTGGTGTCTCAACCAGGCGGCGCGGATCCCGGCCACCGTGGCCTCATCCAGTGGCGCGGCCAGCTCCACCCCCTCGATCCGTGCGCCGCAGGGCGCATCCATGGCTGTGACTCTCATCATCCGAACCCTCCGTGGCAAGCGGGCAAGCGGCATTATGCCGAAGCGCCCGGCGCGGCGATCCGGGTACGGCACGGCCCGCGGCGTCCGCGATGCCGGAGATTGCTTGTCAGCGGAGTGCGGTCTGGTCGAAGATCGCGATTCGGGCCGGCCGTCGGGCTGCCGGCCAGCCACGTCCAGGGGTTCACATCATGGTCAAGTTCGGAATCGGTCAGGCGATCACCCGCCGCGAGGATCAGCGGCTGCTCACGGGGCAGGGGCAGTACGTCGACGACGTGGTCGTGCCTGGCGAGGTGTTTATCGCCTTCGTGCGCTCGCCGCATGCACGCGCCCGCATCGTGGCGGTCGACACCGCGGCGGCTGCGGCAGCCCCCGGCGTGGTGGGTGTGATGACGGGTGCCGACCTGCTGGCCGACGGCATCGGCCCCTTCCCCATCAACGCCGCCCTGAAGAACGCAGCCGGCAAGCCCATGAGCGCGCCGCCTTACTACCCGCTGGCCACCGATGAGGCGCGCTACGTGGGTCAGGCCGTGGCGGCGGTGTGCGCCGAGACGAGGCAACAGGCCGAGGACGCGGCCGAGCTGGTGGCGGTCGAGTACGAGGAACTGCCGGCCGTGACCACGATGGCGGCGGCCCAGGCCGAAGGTGCCGAGGTCTTGTGGGCGGAGGCCCCCGGCAACGTCGCGGCGCAGATGCGCTTCGGCAAGAAGGACGCCTGCGACGCGGCCTTCGCCGCTGCGGCACACGTTACCCGCATCGCCTTCACCAACCAGCGGCTGGTCCCGGTGGCCATGGAACCGCGTGGCACCATCACCCAGTTCGACGAGGACAGCGGTCGCTACACGGTGCGCACCAGCTGCCAGAATCCCGCCGGCCTTCAGAAGACCCTGGCGGAGAACATCCTGCGCGTCCCCGCCGACAAGGTGCGGGTACTGGTGGGCGATGTGGGCGGTGGCTTCGGCATGAAGACCCAGCTCTATCCCGAGGACGGCGTGTGCGCCTGGGCCGCGCGCAAGCTCGGCCGGCCGGTGCACTGGCGTGCCTCGCGATCCGACGAGTTCCTCGCCGGCAACCACGGCCGTGACCAGACCAACGAGGCCGAGCTGGCGCTGGACGCCGGCGGCCGCATCCTCGGGTTGCGGGTGGACATCGTCGGCAACGTCGGGGCCTACGCCATCGGGCCGGGCGCCATCATCGTGGTCGCGGTCGGCCCCAAGGTGATCACCGGTGTCTACCACGTGCCCGCCCTGGACCTGCGCGGCACGGCGATGCTGACCAACACCAACGTGGTCGGCGCCTACCGGGGCGCCGGGCGTCCCGAGGCCATCTACCTGATCGAGCGGCTCATGGATCAGGCCGCCGCCGAGCTGAAGATGGATCCGGCCGAATTGCGCCGGCGCAACCTGATCGCGCCCGATGCCATGCCCTACACCACGCCCATGGGCGAGAAGTTCGACAGCGGCAATTTCCCGCACATGCTGGACCGCATCGTGGGTCTCGCGGACTGGGCCGGTTACCCGGCGCGCAAGGCCGCCTCGGAGGCGCGCGGTCGCCTGCGCGGTCGCGCCATCTCCACCTTCCTGGAGTGGACCGGCGTGGTGCACGAGGAGGCGGTGCGCATGGAGGTCCTGGCCGACGGCAAGGTGGCGGTCTACACAGCCATGCAGGCCATGGGGCAGGGCATCGAGACCAGCTACGTGCAGATCATCGCCGAGACCCTCGACATCGACCCGGACCGCATCGTCATCGTCCAGGGCGACAGCGACGTGGCCCAGGGCATCGGCAGCATGGGCAGCCGCTCGCTCTACATCGGCGGCTCGGCCATGATGACCGCCTCGAAGGAGGCGATCCAGAAGGGGCGCGAACTCGCCGGCGACGCGCTGGAGGCGGCGGCATCCGACATCGAGTACATGGACGGGCGCTTCACGGTGGCCGGTACTGACGTGGGCATCGACCTGTTCGAGCTTGCCGGACGCCAGCCCGAGGGCCGCATCGCCATCGCCACCCTGCAGAAGGTCGATGGTCCGTCCTGGCCCAACAGCTGCCACGTCTGCGAGGTCGAGGTGGACCCGGACACCGGGGTGGTGGACATCGTGAAGTACACCACCGTCGACGACGTCGGCCGAGTCATCAACCCGCTCATCGTTGCCGGTCAGGTGCACGGCGGCATCGCCCAGGCGGCCGGTCAGGCGTTGATGGAAGACACCCGCTACGACCCGGACAGCGGGCAGCTGCTCACGGGCTCGCTGCTCGACTATTGCATCCCGCGCGCCGACGACCTGCCCGATTTCGTCCAGGTGTGCGACGAATCTACGCCGTGCCGCATCAACCCGCTCGGCGCCAAGGGCGTGGGCGAACTGGGCACCGTGGGTGGCACCCCCACCATCGTCAACGCCGTGGTCGACGCCCTGCGCCCCTTTGGCGTCACCAACCTCGAGATGCCGGTGACGTCCGAGCGCGTGTGGCGGGCGCTGCAGCAGGGAAAGGCGGCGTAGCGCGGTGAAGACGTGAAGGTGTGAAGTCGTAAAGTTTTGACACGGCAAAGGGCCGCTCTTGCGGCCTTTTGTCGCTTTCATGCGACCCCGAAGTGCCATTTCGGGGTCGGACCTCGAAGGGGTCATGATTCGAAAGGAAAAAACGCCATGTCCAGGCCTTTTTTCGCGCTTAAAGGCCCCTTTTCGGGCCTGTTTTCATCGAGCTCGGGGCGGACGGCGGTGTGCCTTCTCCGCGGCCGGATGCCGACGACCCGGTGACCGTCGGTCGGGGGATCAGTCCTCGCCCGCAGACAACCGGTCGACCACCTCGCGGGCGATCGCGAGCGAGGCGGTGAGGCCGGGCGATTCGATGCCGAAGAGGTTCACCAGCCCGCGGATGCCGTGACGCTCGGGGCCGTCGATGCGGAAATCCGCGGGCGGCTCGCCCTTGTTCGATATCTTGGGCCGGATGCCGGTGTAGCCAGGCTGGAGGGCGCCGTCCGCAAGGTTGGGGTAGTAGCGGCGGATGGCCTCGTAGAACATCGGCTCGCGTGAGTGATCGAAGGCGTAGTCGACCGCGTCCACCCATTCGATGTCCGGGCCGAAACGCACCTGCCCGCCCAGGTCGACGGTGACATGCACCCCAAGCCATGAGCCGTGCCCCACGGGGTACACCAGCCGGCGGAAGGGGGGGCGCCCAGTCAGCGTGAAGTAATGCGCCTTGGCGAAATACTGGCCCGGGATGGTGTCTGCCGGGATGCCCCGGATGCTGCGCGCGAGCGACGGTGCGAACAGACCGGCGCTGTTCACCAGCGTGTCGCAGACGATGCGCATGGGCTCGTCCCCACCCACTTCGAGTTCGATACCCTCATCCGTGATGGCGCCGCCCAGCACCGGGCTGCGGAACACGCACATCGCCCTGGCGTTTTCGGCATCGCCCAGGTAGGCGAGCATGAGTGCGTGGCTGTCGACGATGCCCGTGGACGGCGACAGCACTGCCGCCACCGCAACCACCTCCGGCTCCGTGTCACGGACCTCGGCCGGATCGAGCACGCGCAGGTCGTGCACGCCCGCGGCGGCCGCCGTCGGGATGTAGCTCATCACCGCCGGCACCTCCTCCTCGCGGGAGGCCACGATGATCTTGCCGCAGTTGGCGTGGGGCACGCCGTGTTCGCGGCAGTACGCGTAGAGCAGGTGCTTGCCCTGCACACACAGCTTGGCCTTCAGCGAGCCGCGCGGGTAATAGAGGCCCGCGTGGATCACCTCCGAGTTGCGCGAACTGGTGTGCTCGCCGATGCCCGCCTCGGCTTCGAGGATCAGCACCTCGCGCCCTGCGAGAGCCAGTTCGCGGGCCACGGCGAGCCCAACGACACCGGCACCTACGACTACGCAATCGATACGTTCGGTCATGCTTCAGATGAGGGATGTGACGGTTCAAATGCAGTGCAACTGGCGGGACTCAGAGCCCCAACCCGACGATGACCATGACCGGTGTCAGGCCCGGGGCCATGCCAGCGCCATGGTTGGCTGAAAACAGGGTCAAAAATCATGTTCTAAGCCCGGAAAAGGGCCATTTTCGATGACTTAATGACATAAAAACAGGGTTTTAACTTGGTCCGACCCCGTTGGTGGTGGCTCTGACCGCGGTGAGGGCGTCATGCGCCACCTGCTCGGTCAGGGCGGTGAGGCGCGCCGGTTCCAATTCCAGGAAGTCGAGGCGGTTGTGGACCAGCAGCATGGCGAAGCCGTGCACCAGGGACCACACCGACACCGAGATCGTCACCGGATCGCCGGAGCGCACCAGCCCAGCCCGCTGGGCGGCCATCACCAGTTCCACGAGTCGGCCGAAGGTGGCCCTGCCCACGTCGCGCAGGGGATGGTCGGTGCGGGCCGGGTCGTATGAGATGTAGGGGCCGAACATCACCTTGAGATATTCGGGATGGTCGACGGCGAACCTGATGTACTGCCGCCCGGCCTCGAGGAACCAGCGTTCCACGTCATCGGGGTGGCGACGTTTCGCCTCGTCCTGATACGACTGCAGTCGGAGGAAGCCCTGCTCCGCGATCGCCGCGATCAGCGCTTCCTTGCTCTCGAAGTGCCGGTAGGGCGCGGTGCGGCTCACGCCGGCCTGACGCGCCAACTCGCGAAGCCCGAGGGCCTCGGCGCCCCGCTCGCGCAGCAGCACCAGCCCTGCCTCGAGAAGCGCCTCGCGCAGATTGCCGTGGTGGTAGGGCGCAGGCTCGCCCGTGGCCGGACGGGCGGCGGGGCTGGGCGCGGTCTTTCTGGCTGGTGACATGGGGCGCATTCCGAGGGGAGCAAGTCTCAGTCCTAGAGACCCTATTGGCAAGGCGGTCCATCTGCGCATCTGTATGTTGACAACGACAACATGGCGCCAGCACAATGGCAGCCTGATGTAGACGTTGTCAACTTCAACTGCCCCGCGGGGCTGGAGACGTCCATGCTCGAACGCTACCTGCGCACCGTGGTGCGCCACCGTTTCGTCGTGATGCTGCTCGTGGCCCTGACCACGCTTCTGCTCGCGTCACAAACACGCGAGTTGTCCATCGTCGTCGACCCCGACGACATCCTGCCCCAGAGTCACCCGCTCATTTCCACAACCAATCGGATCGAGGCGCTGTTCGGGAACCGTTTCACCGTCGTGGTCGGCGTGCACGCCAACAACGGCACAGTGTACGAGGCCGGCGTGGCCGAACGCGTGCGCGCCATCACGGACGACGTGCTGAAGCTCCCGGGCGTGGTGCGGGCCAACGTGAACAGCATCGCGGCGCGCAAGGCCAAGAGCATCACGGGCAACGAAGAGGGGATGGTGGTGAAGCCGC
The DNA here is from genome assembly GCA_044370825.1 of Burkholderiales bacterium. Taxonomy (GTDB): domain Bacteria; phylum Pseudomonadota; class Gammaproteobacteria; order Burkholderiales. The sequence continues at coordinate 2,243 of JBILUV010000090.1, read as the reverse complement.
TGCTCGGCAGCGGACCGCAGGCGGCTGAGGCGCTGCAGTCCGCGCTCAGCCTCAACCCCGTCTACACCGACCTGCTCGTCTCCCGCGACGGTCGCACCGCGCAGGTGGTGGCGGAGTTCAAGAAGATTCCTGGCGGCTTCGCGGCCATCGAGAGCCAGGTGCGCGAAGTGGTGAAGCGACACGCGGACCCGTCCGTCCAGATCGACGTGGGCGGTACCCCGGTGTTCCTTGCGCTGCTCGAAAAGTTCTCCCAGCGAATGTCCTTCCTGTTTCCGCTGGCGGTGCTGATCATCGGTCTCATCCACTACGAAGCGTTCCGCACCGTGCAGGCGCTGGTGCTGCCGCTGGTGACCGCCCTGCTCGCAGTGGTGTGGGCGCTGGGCATGCTCGGACTGGCGCGCCAGCCGTTCGACACCTTCAACGCCGCAACGCCCATTCTCATCCTCGCCATCGCTGCCGGCCACGCCGTGCAGATCCTGAAGCGCTTCTACGAGGAGTACGCGGCGCTGGAAGCCAGCGAACCGGAGATGTCTCCCCGGGAGCGCAGCAAAGCGGCGGTGGTGCGTTCCCTCACCCGTGTCGGACCGGTGATGGTCGCGGCCGGCGGCGTGGCCATCGCGGGCTTCGCCTCGCTGGTGGTGTTCGAGATCAAGTCGATCCAGGTGTTCGGCCTGTTCACCGCGGCCGGGATCGCCAGCGCGCTGGTGCTGGAACTCACCCTCATTCCGGCGCTGCGCGCGAGCCTGCCCGCACCGGGGCGACGCGAACTGGACCGCGAACGCATGCCCACCCTGTGGAGCCGGCTGACGGAACGTGCCTTCCAGCTCTCCAGCACCCGGCCGCGTGCCGTGTTCGCTGTGGCTGCAGCGGTCGCCGTCGCAGCCGTGGCAGGTGCCAGCCAGGTACGCGTCGACAACTCGCAGAAAGGCTACTTCTACGGCAGCGTGCCGGCGAAGGTGGAGGACGCCCGCCTCAACGAACGCATGGGCGGGACCAATTCGCTTTACGTGCTGGTGAAGGGCCGGGAGGACGATGCGCTGAAGCAGCCGGCAGTGCTGAAGGACTTCGTGCGCCGCATGCACCGCGCCATGAATGGTGACGACCCGTCCTTCGACGCCATCCCCGACAGCGCGGATCTGATCGCCCAGTACCTCTTCCTCTACTCCACATCGGGCGATCCGTCCGACTTCGACAGTTACGTCGACACCAACTACCGCAACGGACTCATCACCGTGTTCGTCAGGACCGACGGCACGGCCTACTCGCAGGACCTGATCGGTCGCGTGCGGGAGATCGCCCGCACCGGCTTCGGTCCGGAGGTGGAGATCGCGGTCGGGGGCGGCACCGCGGCCACGGTGGCGCTCACCGAGACCATCGTCAAGGAGAAGGTCCTCAACATCCTGCAGATCATGGCTGCCGTGCTGCTGATCACGAGCCTCGTGTTCCGCTCGCTGGCCGCCGGTCTGGTGATCCTTATGCCGGTGCTCGCGGCCGTCCTGGTGAATTTCGGCCTCATGGGCATCGCCGGGATCCCGCTGCAGATCGGCACGGCGCTGGTGTCGGCCATGGCGGTGGGGATCGGCGCGGACTACGGCATTTACATGATCTACCGCATGCGCGAGGAACTGGGGCGCGGCGGCGACGTCGACGAGGCGCTCCATCGCGCCTTCCGCTCGGCGGGTAAGGCGGTGCTGTTCGTGTCCACGGCGGTGGCGGGCGGCTTCGGGCTGCTGATGCTGTCCTGGGGCTTCTGGGTCCACTTCTATCTCGGCTTCCTCGTGGCGGTGGCCATGCTGGTGAGTTCGGTCACCGCGCTCACGCTGCTGCCGGCGGTGGTGTTCCGCTTCAAGCCGCGGTTCGTGTTCGGCGCGGCCGCAACGCGGCCAGTCCCGGTGGCACCCAAGGCGGCGGCGCTGATGCTGGCGCTGGCGGTCGGCGCCGCCGGGTGGCCGGGCGGGGAAGCGCGTGCGCAGACCCCGACGGCGGAGGAGATCGCGACGCGCAACTTCGCCGTGGGGAAGGTGGCCGACTCGGTGACGGAGGCCACGTTCCGCCTGATCTCCCCCAACGGGCAGGAGCGGGTGCGCAAGACGCAGGGGCGCTCGAAGCTGAAGGCGGGATCGCTGGACAACCGGTCACTGGTGAGATTCCTCTCGCCCGCGGACGTGCGTGGCACGGTGAGCCTCACGATCGAGAACAGCGAGCCGGGCCGCGATGACGACATCTGGATCTATCTGCCGGCC
>JBILUV010000343.1:0-3498 GCA_044370825.1 Burkholderiales bacterium | reverse complement strand
CTGGCGTGGCAGGCGGTAGAACGTCAGCGTCTGGCCGATGTTCTCCTCGGCCCAGTCGGTCAGTTTCGGGTAGCGCTTCTCCCAGCGCCCGAGCCAGGCGGCCAGGTCCTGCTGCGCCTCCTTCAGGTCGCGCCGGTCATACAGCCAGCGCAGCTCCTGCAGGCAGTCGTCGTCGGCCTTGCGCGGCAGGTAGTCCAGCGCGTTGCGCAGGAAGTGCACGTAGCAGCGCTGCCAGGCCGCCTCGGGTAGCAACTCCGCCACCGCCTTCTTCAACCCCTCGTGATCATCCGAGGCCACGAACTCCACTCCGCTCAGCCCGCGCTCGCGCAACCGGCGCAGAAACTCCTTCCAGCTCGTGGCCGACTCCCGGTTGGCCAACTCCACCCCCAGCACCTGGCGGCGCCCCTCCCAGTTGATCCCGATGGCAATGAGCACCGCCTGGGAGCGGATCACCCCGTCGATGCGCACCTTCTCGTAGCGCGCGTCCAGAATCAGGTACGGGTAGGACTCCTCGAGCGCCCGCCCGGCAAAGCGCTCCAGCGCCTCGTCCAGCCCCTTGTTGATCTGGCTGATCGTGCTGGCCGAGAAGCCGTGGCCGCACAACTCCTCCGTGATCGCCTTGACCTTGCGCGTCGACACCCCCTGCACGTACATCTGCGCCAAGGCCGACACCAGCGCCTTCTCGGAGCGCTGGTAGCGCTCGAACAGCTCCGTGGAGAAGCGCCCCTCGCGGTCGCGCGGCACCCGCAACTCCAGCTTGCCCAGCCGGGTGACCAGGCTGCGCCCGTAGTAGCCCGCACGGTAGCCGGCGCGCTGCTCCGTGCGCTCCCCAGGGGCCGCCCCGAGCGCTTCGGTCATCTCAGCTTCTAGCACCTCCTGCAGCGACTCGCGCAGCAGCGCCTTGAAGCTATCCCGATCGGCCAGCACAAGGCTTTCGAGACTCGTGGTCGTGGGTTTACTCTTCGTCCTGGTGGTCATGGCAGTTGCCCCTCGTAGGCGGGTTGGCTTCGACAATCAACCTCTTGCCATGACCGCCTCCTGCCTTCAAGCAGTTCTGCACACAACTCCGCACACTACCTTCATATAGAGAAATCGGCGAAAAATGAGGGTTTCAGACCCTTAGCGCTCCACTTTCGGGGGTGAAAATCGCGAGCTCTGCCCCAGTGCGGGCAAACCGGCTGGATGCGGTCGTGGCGGTGCCATGAGCGGTCGCCAGCGCTTCGGTCTTGGCATGACGTCGCGTCATGCGAGCGGCGAGACTGAGGACGGCAATGACGGGGGCTTCGGCGGTCGCCACGGCCGCGCGGCATCGCGTTCAGATGACCTCGCGCCAGCGGCGGCCTGTTGCTTCCGCCGCTGGTGGCCGATCGGGGCGCGGCGGAACCCAGGGGGACAGAGCTCGCGACTTTCAACCCGGGAAAGGGTTCTGCAAGCGAGAGACGAACCGATCCATCGGTAGTCTTGCTTTACGAACCAGAGTCCCCAAGGTCAGGTCCTTTGCGGGCTGGGAAGCCCTTCGCCAATGTGGCTACGCGGCGTACAGCAGGAACTCCACCTTCACGGCCTCGAATGGAAACACGATCCGGCCATCCTCCACGCGATCCAGGATGCCGGCATCAAGCAGTGCGGTGGCATCGCCGTGCACCGCCTTGACGTCCCGCTCCATGCGTCGGGCCGCCTCACGGATCGAAATGGGCCCGGCTCCGCAGATCGCCTTGAGCAACTCCCAGCGCTTGGCGGTCAGCACCTTCCAGAGAAGCTCCGGTGTCGCGAAACTGATGCGCGCCGATCTCTCGGCCTTGCCCGACTTCCAGACGCGGACGAAATCTGCCATCGACTCGCCTGGGGTACGAACGTCAAGAGTGACTGTTTTCACGGTTCCACCTCGCGATGTCACGTTCGAAGTCGGCAATCAGTTGCTCCGGCGACTGAAAGGTGTAGTCAGTCTCCATGTCACCGAAATGCCGATGGTCGCCCTTGCCGACTTCGTTGTCGTATCGGACGACGCAAACGCCACCGACCACGTATGCAAGCCGATACTTGAATGCGTGCGCGGACCCTGACACCGGATCGGGCACACTCCAGAGCACCAACTCGGCAAACGCCGACCGGGAGTACACGATGCGCGTCCGCAGAAGCTCCAGCGCCTTCATGTTGGAGATGATACCAACATGCAAAACCTGCAGTCGAGAGATACGCCAGGCACTGGCCAGGGCACCCGATCGTCAGCACCTTCCGGGGTCGGACCTCGCACGGTCCCTGATTCACATGGAGAAAACGACAAAAAACGAGGGTTATTCGCCCTTAGCGGCCCACTTTCAGGGGTGAAAATCGCGCGCTCTGCCCCCCTGGCCCATCCACCCCCGGAGCGGTGAGCAAGCGGCGGGCGCATGCAGGTTGTCCGTTGGAATGAAGTCTTGCTCATGCTCTTTCGCGCGGGCCTGGCGAACACCGAGGCTTTCGTCTGTCGCCATTGCGGCGACCCGACCCGCAGATGCGTCTGCCGCAATTCATCAACGCCTGTGCGTCGGCAGCCGGCGCCGCGCCGACCACAGCCGGCACGCTTGCCCGCGCATGGGGCAGAGCTCGCGATTTTCACCCCCAAAAAAGCACCGTCTAAGCCGGAAAACGACCACTTTTTGGGTGTTTTTCCTTTACGAATCACAACCCATGCGAGGTCCGACCCCATACGAGCATTACTTGAAGGCGGGGAGGGCGGCGGCGACGTTGCCGGGCTGGCCGGGCAGGTGTTCGTGGGGGGCGGGCTTGTTCATCACGGCGCTCACCCGCAGGGAGTCGACACCGTCTTCCAGCACGTCGACCCGCAGGTTGGCCAGGGCGCGGAACTTCAGTTCCGGCGAGTACCAGATGGTGAGGATGCTGCGCGCGCCATCGCTGGTCACCCGGGCCACCAGGTAGGGGGTGGCGATCTGGTTCCAGGCGTTCTTGAGCGTTGCGAACGAGGTGTTGAGCAGGGGCTCGCCGTCGAGCTCGATGCTGACCTCGGTGCGGTCGGTGGTGCCACCAACCTTCTCGACCGTCAGGGCGCGGAACCAGCCGGCGCCATGGATGGGCAGGGAGGCGCGCTCTGCAGAGGAGCGTATCTCCACCAGCCGCTCCAGGATCACGGCCTCGCCACGCACATCGCCCTCGACGCAGGCGGATGCGGGAACCCCTGCGGTCAGCAGCGCCGCGCCTAGCGCCGCCCGCAGGCGGACCGCCGTGCGGCCGCGGTGTCTCACTTCCACTTCGCCGCCCGGGCGTCGAAGCGCTTGCGCAACTCCTCGAGCAGCAGGATGGCGCCCTGCTCCGCCGCCGCGGATTCGCCGGCAATGGCGCTGACGTTCAGGGCGTTGGGACTGCGCGAGGCCAGGAAGCCGGCCACCAGGGCGCTGGTGGTGGAATCGTAGAACTCGCCCGCGAGCGTGACCGAGCCCATGAAGGTCCCGGTGCCGCCCGCAGCCCCCTTGGCGATGTTCAGCGCCGCGCCGATCGGGA
>JBILUV010000342.1:0-3510 GCA_044370825.1 Burkholderiales bacterium | reverse complement strand
GTCGGCGGCATCGGGGATACCGTCCATGTCGGTGTCCTTGTCGACCGCGCAGCCATCGGCGCCCACCTTGGCACCCTCGGCGGTGCCGGGGCAGATGTCGACCTTGTCGGCCACGCCGTCCTTGTCGGCGTCGGCCAGGGGCTTCTCCTGCTGACCGCATGCCCACCAGCCCAGAAGACCGCCAGCCACGGCACCGATGGCCATGGCTTCCCTGTTCTCGACGGAACCGACGCCCCCGGCCAGCAGCGCACCGGCTGCCGCGCACATCATGGGGTTGGAGAACAGGTTGCTGCCGGTCGAGCCACCCGAATCGCTGGAGGAGGCAGGAGCGGCACCCGTGTCCTTGCCGGCCTCGCCCGTGGTCCACAGGTTCGCACAACCGGTTGTCAGGGTGGCCACCAGGGCCAGCAGACCTACGCGTCGAAGAAATGTCACGTCGAGAATCCTCTTTTCGGGTTCATGGCTGTCCGACCCGGGGCCGGACGAGAACTGCCGTATTGTGAAGCCACCGGGCGGCGGCCACAACCTTTCACGCGTCCGCGTGGGTGGCCCATTCGGCCTCCTGGAGGGCGCGCCACTGGACCTTGCCGGTGCCCGAGCGGGGCAGGGCGTCCACGAAGGCCACCCGCCGCGGCACCTTGTAGACGGCCATGTGTTCCCGCGACCAGGCGATGATGGCTTCGGCGGTCGGGGGCTCGGCCAGACCTGCGCGCAGCACCACGTAGGCCTTGACGGTCTCCCCCCGGCGGTCGTCCGGCGCCCCCACCACGCACGCTTCCTGGATCGCGGGGTGCTTGAACAGGGTGGCTTCGACCTCCGCCGGCCAGACCTTGTAGCCGTTGGCGTTGATCATCCGCTTCAGGCGGTCCGCGATGTAGAAGAAGCCGGACTCGTCGATGCGGCCGAGGTCGCCGGTGCGCAGGAAGCGGCGCCCCTCCACCTCGACGAACGTGGCTTCCGTCGCCTTCGGGTTGTTCCAGTAGCCCAGCATGACCTGGGGGCCGCGCGAGACGATCTCGCCCACTTCCCCGGGGCCAAGGATGCGAAGCGTCTCGGGGTCGATGACCAGTGACTCGGTGTCGAACGTCGGAATGCCCAGGCACTGGCGGCGAAGCTCGGTGGGCGGGTTGAAGTGGGTCTGCGAGATGGTTTCCGTCATCCCGTAGGCCTCCATGTACTCGATGCCGCAGCGCGCCTGGAGCTCGCGCGCCACCGGTTCGGGCATGGAGGAGCCGCCGCCGGCGATGGTGACCAGCGACGAAAGGTCGCGGCTGGCCGTGCTGGGGTGGGCCAGCAGATCGACCACCATGGTCGGCACGTTCGCCCAGTGGGTGCACCGGTAGCGCTCGATCAGGTAGCCGGCGGTCTCGGGATCCCAGCGGGGCAGAAAAGCGATGCTGGCGCCGCAGTACAGGGCCGCGTTCATGCTGTGCTGCATGCCGGTCACGTGGAACATCGGCGCGGTGCAGAGGATCACGGAGTCCTGCAGCATGGCCTCCCATACCGCGCCGCCCACGGCCGTGCACATGATCGTCCGGTGGGAGTGCATGCAGCCCTTGGGCTTGCCCGTGGTGCCCGAGGTGTAGAGGATCGCGGCCAGGTCGTCCGGCTCGGCCAGATGGGGTGCCGGGGTCCGGTTGGCGCCGAGGGCGTCGCACCATGCGACAGCGCCCGGCGTGGCAACCGGTTCGCGAGGCGCGGAGACGAAGGCTGGCACGGCGAGTTCGGTGGGGGCGGTCAGCGCGTCCGAGTACGTCGCGACGACGATGCGGTCGGCCAGCGTGCCGAGGTGCGGGGCGATCCGGTCGAAGAGTTCCTGCGCGACGATAGCCACCCGGGCGCCGCTGTCCCCGAGGTTGTGGGCGAGTTCATCGGTCACGTTCATTGGCGAGACGGCGACCACGACCGCGTCGGCCCGGAGGATCGCGTAGTAGGCGATGACGAACTGCGGGCAGTTCTGCATGTAGAGCAGGACCCGATCTCCGCGCTTCACCCCGCAGTCGGTCTGCAGATAGCCTGCCAGGCGCTCCGCCTGACTTTCCAGTTCCGCGTAGGCGACCTTGCTGTCGTAGTAGATAGTGGCTGGCGTGTCGGCGTAACGGCGGGCGCTCGCGGCAAGATTGAACCAGAGGCTGGTGGCCGGGATGCGCAGGCTGCGCGGGAACTGCTTGGGCCAGCAGGAATAATCTTCGGGCGTCATGGAGCAGGACGGGTTGGGCGTGACGAAGCCCGGACTGTAGCGCAAGTCGATGGTCGGGGCGTGCAAGGGCTGGTGTTTCGATGGAAACCTGTCGGTTCAATAACTTTCGACAGGCCTCTGACGCGTGGTCTCATTCCTCCACCTCAGGCGCGAGCACATCTCGCATCCTGGGTGTCGCTCCGGCGCAGAGGACTGGCGGTCCCGTGGATCAGGCCCCCGGAAGTCACGTCGCTCCGCGGAAACTCATCGCGGGCACTCGTCGTAGGCGCGGCAGGCGATGATTCTCACTTCGGCATTGCCGCTTCCCGTGAACGTGAGCGTGGCCAGGCCGCCGTTGCCGCTAACGTACCCATCCAGCACGCCTTCCAGGCGACGCTCGCCCAAGAGAGCGGAGTAGCTGACTTCCCCTTCACCCGCGAACCGGAAGATGCGTTCCACCGAGGCTCCGGGAGCGATCTCGCCGACCCGGTACTGCCCCATCGGACTTCGCAGCACCAGAGCGCGGACCCGCGCTGCCGAGTCGTTCACGACCACCACGCGATAGGCGCTGCTGATGTAGCCCGCTGCGTATACGAACCCCACGGCGGCTGGCACGTTCCCGAGCAGCAGGACGAGCGTCGCCATGGCGTTGCGGAACCAGCGCGGCATTGAGGCGCGGTCTACGACCTTCGAGTAGCGGTGGAGGCAGAAAAGCCCCGCCGGCAGCAGCGCGAGTCCCACGCCGATATCGGCCAGGCCTGCCGCAGCAAGCCAGCCCGCCTGTGTGCGATACCAGCCTGCGAAGATCGCGACCGCCGCGCTCAGCGGGACCACGGCGCACGCCACGGCAGCGATCAACCAGTGACCTGCCCGCATGATCGATTCGTTCCTGCTCGTTTTCCGGGTGGGGCCAGCGCGATAGGCGGAACGAAAGGCGACACGCCAAAGGCCCCGATCTTCCCTACACTACGGTGCATGGGTTCCCTGACGACATGATGCTCGACTACGACGCGTTCCGGGAGTCGTTCCTCGACCCGGGACGATGGCTGGACGGAGAGGCGGAGACCCGCGAGGCGACGGCGCGGCACCCGGCCGATTCGCAGTCCTGGCTGTGCCGCGGTGTCGTTCTGGCCCACCTCGATCGCAAGGACGAAGCGCGGCTGGCGCTTGCCCGCTCGGTCGAACTCGATGGCCGCCGCGCACGTTCCCGCTGGTGGCTCGGGCGCCTGCTGGAGGAAGCCGGCGATTTCGATGCAGCCGCGGCGCAGTTCTCCGCTACGACTGCGGCGGACCCGGACTACGAAGCCGCGCGCTATGCCGCGCGCTTCAAC
>JBILUV010000089.1:0-12734 GCA_044370825.1 Burkholderiales bacterium | reverse complement strand
AAGAACGCCCGGTCTCCCTGGCGCCTCGAACAAGAACGCCCGGTCTCCCGGGCGCCTCGAACAAGAACGCCCGGTCTCCCGGGCGTTCGTGCACACCAACACCACAGCGCTGGAGGAATTATTCCATCGGGCGGATGTTGGAGGCCTGCTTGCCTTTCGGGCCGGTCGTGACGTCAAAGGAAACCTTTTGGTTCTCCTTCAGCGTCTTGAAGCCCTGGCCCTGGATGGCGGAGAAATGCGCGAACACGTCTTCGCCGCCACCATCAGGAGAAATGAAGCCGAAACCCTTGGAGTCGTTGAACCACTTTACGGTACCAGTTGCCATGAGCGAGTCATCCTTACATGCACTATTGAGGAGTCGGGAAAATACCCGAGCGGGCGCGGATCAAGCCAGCACTGCTGGTCGAACTGATATTCCGAACGAGGTGGGGCACAGCGGACAAGCGAACATTGTACGGTGAGATCCTGCGAACGAACACGATAAAGGCACCATTCCCGGATTGCAAGCATTTATTTCGGTTTCTGGATCCGATGCACGGCGAACACGGTCTCATCGCCCTCATGTCCGGGCCACACAACCACGGGAACACGCATGCTGAGTCTGGTCGATGTCCACAAGTCATTCGGTGGCGAGCGCGCCCGTGCAGTGCTGTCAGGGGTATCGCTGGAGGTGGCGGCTGGAGAGTACGTGGCCATCATCGGTGAGTCCGGCGTCGGCAAGTCCACCCTGCTCAACCTGATCGCGGGTCTGGACCGTCCGGACCGGGGCCGGATCGCCCTGGACAGCATCGATCTGGGCGGCCTGGATGACGACGGGCTGACCCTGTTGCGCCGTGAACGCATCGGCTTCGTGTTCCAGGCCTTCCACGTCCTGCCCTACCTCACGGTGGCGCGCAACGTCGCCCTGCCGCTCATGTTGCTGGGTCGAACTGCGGGCATTGAGGCACGGGTGGCGTCGATGCTGGAGGCGGTCGGCCTTGCGACCCGTGCCGCCAGCCGGCCAGCCGAATTGTCCGGCGGTGAATTGCAGCGCGTGGCCATCGCGCGCGCGCTGGTCCACCGGCCGAGCCTGCTGCTCGCCGACGAGCCGACCGGCAATCTCGACCCCGATACCGCCCGCCACGTGGTCACACTCCTTCGCCGATCCCTGGCCGAGTCCGGGGCTGCCGGCCTGCTCGTCACCCACTCCCTGCAGGCAGCGGCCAGTGCCGACCGGGTGTTGCGCCTGACGCCGGCGGGGCTGGTGCAGGCGTGATCGCGGCATCGGCTGGCGGACCCCGGCTGCTGCATCCCACCCTGGTGTTCGGGTCGCTGCTGCAGCACAAGGCGCGCAGTCTGGTCTCGGTCCTTGCCATTGCCACCGGCGTGGCCCTGGGGCTGGCGGTCCAGCTCGTGAACGAGGCGGCCGTGGCCGAATTCGCCTCCGCGGCGCGACAGATTTCGGGTCGCGCCGACCTGACCCTTCGCGGGCCGCGCAGCGGGTTCGACGAGGGGCTGTACCCCGCAATGGCGATACAGGACGGGGTCGTGGCCGCCAGCCCTGCCCTCGAGGTCGAAGCGGGATTGGCCGATCGCGACGGCAGCCTGCGGGTGGTGGGAATCGACCTGTTCCGTGCAGCCGCCATCCAGCCGGCGCTTCTGGCGGGTGTGGAGGATCCCTTCGACGCGCTGCGCGGCGACGTGGTGTTCCCTGCGCGCTCCTTCCTGCAAAAGCATGGCCTGAGCGTCGGCCAGCGCATCGCGCTGCAGTCCGGCAGCGAACAGGTCGAGGTGCGCATCGGTGGCGTGATGGAGGAGGACGGCCCGGGTGCCTCGCTGGCGGTGATGGATCTCGGCGGCGCGCAGACGCTGTTCCGGCGCGAGGGCGTGCTGACGCGCATCGACATCGTGCTGCGGCCGGGGTTGGACCCACAGCGCTGGCGTGCCTCCGTGGATTTGCCCGCGGGGCTGACGCTGGAAGCCCCCGGGGATGCCGGGGACAGCGCGTCCCGCATGACCCGCGCGTACCGCGTCAACCTCAATGTCCTTGCGCTGGTGGCCTTGTTCACCGGCGGGCTGCTTGTGTTTTCCACCCAGGCCTTGTCGGTGGCGCGGCGTCGCACCCAGCTGGCGGTCCTCAGGGTCATTGGCGCGACCGGCCGGCAGGTGAGCCTTCTCGTGCTGTCTGAAGGCGCCGTGATCGGACTGGCAGGCGCGCTCGCTGGGGTGGGGCTGGGATTGGCGCTGGCCTGGCTGGTCCTGGGCCTGATCGGTGGCGACCTGGGCGCTGGCTTCTTCGAGGGGCGGCATGTCAGGTTGGTGGTTGCACCCGGTACGGTGGTGCTGCTGGGGCTTGCGGGCGTGGTGGCTGCCCTCGCCGGCAGCCTCGGGCCGGCGCTGGAAGCGGCGCGCGCCCCGCTCGCCCTGGCGCTCAAGAGCGGCGACGACGTCCGGGCCTTCGGTCGTCTGCCGGTCGCCTGGCCCGGGTGGGTCGGCCTCATGCTGGCGGCCGGCTTCACCCTGCTCCCGCCAGTCGATGGTCTTCCCTTGTTCGGCTACGGCGCGATCGCCTTGTTGCTGCTGGGCACCCTGCTGTTGTTGCCGCGCTGTGTCGGCGGCCTGCTGGGGTGGCTGCCGGCGCCGCGCGCTGTGGCCGCGATCCTCAGCCTTGAGCGGCTGCGGGCCTATCCGCTGCATGCGGCCGTCAGCCTGTCGGCGATCGTGGCCGCTGTGAGTCTGATGGTGGCGATGGGCATCATGGTCGGATCCTTCCGTGCCTCCCTGTCCGACTGGCTCGAAGGCATCCTGCCGGCAGACCTGTACCTGCGTTCCGGGGCCCGGGGTGATTCCGCGTTCCTGTCCGCCGCTGATCAGGCGAGGTTGCGCGCCGTGCCCGGCGTGGGGCGGGTGGAGTTCCTGCGATGGGATCAGATCATCCTTGCCCCTGGCGGGCCACGGACCACGCTGCTGGCGCGAGACGGCGTAGAGCGCGATGCCCCGGGGCGGCTGCCGCTGGTTGGTCAGGCGGAGCGGGCGCCGGCAGGGACTCTCGAGGTCTGGGCAAGCGAGGTGGCTGCCGCCGTGCATGGCCTGCAGCCTGGGCAGCGCTGGCACCTGCCCCTCGGTGGCATGCAGCGGGAGGTGCAGGTGGCGGGCGTCTGGCGCGACTATGCGCGACAGAACGGCGCGCTGCTCATGGATCGCGGCAGCTACGTCCGCCTGACGGGCGATGACCGCGCCAACGACGCCGGTCTGTGGCTGGCGCCGGGCGCCGATGCCGCTGCGGTCCGTCAGGCGCTCGCTGCCGTCGCGGGCGAGGGCGCCGAAATCCTCAGCCCCGGCGACATCCGCGACCTTTCCATGGCAGTGTTCGACCGCACCTTCGCCGTGACGTACGCCCTCGAGGCAGTGGCGCTGGTGATCGGACTGCTGGGTCTGTCCAGCGCGATCGGGACTGAGGTGATCGCCCGACGCCGGGAATTCGGCATGCTGCGCCATCTCGGCGTGTCCCGACGGGACATCGCCCGGGTGCTGGCTGCTGAGGGGGCAGCGGTGGGTACCGCCGGCCTGGCGGTGGGCGCCGTGCTGGGCTTCGCCATGAGTCTCATCCTGATCCACGTCGTCAACCGCCAGTCCTTCCACTGGAGCATGGAGCTGCATGTGCCTTGGCTGGGCCTGGCGGTGTTCTTCTCGGTCCTGCTGGGTCTTGCCACGCTGGTTGCCGTCGTCGGCGGCCGGCAGGCGATGGGGGTGGACGCCGTGCGCGCGGTCAGGGAGGACTGGTGATTCCACCCCCGATGGATGGCCCGACGGCCGGTGGCCCCGTGCCAACCCGGCGCCGACTGCTGGCCCTGCCCGCCCTGGGCTTGCTGGCCGGTGCGGCGCCACCTGTGCGCTACCCGGTGGCATCGCCGGGTGTGGTGCTGACTTTTCCCCATGACCACGGCGCTCATCCGGATTTCAGGACCGAGTGGTGGTATCTCACTGCGCGGGTACGCGATGCCACCGGCGCGCCCCTGGGGGTGCAGGTGACTTTTTTCCGGCACCGTCCCGGTCTGCAGGAGGGCAGCCGCAGCCGGTTTGCGCCGACACAGCTGCTGTTCGCCCATGCCGCGATCGCCGATCCACGAAGCGGCCGTCTGCTGCACGACCAGCGTGCCGCCCGCGCGGGCTTCGGGCTGGCGGAAGCGGCTACCGGGACCACTGATGTCCGCGTCGACGGCTGGTCCCTCGTGCTGGAGCAGGGACGCTATCGTGCACGTCTGGCCGGACGCGCCCTGGACCTGGACCTGAGCTTCATCGCGGACGAACCGCCGCTGCTGCAGGGCCGGGCCGGCCTGAGCCGCAAGGGGCCCCGCGACCATCAGGCCAGCTTCTACTACAGCCGGCCGCGGCTCCGTGTCGCCGGAACGGTCACCCTGAAAGGCCGGCCGTCGCCCGTCGGAGGTCTGGCCTGGCTGGACCACGAGTGGTCCAGCGAGATTCTCGATCCCTCCGCCGTGGGGTGGGACTGGACCGGCCTGCGTCTGGCCGATGGCGGCGCCCTGACGGCGTTCCAGGTGCGTGACGCGGGCGGAAACGCCCTGTGGGCAGGCGGAAGCCTGCGGGATCGGCGGGGTGGACTCCGCTTGTTCGAGCCCGGGGAGGTGAGGCTCACGCCGCTGCGCCGGTGGCGCAGTCCGCGCACCGGCATCGCCTACCCCGTGGCCGTGGTCGTGGAAACACCGGCGGGTGCCTTGACCCTCGCCCCGCTCATGGATGACCAGGAACTGGATTCGCGCGCGAGCGTGGGCACCGTCTACTGGGAGGGTGCGGTCGATGCCCTGACCGGCGGGCGGGTGGTGGGCGAGGGCTACCTGGAACTCACAGGCTACGGCGGCAGGATGCGCCTGTGACGCCCCCTGACGCCGCCCGTGTGGCGAGCTTGTCGGGCGGGTCAGTCGAACAGGTATCGGACGCCCGCTTCGAAGTTCCAGTTGTAGATGTAGGGCAGCTTGTCGCCCAGCAGCGCGATCCCCGGGCGTCCCCAGACAGCCCAGTGCTTGTCGAGAAAGCGTCCGAGCTCCGTCTCGATGGTGAAGCCGACGCGGCTGCTGCGCTGCCAGTCGACGGTGAGCTGGTTCTCGATTCCGGTGTAGAAGCGGTTGGGCCAGCGCGTCAGGATGAACAGACGCGCCTGGGTGTAGCTGACGTGGAGCCGGTCTGCCTGGCCGGCCACCGACTCATAGTGCTGGATGCCCGGAAAGATGGTCGAGTTGATCGCGGGCGCATCGTAGGCCGCGAAGGCAAATGGCGCCACGATGTGCTTCCCGAAGCCGAGCATGGGCTCCGAGGCGGTATCGAAATTCCCCTCCACCCCCGCCACCAGGGCGAAACCCGGTGAGCGCATGAGGCGCCAGGCGCCGCGCACCGAGAGGTCGCCGGTGCCTGACTGCACGGGCTGACCGGTCGAACCGGGGTAGTACCGGTGCAGCGGCAGTTCGATGCGCAGTTGCGTGGTCTTGCTGATGGCGTAGTCCAGCCGCGGCGAGAGAATCTGGCGATGCCCGCCTTCCTGGGTTTCCTGGTGCTCTAGGCGCGTGTCGACGCGGGTACGGAAATCCGTGGGATCGAGGCGCTTGACGAGTTCTTCGTTGGATTGCGCGACGGCAGTGGCCGATGCAAAGGCCAGCGTCACCGCCAGGACAGGCCGGGCGATGGGCTCGATTTTCCGCTGCATGTAGTGGAACTCTCCCGTTGGCAGGGCGTGCCCGCCCGGGTCCGGGCGGGGCATCGATGATCTCTGGTGTCCCGGCACTCCGCCGGGCGCCGAAATTGTCTCAGAAACCCCGCGGCCCGCCCTACCTTGCAGAGGTCGTCAAGGTCGGCGCCGATCGTATCGGCCGGCTACTGGTCGGGCCCGGCGTGGCACATAATCGCCGGCATCCAAACCAGGTCGGAGAAGGCAGATGCGCATCGCTGTGGGCGGCTTCCAGCACGAGACCAACACCTTCGCACCCAGCAAGGCCGATTTCGATGCCTTCGCCCGTGGTGGCGGGTGGCCTCCCCTGCTGCAGGGTGACGAGGTGTTCGACGGGACTGCCGGCATCAACCTCCCCATCGCCGGGGCGGTCGAGGCCTTGCGCAAGGCGCGCCACGTCCTGGTGCCGACCGCCTGGGCGGCGGCCAGCCCATCGGCACAGGTGACCCGAGACGCCTTCGAGCGCATCGCCGGCATGATCATCGAGCGTCTGCGCCGGGACGGCCCGGTGGAGGGGGTCTACCTGGATCTGCACGGCGCCATGGTCACGGAGCACGTTGACGATGGCGAAGGCGAACTGCTGGCGCGGGTGCGGCAGGTGGTCGGGCCGGATGTCCCTCTGGTCGCCAGTCTGGACCTGCACGCGAACGTGACGGGGCGCATGCTGGAGCATGCCGACGCCTTCGTCGCCTACCGCACCTACCCGCACGTCGACATGGCCGAGACGGGTGCACGCGCCGCCGCCATGCTTATGTCGCGCCTTGCCGGCGCGCCGCGGCCGGCCCTGGCGGTGCGGCGGCTGCCCTACCTCATTCCGCTGGGTTCGCAATGCACCATGCTCGAGCCCATGGCCTCGATCTATGGCGGTCTGCCGCAGCTGGAGGGTGCGGGCGTGACCAGCGTGTCGTTCACGCCCGGTTTTCCGGCCGCCGATTTCGCCGAGTGCGGCCCGGTGGTGATGGCCTACGGGCCGGATGCCGCGGCGGCGGGCCGTGCCGCCGAGGCCCTCGCAAGGCAGGTGCTGGAGCGGGAGTCGGACTTCGAGGTCGACGTGCTGTCGCCAGAGGAGGGGGTGCGCCGTGCCATGGCCATCGCCGGTGGCGCCTCCCGCCCTGTGATCATCGCCGACACCCAGGACAACCCGGGAGCGGGCGGCAACTCCGACACCACCGGCATGCTGCGGGCCCTGGTGGCCGCGGGAGCGCAACGGGCCTCCATCGGTGTCATGGTCGACCCCGAGTGTGCCCGCGCCGCACACGCAGTCGGCGAGGGCGGAGTGCTGGAGATCGCGCTGGGTGGCCGGTCCGGCATTCCGGGGGACGGTCCGTTCCATGGCCGCTTCACGGTGGAGCGCCTGTCCGACGGCCGCTTCACCTGCACCGGGCCGTTCTACCTCGGGGCCCGCATGACGCTCGGGCCGTCGGCCTGCCTGCGCATCGGTGGCGTGCGTGTGGTGGTGGCCTGCGAGAAGGCGCAGATGGCTGATCAGGAGATGTACCGCTTCGTCGGCATCGAGCCCACCCGCGAGGGGATCCTGGTGAACAAGAGCTCGGTGCACTTCCGCGCCGATTTCGCTCCGATCGCCGAGACCATCCTGGTTTGCAAGGCCCCCGGGCCGATGCTGGCCGATCCGGCGGACTTCCCCTGGAGGCGTCTTGCTCCAGGCATGCGGGTGCGGCCGAACGGGCCGGTGATGGGCGGCCCGGCCGCCGTCTGACTCGCAACCGGCGGCGTCAGCCGAACGGCCAGCGCCGGCGCCAGTACTGCAAGAGGAAGAAGCCTCCGACCAGACCGCCGAGATGGGCGAAATGGGCCACGCCGGATTGCGTTCCGGTGATGCCGAGCACCAGTTCGATGAGGCCGTAGAGCGTCACGAAGGTGCGGGCCTGCATCGGGATAGGGGGGAACAGCAGCATGAGCCGGCGTTTCGGGAACAGCATCCCGTAGGCCAGCAGCAGACCGAACACGCCTCCCGAGGCTCCCACCGTCGGGGCCGACGGCTGGTCGAGCAGGACGACGACCAGCATCTGCGCCACGGCGGCGGTGACGACGCAGGTGAAGTAGTACTGCAGATAGCGGATCGAGCCGAACACCTCCTCGACGTCCCGGCCAAGCATCCAGAAGCCCAGCATGTTGAACATGAGGTGGGCAAGGTTGCCGTGCAGGAAGGCGTAGGTTACCGGTTGCCAGATCTGGAACGGCATGGCGTCCCCGGGCATCACCGGGACCGGCGGCCAGAGCGCGAAGGTCATGGTGACCCAGGGGCCCAGCAGTTGTTGCAGGGCGAAGCCGACAATGTTGAGTCCGATCAGGGCCTGGGTGACGGGAGGCAAGTGCGTATTCCGCAGCGGTGGATTGTCCGCATGATACTGTGCCGGCCGTCCCGTGCTCACCTGGGCCGCGGACGGTTCCGGGGAGGAGTGTGGTCATGATCGATCTGTATTTCGCGCCGACGTCCAATGGACAGCGGGCCACCGTGGCACTCGAGGAATGCGGGCTGCCCTACCAGCTGCACCGGCTCGACCTCATGAAGGGCGATCAGCGGATGCCCGCCTTCCTGGCCATCAATCCGGCTGCGATGATCCCCGCCATCGTGGACTCCGACGGTCCTGGCGGCCGACCGCTGGTGCTCACCCAGTCCGGCGCGATCGTCCTTTACGCGGCCGAGAAGAGCGGACGATTCCTGCCTGCCGACCCGGCAACGCGGCTGATCGCGATGCAGTGGCTGCTCCAGGCCGCCGCCGACATCTCGGCCACCAGCGGAACCATCTTCCGGCTCGAGGTCAGCGCCCCGGAAAAGAGCGCTGCGAACATCGAGTATTTCCGCCAGCGTCTGCTCACCTTCTTCGCCGATTGCGATCGTCAGCTGGCGGATCGCGAGTACCTCGCCGGCGGTGTCTCGGTGGCCGATCTGATGCTCTATCCCAACTACGCCGCGCGCCGGGCGCTGATCGAATCCGCGGGCGGCTTCACCCACCTGCATCGCTGGGCGGGGGCGATGGCGGCCCGCCCCGGGGTCCAGCGCGGCATGTCTGCGGGCACCTGAGCCATGGGCTGGCTCTCAGGCAGACGACCGACCGACCTGGGCGTGCGCGAGGGCCGTCTCAAGCCCGTGCCCGACACCCCCAACGCTGTCAGCAGCCAGACGCAGTCGCCGACCCATGCCATCGCCCCCCTGGCCTATCGCACCAGCCGGGAGGCGGCGCTGGCGGCGCTGGCGCGCATCGTTGCCGCCATGCCGGGCGCCTCGGTACTGGTGCAGGAGGCGGACTATCTGTACTCCGAATTCGAGAGCGCCTGGATGGGCTTCGTCGACGACGTCGAGTTTCATCTGCCTGCCGGAGAGCGCGTCATCCACGTCCGTTCCGCCTCGCGCCTCGGGCGCAGTGACCTCGGCATCAACCGCCGCCGCGTCGAGGCCATCCGCGCCCGTCTGGCCGCCACAGGGGCGTAGCCACCGCCGCCGACGCGATGTTCGAAGGGACCCCTCGATCGCCGAGGCCAATCTGCTGGGACTCCCGGGCTGGGCGCAGCGTGCGCTAGGCAGGGGTGCGGCGCTGTCGGGGTTTTTTACTGCGCGGTCCTGGCGGATCTCACCGATCGTCTCCCTGCTGGTCGGCGTCCGGCTGCACAGCCGCTGTCGCCGGAGCAGGTCGTGCACGGAAACTGCTGTCCACCAGATACGGAAGACAAGCCGTCGCCATGGCCGTCTTCGTCTTCGTCTTCGAACGACGTGCCATGGCCTGACGCCAGGCGTCCTCCAGGTTGCGTGATCCCATCGTCTGCACCCTCCTTGCTGTTTGACCGGGGCGGGGCTGCGCCGGAACGCGCATGCTGGCGCAGCCTGCGCCGCCAGTCCGATACCTGGGACGGGTGGCGCGCCGGGCGACTCCCGGTGGCGGCTGGCGCGACCGCGGACAGAGCAACAATTGGGGCGACGAGACCATGGCTGATACGAGTACCCTGACCGACTCCCTGAAACGTGCCCTCAGGGCACGGCGGATCAACTACTCCCAGGTGGCGCAGAGCCTGGACCTGAGTGAGGCCAGTGTGAAGCGCCTGTTCTCCAAGGGAGGGTTCACGCTCGAGCGCTTCGAGCAGGTGTGTGCCATGGCCGGTACCAGCCTGATGGAACTGGCCCGCGAGAGCGACAGCGGTCGCGACGCCGTCAGCCAGCTCACCCTCGAGCAGGAGCGGGCCATCATGCGCGACCGCAAGCTGCTCCTCGTGGCGGTGTGTGCGCTCAACCACCTCGGGCTGGAGGAGATCACCAGCCTGTACGAGCTGACGAAGCCCGAATGCATCCGGCTGCTCCTCGAACTGGAGCGCATCAGTTTCCTGGAACTGCTGCCCGGCAACCGCATCCGCCTGCGCGTCACTCATGCCTTCACCTGGCGCCCCAACGGGCCGATTCAGCAGTACTTCAAGGCCAAGGCCCAGAACGAGTACTTCCAGGGTACCTTCGACCGGCCCGAGGAGACCATGCTGCTGGTCAACGCCATGCTTCCGCCGAGCATGATCAGCCTCATGAACTCCAAGCTGCGGCGGCTGGCCAACGAGTTCGCGGAGTACCACGAGGACCACAAGCGCATGTTGTTGGGCGAGCGCCGTTCGGTGACGCTGCTGCTCGCCTTTCGGCCCTGGGAACTGGAGGACTTTCGCGAACTGCGCCGGCCGAGACCGGAGAAGGCGGTGCCGCGGTTGGCTGCAGAGGCCCCGGTCACCAAGGGGGCCCCGCCCCCAGCTTGACAGTGCCGGCCTGACCGGTGAGGCTTTGCGTCGTGCACCGGAAGATGGTTTACGGTCCGCGACCCCCCCAGTTGCAGCCTGTCCGGGGAGACCCGCGGGCGGGTGCATGTCACGACCCTGCGTCGGCTCAACCGCGCATTGGTGGGCGATGTCCGGGGACGGTCCGATCAACTTACCTAGGAGCGAGCATGCCATTCATCCACGTGCGTCTGTTCGAGGGCCGAACCGCAGAACAGAAGAAAGCCTTCGCCGAGGCTGTCACGCGTGAGACCGCCCGCACCCTCGACTGCTCGCCCGAGTCGGTGGACATCATCTTCGAGGACGTGCGCAGGTCCGACTGGGCCACCGGTGGCCGTCTCTGGTCGGAGCCGAATCCCGACGCCTGAGCTGTCTCACGGCATCTGCGCTCCGGACGCCGTCAGGAGTGACGTGCCTCAGGGCCTCAGCACGCCCCCGACCTCCTCCGCCCACTGGACATCGCTGCCCTTGCGCGCGGCCCGTTCCAGCAAATCTACCAGAGGGAAGGCGCGCTGCTGGACCGACACCGGTGGGACAGGAGGCTCACCGTCCTGGTCGCCAGCCAATGTGGGTAGCGGGGCGGACGCCGGGGTGGCGGCGAGGGCGGCGCGCAACGCCTCCAGTGCACCGGTCAGGTCGGCGGCTGCGATGGCACCCGGCACCGTGCCGGTGTGGCCTGTCATGCGAATGAGCGGAAGCGCGTGTTCGGCCAGCATGATGAAGCCGCCTGCCTTCGATTCGAAACGAATGACCATCGATCCTCCCAGGGTCTGACTCCGACATTCCATCATCCGGCAGTCTGGCGCAGTGTTCCGGCCGGGCCCTTGATCCAGCGCAAGAGCCGTCTTTGCCCGCGTGGCAGGATGAATGAGTTCATGCACGGAGGCAACGATGGTCCTGTTCAACAACCTGCTGTTCACCGACTACGGGCTGATGAGCCTGATCGTGATCCTGGGCGTCATCGTCATCGGCTGGTGGATGGCCCGCTGGTTCGGGCGCAAGATGAACGAGGATTCACCCCGGTGAAGGACTGATCGCCAGGTGTTGGCAAACCCTGCCGGGGGGTGTACGTACCGGGATGACACCCTTGGCCGTGTTGCGCGCGTCGCGACGAAGCGGGGACAATTCGGGACTTCTACCACGCCGCCCCCCCCCCCGCAGCCCATGTCGCCCACGCCGTTCCATCTCGAAGTCCACGAAGACGTCATCGCCGACCTCAGGGAGCGGCTGGCCCGCACCCGCTTCCCGGATCAGGCACCCGGCGAGCCGTGGGCCTATGGAACACCGGTGGATTACCTTCGAGACCTCGTCATTTACTGGGGGCAATCCTTCGACTGGCGGGCCGCCCAGGCGAGGCTCAACGCCTTCCCCCAGTACAAGGTTCCGCTCGCCGGAATCGACCTGCACTTCCTCCACGTGCCCGGCAAGGGGCCGCGGGCTTTTCCGCTGCTGCTGTCCCACGGCTGGCCGGGCTCGGTGCTGGAGTTCCAGAAGATCATCCCGCTGCTGACCGACCCCGGCAGCCACGGCGGTGACCCGGCGGATGCCTTCACGGTGGTGGCGCCTTCCCTGCCCGGCTATGGCCTGTCGTTCCGGCCCGGGCAGAAGCGTTTCGCCCTGGAGGAGATCGCCGACTGTTTCGCCACCCTCATGACCGAGGTGCTGGGCTATCCCAGGTTCGCGGCCCAGGGTGGTGACTGGGGTGCCTTCGTCACCTCGCGCTTGGGCCATGCTTACCCCGACCGCCTCGTCGGCATCCACCTCAACCTTCTGGCGGTGCGGCGTGATCCGAAGATGGTGGCTTCGCCCACCCCCGAGGAGGCGGTGTTCCTGCGGGAACTCGAGCACTTCCTGAAGGAGAACACCGGTTATCAGTGGATCCAGGGCACGCGCCCCCAGACGCTGGCCGCCGCCCTGACCGATTCGCCCGCCGGGCTGGCCGCCTGGATCGTGGAGAAGTTCCGCGCTTGGTCCGACTGCGCTGGCGACGTCGAATCCGTGTTCAGCCGCGACGAGTTGCTGGCCAACATAACGTTGTACTGGGTGACGGGAGCGATCGGCTCGTCATTCTGGCCCTACTATGCCCGCATGCACGGCCCCTGGCCCATCCCCGAGGACGGGGTCCGGGTGCCCACCGGCTATTGCCAGTTCCCGTGCGAGATCCTGCGACCGCCGCGTTCCGTGGCGGAGCGGTTGTACCGTAACATCCAGCGATGGACGGTGATGCCGCGCGGCGGCCACTTCGCCG
>JBILUV010000341.1:0-3524 GCA_044370825.1 Burkholderiales bacterium | reverse complement strand
CGGTGCGAGAAGAAGTGCCCGAGCACGCAGTCCGCCTGTCCGTAGCGCGCCCGCTCAAACCGGTACAGCGAATACCAGTCGCCATCCCTGAAAGTCTGCATGTGGAACTCTCCGGGCCGCGGCTGGCCGACGCGGAAGCTGCGCCAGCCCTGCGTCACCGGCACGGCGGCGAGAGGAACCGATGCCGCGGGACCGA
Source organism: Burkholderiales bacterium (assembly GCA_044370825.1). GTDB lineage: Bacteria > Pseudomonadota > Gammaproteobacteria > Burkholderiales. Next base: position 3,328 of record JBILUV010000341.1, on the reverse strand, counting down.
GCGGCCCGAAACCGACGTCCGCCACCTGCACGCGGTCGCCGAAGGACACCAGCGTGATGCGATGGGTGAGCCCCGGATGGATGTCGCGGTTGTAGATCACCCGCGCCAGGCACAGGGTGACGTCGAAACCGAGCTCCCCGAGCACCTCGAACTGCAGGCCGTTCTGCTCGAAGCAATAGCCGCCGCGGGCGCGCGCCACGATGCGGTCGAACAAGGCCTCGAGCTCGAGCGGCAGAGCGTCGCCGAGTTGCGGACCGACGCTGGCGAACGCGAAGCGCGCGACGTGGCGCCGCACGATCTCGTCCAGGAAATCCGTCTCGGGCCGGTGCCGCTCCAGGCCCAGCGCCTCCAGGTACCGGTCGGTGATTTCGCCCCTGTCCATTTCTCCCCTTTCGACATGACCCGCCGCGCAAAGCGGTCGCGGCGGTCCGGACGCGAGACGCCCGCGCGATGCGCGTCGCGGCGGAAATTTTTTTCCGGTTGGCTGTAACCGGCGCGCTCCCCGGAACGAACTGGCAGGGGCACGTCACCAGACCCGGCGACGGCGCCAACCACCCCCACCCATAGGAGCCAATATCATGTCAGGAAATCTCACCACCCGCGCCACCGCTCTCACCCTCGCCATGGCGGTGGGATCCGCCCTCGCCCTCGCCAACACCACGGCGCACGCCGACGACAGTGGCAAGGAAAAGTGCTTCGGTGTCGCGCTCAAGGGCAAGAACGACTGCGCCGCTGGCGCCGGCACGTCCTGCGCCGGAAGCTCCACCCGCGACTATCAGGGCAATGCCTGGAAGCTCGTGCCCAAGGGCACCTGCGAGCAGGTCGTGTCGAAGACCTCGCCCACCGGCCACGGCCAACTGCAGGCGTTCAAGGAAAAGCAGGGCTGAGTCGTGCAAGCCGGCATCGGTCTCAAGACCCCCCACGTCCGGCAGGTGCTGGACCTGGGGGCCGGCGTCGACTTCTTCGAAGTCCACGCCGAGAACCACCTCGCCGAGCGGGGGCCGATGGCACGAACCCTGGAGCGCGTGCGGCAGGACTGGCCGGTCTCGATCCACGGGGTCGGTCTGTCCCTGGGGGGGTCCGATCCGCTCGACGAGACACACCTCCAGCGGATCGCGCGCCTGATCCATCGCATCGAGCCCTTCGTGTTCTCGGAACACCTCGCCTGGAACCGGCACGACGGCGTCTGCTTTCCGGACTTGCTGCCGGTGCCGCTGGACCGGCCCACCCTCGACCGCGTCTGCGCGCGAGTGGCGCATGTCCAGGAACGCCTCGGCAGCCGCATCCTCATCGAGAACCCCAGCACCTACGTGGCATTCAGGCAGTCGGAGATGAGCACAGCCTGCTTCCTGTCGGAATTGTCGCGACGCACCGGCTGCGGCCTGCTGCTGGACGTGAACAACGCCTACGTGAGCGGCATCAACCACGGTGAGGATCCGTGGTCTTTCATTGCCGCGCTCCCCCGCGAACCCGTGGCACAGATGCATCTCGCCGGCTTCACGGAGGAACGCGGTCCGGACGCGACTCGCCTGCTGATCGACACCCATGGCAGCCCCGTGGACGATGCGGTCTGGGCACTGTACCGGCGCGCCCTCGGGCACTTCGGCAACCGGCCGACGCTGATCGAGCGTGACAACGACATCCCGCCACTGGCGGATCTGGAGGCGGAGGCTGCGACCGTATGCCGTCTCATGGCGGCAGCCTCGGCAAGTGCGCCGACACCGGTGCCCGGCGCGATGGTGGCGACGGCGTGAGCGCCCCGCCCTGCCCGGCGCTGGCGGAATTTGCCGCCGCGCTCCGCGACCCGGCGAAACCCGCGCCGGCAGCACTGCGCGGTGTCGACGAGGCGGCTGCCGCGCGTCGCTTCGCGGTCCATCGCAACAACGTCGCGGTGGCGCTGGCGACGGCCCTCGCCGCCAATCACCCGGTGACTGCCGCCCTGGTCGGGGAGGACTTCTTCACCGCGATGGCCATGGCCTTCTTCTCCGAGCACCCGCCGACCAGCCCCATCCTGTCTTCCTGCGGCGAGGGGTTCGCCTCCTGGCTCGAATGCTTCCCGCCCGTCGCCGGGCTGCCCTACCTGGCGGACGTTGCGAGGCTGGAGCGCGCCGTAACGGGGATGCTGGAGGAAGACGAGGAGGACGCCGTGTGTCCGGATCACATCCAGACCCGCCTGCAGGCCGCGAACGCTCCCGGCCGCTTCCGTCTGCGCCTGCAACCGGCGTTGCGCGTGCTGCGCTTCGACCACGGCGTCGTGTCCTTGTGGCTGGCGCATGGCCGCGATGAGGCGGCGCTGGCGGAGGTCGATGTGCACACCCCGGAGCACTGCCTGCTGCTGCCGCGCGAGGACGCGACCGCCATCGTGCCCGTCGACGAGGCGACAGCGGGCTTCATCCGGGAACTGGCGGACCGCGGGGCTCTGGACGCGGCGGCGCAACCCTGGCTGGGCCGGGCTGATTTCGATCTCGCGGCGGCGCTGGGGCTGCTGATCCACCACCGCGTGATCGTCGAATGGACCTTCGAGGAGTTTCCGGAATGACCCTGCCGCTGAAAGACAGCGGGTCCGAACGGGCCCGGCGGTTCGCCATCGCGCTGCCGCAACCGCTCGCCCGCGCCGCGGAGTCGGTGATCGCCCTGCTCGCGCGCTTCTCCGTGGCGGCGGTGTTCTGGACATCCGGGCAGAGCAAGATCGAGGGCTTTGCGCTCGACATCGTGGAGGGCGTCTTCCTGCCGGGCTGGCCGACGCTCTCGGCAACCGCGGTCGACCTGTTCCGCGAGGAGTACCGCCTGCCCTGGATGTCCCCGGAGTTCGCAGCGACCACGGCCGCCTGGGGCGAACACGTGCTCCCGGCCATGCTGCTTCTGGGGCTCGGGACACGGGTGGCCGCCCTCGGCATGCTGGTCATGACGGCCGTCATCCAGGTGTTCGTCTATTCCGATGCCTACGCAACCCACGGCATCTGGGCAGCGCTGCTTGCGTGGCTGGTGCTGCGCGGCCCGGGCACGACCTCGCTCGACCACGGTCTGGACCGCTGGCTGACGCGATCGTCCGGCGCGACGGGCCCCGGCTGATGTCCGAGGTCAGCCTGCCGGCCGGGCTGCCACCCGCGGGCGTGCATCGCTCGCGCTGGGTCGGCAGCGCTTCTGGCAACATCGCGGCCTCTCCATCCGCCGCTCGCGCATGCGCCATGGGCAACGCGCCCGCTGATCAGTTCGAGGGCTTGCTGCGCCCCCTGTGGCTGCGCGCCCAGGCGGGTGACGAATCCGCCTACCGCGAGGCGCTGTCCGCCATCGCCGGCCGCCTGCGGTCCTACCTGCGCCGGCGGAT
>JBILUV010000340.1:0-3527 GCA_044370825.1 Burkholderiales bacterium | reverse complement strand
GCGGAAGAAGAAGGTCTGCACGTCCATCTGCTGGATGCTGTATTCCCCTGCCAGGATGCGCCGCCTGACCCACTGATGGCTCGGGTTGAAGCGCCGGGTGTGTCCGCACATCGCCACCAGACCGGTCTCGCGCTGCGCCCGCGCCACCTCCTCGCCGTCGCGCAAGGCGTCGCAAAGCGGGATCTCCACCTGGACGTGTTTGCCCGCCCGGAGGCAGGCGATGGCCTGGGAGGCATGCAATTGCGTCGGGGTGCACAGGATCACCGCGTCCACATCCGGCCGCGCGAGGGACTCGCCGAGGTCCGTGGTCGCGTGGCCGATGCCGTAGCGCTGCGCCACCTCCTGCGTCTTGTCGGCCACGCGACCGACCAGCGAGACCACCTCGACGCCATCGATCAGGCGCAGGGCGTCGAGGTGCTTGATGCCGAAGGCGCCGGCACCGGCGAGCGCGATCTTCAGGGTGCTGCTCATCGATTGTTCTCCAGAATGAGATGTCCCACCGCAGTGTTCGAGGCGGGGACGTGATAGAAACGGTGGCGAACCGTCGGTGCGGGGCCGCCGGCCACGTCGCCCATGGCGCCCCGGGCGATCAGCCACATGACCAGCTCGATGCCCTCGGACCCGGCCTCGCGCACGTAGTCGATGTGGGGCATCTGCGCCAGCCCCGCCGGGTCGGCGATGAGACGGTCGAGGAAGGCCTGGTCCCACGGCTGGTTGATGAGGCCGGCCCGCGGCCCCTGCAACTGGTGGCTCATGCCGCCCGTGCCCCAGACCTGCACCTTCAGGTCCTGGTCGAAGGACTCCACCGCAGCGCGGAGGGCCTGGCCCAGCTGGAAACAGCGTCGCCCCGAGGGTACCGGGTAGAGCACGACGTTCACGGCGAAGGGGATCACCCGGCAGGGCCACGCAGGCGGCTGCCCGCACATCAGCGACAGCGGCACCGTGAGGCCGTGGTCCACGTCCATGCGGTTCACCACGGTGAGGTCGAAGTCGGCCTGGATCACGCTCTGGGCGATGTGCGCCGCCAGTTCGGGATGCCCTTCCACCACGGGCACCGGGCGCGGTCCCCAGCCCTCGTCGGCGGGCGCGTATCGCTCTCCGCAGCCGATGGCGAAAGTCGGCACCACGTCGAGACTGAAGGCGGTGGCGTGGTCGTTGTAGACCAGCAGAACGACGTCGGGACGGTTGTCCGTCATCCAGCGCTTCGAGAACTCGTAGCCGGCGAACACCGGCTGCCAGTAGGGCTCGGTGGTGCGGCCGAGATCGATCGCCGCGCCGATCGCCGGCACGTGCGAGGTGTAGACCGATGCGGTGATGCGGGCCATGGTCAGCCCCCTGTCGCGGCCGCGCCGCCGCCCTGGGGCTGGCGGTGCGGCTGCGCGTCGCCGTCCTCGCCCAGGCGGCGGTTGCCCTCGGGCGAACGGCCCCCGGCAAGCATCATGGCGCGGTATTCGGCCTCGCTCATGCCGGTCATGCTGCCGGCCATCTGCTGGAACGACAGGCCGTCGGTGGCGCCGATCTTGGCGAGGAAATAGATGTTGCCGCCGGCGCGGATGCAGCGGTTCAGGTCCCGTGCCAGTACCGCCTGTTTCTGCTCGTCGGTCATGGGCCACCCGTCCAGGTAGGCACGCTCGTCGGCCTCGAAGCGCGCGCGGTTGCCGGCCTTCATCAGCGACATGCAGAACTGGTTGAGCCAGTAGCCGCGCCGCGCCTGGTCGGCGTCGAAGATGATGGTCCCGGGAATGTCCAGGTAGGGCTTGTCGAGGGCCACGCTCAGCACTCCTCGGGCCAGTAAAGGCGCATCGGATTGTCGACCAGCAGCCGGCGCTGCAGCTCCGGCGTGGTCGCGATGTGGGGGATGAAATCGACCAGCAGGCCGTCGTCCGGCATGTGGTGCTTCAGGTTCGGGTGGGGCCAGTCCGTGCCCCACAGCACCCGGTCCGGGAAGGTCTCGACGATACGCCGCGCGAACGGCACGACATCGCGATAGGGGGCACGCTCAGCGCCGAGGGCTGGCGGCCCGCCCACCGACAGGCGCTCGGGGCAGCTGACCTTGGACCACGCATTCGGATGCTCGCGCAGGAAGCGCACGAACAGCGCGAATTCGGGGCCGTCCACCGGTTTGGTGACGTCGGGCCGGCCCATGTGGTCCACCACCAGCGCGGTCGGCAGCGCGCTGAAGAAGTCCCACAGCTCCGGCAGGTCGGCCGCTTCGAAGTACACCACCACATGCCAGCCCAGGGGGGCGATGCGTTGCGAGATCTCCAGCAATTCGTCGCGCGGCGTGAAGTCGACCAGCCGTCGCACGAAGTTGAAGCGCACGCCGCGAACGCCGGCCGCGTGCAGCGCCTGCAGGTCCTCGTCCGTGATGCCGCGCCGCACTGTGGCGACCCCGCGCGCGCGCCCGCCGGAGGCGAAGCAGGCATCCACCATGGCCCGGTTGTCGGCGCCGTGGCAGGTGGCCTGCACGATCACGTTGCGTGCGAAGCCGAGGTGATCGCGCAACGCGAACAACTGCTCACGGCTCGCGTCGCAGGGGGTGTACTTGCGCTCGGGTGCGAAGGGGAAGCGCTCGCCGGGTCCGAAGACGTGGCAATGCGCATCCACCGCGCCCGCCGGCGGTACGAATCGTGGCTTGCTCGGTCCCTGGAACCAGTCCAGCCAGCCTGGCGTTTTCTCGAAATTCATGTCTGCGCTTACCCCGCCACCGTGTTCAGCCGACCGGCCCGGCCTCGCCGTCGTCCACGCGTGCCGCCAGGATCCGGTCGGCCTCGGTGCGCCATTCGGAGCTGCGGGCGAACCCGGGCGCGCCCCTCTGTCCGAAACATCCTGCGTCAGCCAGATCGGCCATCCAGGCCTGGCGCTCCGCCGTGCCGCTGGCCGACCAGGGCTCGATCCCGGCCTCCCGCACCGTGACCGCCACCTCACGCACCTCCTCGGCCCGACGGCGGCCGTGCTCGATGACGCGCTGGAAGAAGTAGGCGCCCTGCTTCTCCCAGTCGATGCCGGGAAAGGTCTCGCGCAGGGAGGCGATGAGCGCATCCTCCACGCCATACGCGCGCGCGGTGGTGAAACTCTCGATCACCATCGCCTCCAGCCCCTTGATCATGATGCTGCGACACATCTTCGTCGCCGAAGCCACACCCAGCCGATCGGACCCCACGCGGGGGGCGAAGCCCAGCGTCGCCAGTGCCGGCAGCAGGGCCACGGCATGCGGTCCACCCAGGATCAGAGGTACGCGGATGCGGTATGGCGGCACCGAGGTCATGACCGCGCCCTCGACGTAGCGCCCGCCGGCGCCGTCGATCGCGCGGGCGGCCCGGATCTTGGCGCCCGGCGAGGCCGAGTTGAAATCGAGGAAGAAGGCGCCGCGCGCCATGCCGGGGACGCAGGTCTGTGCAACCGGCACCGCCTGACTCGCCGTCACGGCCGACACCACGAGGTCGGCGCCCTCGGCCAACGCACGGTGCGAGTCCGCCAGTCCCACCCCATGGGCGGCGGCGTGCTGTCGCATCGCCTCGCCCGCG
>JBILUV010000339.1:0-3546 GCA_044370825.1 Burkholderiales bacterium | reverse complement strand
CCGCGGTCGGTGGTGATGCGCGAGAAGGTCGCCCACCTGCGGGCCTGGGCGCGCGACCGGGCGGTGCCGGCGGGCTGAGTCCGCTGCAGACGCGGGCGACCAGGCTTCGGCGCACGGCGCGACGGCAGGCCGCGCCGCCGCCGCTGCAGGCGGGTCAGAACTTCAGGAACTTCTTCAACGTGTCCGCGCCTTCCTTGAGCTTGTCGGTGAGCGATGGCTTCTTGGCGGGATCGGCGGGCTTGCCGTCGGCGGCAGTCCTGGACTTGATGCCGCCCGGTTTCGTGCCACCGAGAACGGTGCACATCGGGACATATTTCGGGTCCATGTAGCTCATGTCCCGCCCGGCGCAATGCTGCTCGCGCAGCGTGGCGGCCTCGGGGCAGTGGTTCTTCACCCAGTACCAATCCCCCTTGGCAATCGCATCGCTGCACAAGGGGCCGATGGTGGCCGCGACATCGAGCTTGCAGAGCTTGCACGCGCTTTCGAATCTGTCGCCACCGTACTGGTCCTGCGCGGCATCCCACCTGGCACGGTCGCGGATGCCTTTCAGTTCGCCTGCTGCCCGGGCGCAGAACGCGGCCTGCCGGTCGCGACACAGCACGGCCTCAGGCGCAACGCCGGCCCCCCCGAACACCATGCCGGAATCGAGCCTGGCGACCAGGTCATCGCACATCGCAGCCTGATCCGCCTTCATTCTGTTTTCGATGGCGGCGACCCGCTTGGCCGGGTCTTCCCAGGTGCAGTTGCCGGCCCGTTTCCCGGACATATCGACGCGCATGCTGAACTTCTCGCCGTCACGCGTCCCGCTGCTGTTCATGAAGCCGCGGTAGGCATCCTTTCCCAGATCCTCGATCTCGCCGGTGCCGGTGTAGCGATCGGCGCCCTCGACACACTCGAACTTGAAGATGCTGCGGTTGCCGCTCTGCTTCGATTCGAGGGTACGGCAGTTCTTCTCCATCGGGACGCGTTCCTCGCGCTTGCCCTTGGGCGTGCAGGCCTTCTGCGTCATGGCGGGCATGCTCATGCCGTCGGACTGGACGCTCATGGTGATTTCCCATAGTTCGTCCTGGCCGCCATTTTGGGCGAACGCTGCCGACGCCGCCAGGGCGGTCAGGATGGCAAGCAGGCCAGGGAATCGCAAGAGGCGCATGGCAGACTTCCTGTCGTATCGTGGGCAATGTGTTCAAGATGCCACGGCGCCACTATCGAGCGCAACCGACTTCCGCATGCAGACTTTGGTCGGTAGGCCGTGTCCGGACGCGTGCTCAGCCATGGATGGACGCACGGGGCTGCACGATCATGCCCCCGACGCGCGGCGAAAGCCGGCGTTCCGCCACACGCCCCGCCCGGCACCACGCATAGTCGCGGCAGCTGTGCATTGCCGGTGTGCAAAGCGGCTCCGGCACGGGCTGTGCCGCGCGGACGCGCGTTCCCGACCACCCGCAACGCCACGGCCCACCTCGACCAACACCGAAACAACCCGCTTCAGGAAGCCCGACTTCAAAGACGATCGATCAGTCGAGACCGACCTTCTTCCGCCCCTCCTTGATGCGTCCGCGCGAGACCTTCTCCTCGACGCGCCGGCGCTGCGAGGCACGGGTCGGGCGCGTGGCGACGCGCGGCGCCTGCGGCTGCGATACGGCGTCCACCAGCGCCTGCAGGCGCGCCAGCGCATCCTCGCGATTGCGCTCCAGGCTGCGATAGCGCTGAGCCTTGAGGATCACCTCGCCCTCGGCGGTGATGCGGTGATCGCGGCACCCCAGCAATCGCTCCTTCACATCGTCGGGCAGCGACGAGCCGCAAATGTCGAAGCGCAGGTGGGCGGCGTTGGAGACCTTGTTGATGTTCTGCCCGCCGGCACCCTGGGCGCGGATGGCGGTGATCTCCACCTCCCGGGGATCGATGCGGATCAGCATGTCGTCGCCCTCGCACCCTGAGCGCAGCAGCCGCCCCGAGCTCGGGCATTTTGCCCCCGAAAATGACCCTGCAAGCCCGAAAAACGGCCGTTTTTTGCCAGAAAACCGCTATGCATCAATGACCTTTTCAGGTCCGACCCCGAGCATACCGAGCATGCGATCAGTCTGCGGCGAACACCAGCGCCCAGTCGACGAACACGTCAGTCACCGCTCCGACGTACTGCGTGCCGACGGTCTCCCGGATCTCGGGGCGTCCGTAGGAACCATCGACGAGCCGGTAGATCGCGACGGTGTGGTCGGCAGGATGCAACAGCCACAGTTCCGGAACGCCGGCGCGTTCGTACGCGCGCAGCTTGACGGTCTGGTCGTGCGCTGCCGTCGCGGGGGACAGGACCTCCACCACCCAGTCGGGTGCGCCCCGGGCACCCCGGTCATCGAGCTTGGCGAGATCACAGAACACGGCCACGTCCGGTTGCAGCACCGTGTCCACGAGTGCGTCGTCCTCACCGCGCCTGGGCAGACGGACATCGAAGGGCGAAACGTAGGCGCGGCAACGCCGGCCGAGGAGGGCCGTCGAGACCTGCCGGAACACCTCGCCCACGACCTCCTGGTGGCGACGCGTCGGAGCGGGCGCCATCAGATACGCCACGCCCTCCACCAACTCGTAGCGGACGTCGTCAGGCCAACCGAGGTAATCGGCGTAGGTGTGGTACCCGCTGTCGCGTTGGGCGATGGGCATGGTCGAGTGGCGAAGTGCCAGAGTTGCTGCAATCGATTATCGACCCGCCCCGGGAATCGGGTCAAACCAGCTTTCGGGCGCCAAGATGATGTTCATCCCGCAGCGCGACGCCGCTGTGGTGCACCCACGGGCATGTTCCGACCGCCTGCTGCGACCGACGCCCGAACGTGTGCCACGCCGGGCCGGGTACAAGGGGTGAGGGTTCTCATTCCAGCCCTTGTTCTCCCTGACCCGTTCCGGCTCAGGCACGCCATGCACCGTCTCGGGCGGCGTGACCGAAAGCAGCTACCGCCCCGAGCTCACGCATTTTGCCCTGCAAAATGACCCTGTAAGCCCGAAAAACGGCCTTTTTTGCCACAAAACCCTTATACATCAGGACCCTTTCCAGGTCCGACCCCGATGGCCTGGTTCAGGGCCTGCCAGGCGAGGCTGGCGCAGCCTTCGCGGTTGGAGGTGGCGCGGACGACGCGCAGGATGGCGGTGTGGTCGGGGTGGGCGTCTGCGCCGAGGGACTCGGCGTGGTTCGCGATGGCCTCGAGGAAGGCGTCCTTCAGCGCCAGCGCCTCGCCGATGCCGCGGCCGCGCACCCACTCGGTCATGATGGAGGCCGAGGCCATGGAGATGCCGCAGCATTCGCACTGGAAGCTGACGTCTGCCAGCGTGTCGCCGTCGAGCCGCACGAACACCTGGAAGCTGTCGCCGCACACCGGGCTCACAGCCTCGCCGTGACGGTCGGCCTGCGGCATGTCGCGAAAGTTGCGCGCCTCCCGGATGTGGTCCATCAGGACCTCGTCGTACAGGCGGCTCATGGGCGACGCGCAGTCAGCACGGTGAAGCCCTCGCCGATCAGGCTGCGTCCCGGCGGCTCTGGAAAGCCGGCGTCGCGCAGCA
>JBILUV010000088.1:0-12840 GCA_044370825.1 Burkholderiales bacterium | reverse complement strand
GTCGAGTGGTACTTCCCCTTCCCGGGCGCCGACAAGGATCGCAGCCTGCGCTTTTCGACCTTCCTGGACGCGGGAATGGTCGATAACAGTTATGATTTCGGGAAGCTTAGGTTCTCCACCGGTCTCGCACTCAACTGGTTCTCGCCCGTCGGGCCCCTGAAGCTCAGCTTCGGCATCCCGATCAAGAAGGAGCCGACGGACCGGTTGCAGCGCATCCAGTTCCAGCTCGGCACGGTGTTCTGATCGGCACCGGCACCCAGGAAAAGACAGGATCGAAAGACACATGAACGCATCCAAGACCAAAGCACTGAAGGGTCTCATCCTAGCCATGGGCCTGGCCCTGTCGTCCTCCCTGGCGGTGGCGAACGACATCGTCAAGGTCGGTTTCGTCAGCATCGATCGCATCCTGCGGGAGGCGACCCCGGCCAAGAAGGCGTTGCAGAAGCTCGAGAAGGAATTCGCTCCCCGCGATGCGGAGATCCAGAAGCTGACCAAGCAGGCCAAGGACCTCCAGACCGTGCTCGAGAAGGAGAGCGTCACATTGTCCGAGGCCGACCGCCGCAACAAGGAAGCGGACCTCGGGCGCATCAACCGTGACCTGCAGCGCCTGCAGCGGGAATTCCGCGAGGACCTCAACGCGCGCCGGAACGAGGAGTTGTCGCAGGTCATCGAGCGCGCCAACAAGGTGGTGCAGCAGATCGCGGAGGCCGAGAAGTTCGACCTCATCCTGCAGGAGGCGGTGTTCCGGAGTGCCCGCATCGACATCACCGAGAAGGTCCTGAAGGCGCTGACCGACAAGTAGCCTCGCGCGCGGCCGGCTGCGCACGCTCGCCACCGACGCCACGCAGGGAGCCATGATGACCAAGCCGGCACAGGATGTCGTGACGCTCGGGGATCTCGTCGATGCCCTCGGCGGTGAGCTTCTCGGGCCCATGTCGCTCACGGTCCGGCAGGTGGCCACGCTGGAGGCCGCAGGTCCGGACGAACTCTCCTTTCTGACAGGCAGCCGCTACCGTGCGCAGCTCGCCGCCACCCGAGCGGCGGCCGTGGTGCTCGGCCCGGCGGACCGCGAGGCGACCGACCGGCCGCGCATCGTCACCGACAACCCCTACCTGTACTTTGCGCGCGTCTCCGCGCGGCTCAACCCGGAGCACTGGCCCGGTGCCGGGGTCCATGCCTCGGCGGCGGTGCATCCGGACGCCCGCGTGGCCGCCACGGCGACGGTATGCGCGAACGCCGTGGTGGAGGCGGGAGCGAGCATTGCCGACCGAGCGGTGGTCGGTCCCGGATGCGTGATCGGCGAGAGGGCCAGCGTCGGCATGATGAGCCGGTTGCATGCCAACGTGACCGTCTACCACGACTGTCATCTCGGGGACCGTTGCATCATCCACGCCGGCGTGGTGATCGGCGCCGACGGCTTCGGCATGGCCGAGGACCAGGGTCGCTGGGTCAAGGTTCCCCAGATCGGCCGCGTCATGATCGGTGACGACGTTGAGATCGGTGCCAACACCACCGTCGATCGCGGCGCTCTCGGCGATACCGTGATCGAGGAGGGGGTCAAGCTGGACAACCAGATACAGATTGGCCACAACGTCGTCATCGGAGCACACACGGCGGTGGCGGCCTGCGCGGGCTTCGCCGGCAGCACGCGTGTCGGGCGTCATTGCCGGATAGGCGGTGCCGCGATGATCCACGGTCATATCGAGATCTGCGATGGTGTGGTGGTGGCCGCTGGCACCATGATCCGCCGCAGCATCACCCAGCCCGGCCTGTACGATGGTTTCTTCCCGGCGCTGCCGCACAAGGAATGGGTGAAGAACCTCGCCCGGTTCAACCGGCTCGACGAGCTGGCGCATCAGGTGCACGGTCTCGCTGCAGACCTCCAGGCCATCAAGAACAAGGAAGACGAAGCGCAATGAACGCCATGGAGATCGAGGCCATCCTGCGATGCCTGCCTCACCGCTATCCGCTGCTTCTGGTGGACCGTGTGCTGGACTGTCAGCCGGGTGTATCCATCCGGGCGCTGAAGAACGTGAGCGTCAACGAGCCTTTCTTCGTCGGCCACTTCCCCCACTACAAGGTGATGCCCGGCGTGCTCATCGTCGAGGCCCTGGCGCAGGCGGCGGCCATCCTGTCCTACAAGACACTCGACAAGCAGCCGGACGGCAACTCCGTCTATTACTTCGTGGGCATCGACGGCGCCCGCTTCAAGCGTCCAGTCACCCCGGGCGACCAACTCATCCTCGACGTGACGCTCGGCCGGCAGCTGCGCGGCATCTGGAAGTTCCAGGGGCGGGCTCGTGTCGGCGAGGCGGTCGTGGCGGAGGCCGAACTCATGTGCACCTTGCGGGAGGTCCCGACGGTGGAGGCTCCATGATCCACCCGAGCGCCGTCGTCCATGCCGGTGCCCGGATTGGCGAAGGCGTCGATATCGGCCCCTTCGCCATCATCGGTGAGCATGTCGAGATCGGGGCCGGCACGAGCATCGGCGCCCATTGTGTCATCGACGGTCACACCCGCATCGGCGCCGGCAATCGCGTCTTTCCCTTCGCCTCCCTGGGGCAGGTGCCGCAGGACAAGAAATATGCCGGCGAGCCGACCCGGCTCGAGATCGGTGATCGCAACACCATCCGCGAATACTGCACATTCAACCTCGGCACGGTCCAGGATGCCGGTGTCACCCGGGTGGGCGACGACAACTGGTTCATGGCCTACGTCCACGTTGCACATGACTGCATCGTCGGCAGCAGGACCATCTTCGCCAACTGTACTCAGCTTGCCGGCCACGTCCACGTCGGGGACTGGGTCATCCTCGGAGGATTCACCGGTGTGCATCAGTTCTGTCGCATCGGGCCGCACAGCATGACTGCGATCGGCTCGGTTGTGGTGCACGATCTGCCACCCTACGTCATGGCACAGGGGGATACCGCCAAGGCCCACGGCATCAATACGGAGGGACTGAAGCGCCGCGGCTTCACGACCGAGGCGATCGCCGGCATCCGACGCGCGTACAAGACGCTCTACCGCGAGAAGCTCACCCTGGAACATGCCCGTGCCGCGCTCGCGGCGCAGGTGGAGGAGTGCCCCGAGGTGGCGCCCATGGTGGCCTTCCTCGCTGCCTCGACGCGCGGCATCGTCCGCTGAGGCCGTCAGGGACGCTGAGGCCTTGCCCATGGCCCGCCAGACGACCGTGGCGATGGTGGCGGGGGAGACCTCGGGGGACCAGATCGGCGGCTCGCTGCTCGCGGAACTGCGCGTCCGTCTGCCGGATGTGCGCTTCGTCGGCATCGGCGGCGGACGCATGCAGGCCGCTGGGCTGGAAAGCTGGCATCCCATGGAGACCCTCTCGGTGCGCGGGTATGCCGAGGCGGTGCGCAGCATCCCGGCCATCCTGGCAATCCGTCGAGCGCTGGCCGCGCGGCTGCGCGACGAACCGCCGGACATCTTCATCGGGGTGGATGCGCCGGACTTCAATCTCGGCCTCGAGACCACCCTGCGGGCCGCTGGCATCCCGACCGTGCAGTACGTCAGCCCCTCCATCTGGGCGTGGCGAGGCGAAAGGGTGCACAAGATCGGCCGTGCGGTGGACCACGTGTTGACCCTCTTCCCCTTCGAGGTCGCCCTGTACGAACGCGCCGGCGTGGCCGCCACCTTCGTCGGTCATCCCCTGGCAGACGAGATCCCGCCAAGTCCGGACCGTGCCGCCGCGCGCGATCAGGTGCGCCTGCCGCATGCCGCGCCGGTGTTTGCGCTGCTGCCCGGCAGCCGTCGGGGGGAACTAGAGCAGCACGCCGCCCTGCTCGTGGAGACTGCGCGCCAGGTGCTCGCCCAATTGCCGGAAGCGCGTTTTCTGGTACCCCTGGCGACCCGTCCGACGCGCGAGCAGTTCGAGCAGGCGCTCTACGACGCGCAGGGCGGTGATCTGCCCATCACCACGCTGTTCGGCCACGCCCAGCTCGCGATGTGTGCTGCCGACGTGGTGCTCGTGGCCTCCGGCACCGCGGCGCTCGAGACGGCCCTGTTGCGGCGTCCCATGGTCATCACTTACCGCGTGCCGAAGCTCACCTACCGCATCATGTGGCCCCGGCGGTACCTGCCCTACATCGGTTTGCCCAACATCCTGGCCGGTGAGTTCGTCGCGCCCGAGATCCTGCAGGACGACGCCACGCCCGAGAACCTGTCGCGCGCATTGGTAAACCTCTACCGGGACAACGTGGTGCGCGAGCGTCAGGTGCGATGCTACGAAGGCATCTACCGGCAGCTGCGCCGCGGCGCAGCGTCGCGCGCCGCCGATGCCGTTCTGCCGTTGCTGCGTGCTCCCGGAGCCACGTACGCCTCCGTGCGGCCCGAGGCGGCGCGTACATGAACAGCCTGAACGTCGCCGGTGTCGACGAGGCCGGCCGGGGGCCGTTGGCGGGGCCGGTCTACGCCGCCGCGGTGATCCTCGATCCGCAACGGTCCATCCCGGGGCTGGCAGACTCCAAGACCCTGTCCCCCAGGCGGCGGGAGTGGCTTGCCGGGCAGATCCGCGCGCGGGCGCTGGCCTGGAGCATCGAGCCGGCCGGCGTCGAGGAGATCGACCGTTTGAACATCCTGCAGGCGACCATGGCGGCCATGGCGCGCGCGGTGGCAAGCCTGTCGGTGATCCCCGGGGAGGTTCTGGTGGATGGCAACCGGCTGCCGCCGTTGGGCCTGCCGGCGCGCGCCATCGTGCGCGGCGATGCCCTGGAGCCTGCGATCAGCGCTGCATCGATTCTTGCCAAGACGGCCCGTGACGCCCACATGCTGCAGTTGCACGAGATGTTTCCGGATTACGGATTCGACCGGCACAAAGGCTATCCCACCGCCGGGCATCTGGCCGCGCTCGCCCGCCTCGGGCCCACGCCTCAGCACCGGCGCAGCTTCGCGCCGGTCAGGGTGCTTATCGACCGGGCAACCAGCTCCGGCACCTTGTCGGAAACGGCTTGAGTGTCGCAGCGACGGGCGTCACGGCAGTACCCTGAGCCCGCGCACGAGTTCCAGAGTGTAGGCCTTGCGCCAGTCGGCACCAGGCGCCAGCATTCCCTCCGCAACCATGAAATCCCGGGTGGCGAGCCAGCGCGCGTCGGTCATGGACAGGATCCCGTCGCGGGCGGCATCGGCGCCGGTGACCAGCCCGAAGGATTTCATGCGATTCACGCCGTATGCCAGGAGGGCCTCCTCCATCTCCGGATTGGCTTTGCGGATGAGAGCGTTGCCAGGCGCGGGATTGGTGAGATAGCTGCGGTAACCCTCGGCGGTGGCGCGCAGGAAACGCGTCAGGGCGTCACGGCGCTTCTCCAGCACCGCGCGGGTGGTGACGATGGTCTGGGCGTAGGGGGGGTAGCCGGCATCGGCCAGCAGGAAGACCACCGGTATCACGCCCCCCTTCTCGATCGGGTAGGGCTCCGAGGTGGCGTAGCCCTGCTGCGCGACCTTGCGGTCCGCGAGGAAAGGCTGGACGCTGAACGCGTAGGGCCGCTTCTGGGCGTCGGTGAAGCCGTAGCGCCGCTTGAGCCAGGGCCAGAAGGTGGTCTCGCTGGCCTGCCCGATCAACAGCGTGCGTTGCTTGAGGTCCTCCATCGACTTCACGTCCGGGTGGGCGATGAGTGCGGCAGGGTCCTTCTGGAACACCGCGCCCACCGTGACCACCGGCAGGCCCTGGGCCACCGCCGGAAGGGTCTGCAGGTCGTAGCCCATCACAGCATCGGCCTTGCCTGCCAGCAACAGCTGCATGACGTTGACCTGCGGACCACCCATGCGGATGTCGGCATCCAGGCCCTGGGCCTTGTAGGTGCCCTCGGCCAGCGCCTGATAGAAGCCACCGTGCTCCGCCTGGGCATACCAGTTGGTGAGGAAGACGAATTTCTCGTCCGCGCGGGCGGTGCCGCACAGCGGCCCCAGGGTGGCCAGGGCCGTGGTGCCCAGCAGGAACGAACGTCGGGCGTGGCGGTTGATCGGCATGGTCTCGCTCCTCGGTACGTGGTGATCGGGGATTCTAGCCCGGATGCTCCGCGCGGCAGCGGGTGCCGGCGGGCGAGCGTTTCCCACACGGGCGGAGGCCGAACGCATGCCGCATGCCATCATCTGCAGTGCCGCAGCCAGCGGGTCCCGGTGCCGCGACGGCCGCCACCCGGACCCGTGTGCGGATCCGATGACAGGACACGCGGCGTGTGACCGCGTGCAATGCTCCGTGGCCAGCCGTTTCTGTCACGATCCGAGCCGCTCTTTCCCCTCTTTCCGTGATCCCCGCCATGACGCCGTATCCGTTGCCCGTCGATCCGCTTCCCGCCCACCGTCTCGACCTCGCGCGCATCGCCGCCGCCAGCGCGCGCATCGCGCCCGAGTTCCTGCACTCTCCGCAGTACGAATGCGAGCCCCTCTCGGCGGCGCTCGGCTGCGCCATCACCCTGAAGGTGGAGACGGTCAATCCGATCCGGAGCTTCAAGGGCCGCGGTGCGGAACTGCTGGTCGCCGCCGCCCTGGAGGCCGAGCCGTCGCGGCTGCTGGTGTGCGCGAGCGCAGGAAATTGGGGACAGGCGGTGGCGTGGTCGTGCCGGCGGCGTGGCGTACCCGTGGTCGTGTGGGCCGCGCGGAGCGCCAATCCGCTCAAGGTGGCACGCATGCGCGCGCTCGGTGCGGACGTACGTCTCGAGGGCGACGACTTCGACGGCGCGAAAGCGGCAGCCCGCTCCTGGGCCGCGCAGTCGGGTGCACGCTTTCTCGAGGACGGTCTGGACGTCGAGGCGGCGGAGGGCGCCGGCACCATGGCGGTCGAACTCACCGCCTCGGGCCGCACCTGGGACGCAGCCTGCCTGCCGTTGGGCAACGGGGCGCTCCTCACCGGCAATGCGCGCTGGCTGAAGGCGGCGCAGCCGGCGATCCGGGTGGCCGGGGTGGTGGCGGAGGGGGCCCCCGCAATGCGTGACTCCTGGCTGCGCGGTCCCGGCGCCGGCGTGGTGGAGACACCCGGTGTGCGTACCATCGCCGACGGCATCGGCGTACGCGTGCCCATCCCCGAGGCCGTGACTGACATGCATGGTCTCGTCGACGTCGTGCATGCCGTCGCGGACGAACTGCTGGTCGAGGCGATGCGTCTGTTTCACCGGCACGCCGGTCTGGTGGTCGAACCCGCCGGCGCCGCCGGCCTTGCGGGAGTACTGGCGGCACGTGCCGACTACGCGGGCACCAGGATCATCGTGCCGGTATGTGGCGGGAACGTGGATCCGGCGCGGATCGGGCAGTGGCTGTTCTGACCAGCCGCGTCGGTCATCCTCGGGCGCTGTCGTGCCAGCGATGCAGGGCGAGCCAGGACAGCGCGCTTGCGGCGGCGAAGAAGGCGACGCCGGCCGCGGCGATCAGCAACAGGGCGGCGAACATGCGCGGGATGTTGAGTTGCAGGCCGGCCTGGAGGATCTGGTAGGCCAGCCCGGAGGACGTTCCGCCAGTGCCGGCGACGAATTCCGCCACCACTGCGCCGATGAGCGACAGGCCCGAAGAGATGCGCAGCCCGGCGAAGAAGTAGGGCAGGGCCGAGGGTACACGCAGCCGGACCAGGGTCTGCCAGCGCGAGGCGCCGCAGGTGCGGAACAGGTCCAGCAGTCCCGGGTCTACGCTGCGCAGACCGAGCGTGGTGTTCGACACCATGGGGAAGAAGGCGACGATGGTGGCGCAGATCACCAGGGCCGACACAGGGTCGTCGACCCAGATGATGATGAGTGGCGCGACCGCCACCACCGGCGTGACCTGCAGCAGGATGGCGTAGGGCAGAAGGCTCGCCTCGATGATGCGGCTCTGCACGAACACGAAGGCGGTCGTCATCCCCAGCACCACTGCCAGCGCCAGCGCGAGCAGGGCGATCTTCAGCGTCGCGGCCAGGGCGCGGGCCAGCAGTGCCCAGTCCGCGACCAGCGTCGCCGCGATGCGGGACGGCGCGGGCACCAGGTAGACCGGGACCTCCCAGGCGTGCACCGCGAACTCCCACGCGCCCAGCAGCGCCAGTCCGACGACCAGCGGTGCGGTGGCGGCGAGGATGCGTCGGGACGCGTTCACGTTGCGCCGGCCTCCACCATCATGCCGTGCAGGCGGGCGCACAGCCGCGCGAAGCGCTCGGAGGTGCGGAAGGCGTCGCCGCGTGGGGACGGTTCGTCGACCGCCAGTTCACCCGCGATCCGTCCCGGCCGTGGCGACATGACGACCACCCGCGACGACAGGTACACCGCCTCGTAGATGCTGTGGGTGACGAACAGTACGGTCAGGGTGCTCCTGGCCTGCAGGTCCAGGAGGTCGCGATCGAGGCGGGCACGGGTGATCTCGTCCAGGGCACCGAAGGGTTCGTCCATCAGGAGCAGCCCCGGCTCGGTGACCAGCGCCCGCGCCAGCGAGGCGCGCATCTGCATGCCCCCGGACAGCTCTCGCGGGTAGGCGTCGGTGAACTCCGCCAGCCCGACCTGGGCCAGTACCTGGCGGGCACGGCGCGACGCGTCCGCGGCCGGGGTGCCCCGCAGTCCCAATGGCAGGCGGACGTTGGCCTCGACGCTGGTCCACGGCATCAGGGTGGGTTGCTGAAACACCATGCCGATGCCCGGACCCCCGGTGGCGGCGGGGGGAAGGCTCACCGACACCTGTCCCTCCACGGGACGCTCCAGACCTGCCACGATGCGCAGCAGCGTGCTCTTGCCGCAGCCCGAGGGTCCGATGATGGAGACCAACTGCCCGGTGCGCACCGAGAGGTCGATCCCGGCCAGCGCCTGTGTCCCGGTGGCGAAGGTGTGGTGCAGGTCTCGGATCACCACCGCCACATCGTCCAGCGCCGGGCACGTGCTGGGGGAGGACGCGTGGGTCATGCGTGCCCCAGCGCCCGGGCGCAGGCCAGCACCGCCAACCAGAGACACAGAGACACGAGGGCCTGCGCACGCGCCAGCGCCGGCACCGAGCGGGCATCGGGCGCCAGGGCAGCCGATGCCGGCCCGAGGTGGAAGGCGATCGCATTGAGCGCGATGAGGCTGAGCAGCCCCATCTTCAGTGGGAAGGCCGGATGCGCCAGGATCTCCTCCGGGCGGCCCGCCACGAGGATGAGGCCTGCCGGCACGGCGACGACCAGACCGACCAGGGACCAGGGCAGCAACTGGCGCGCGATGGTGGGCACCGCCGCCGCCTGCCCCAGCCCGAGGACACGCAGGTCGAACAGGACGGCGGCTCCGGCCACCAGGAGGATGCTCCACAGGTGGGCGATGCCGGCGGCGGGCAGGAGCCAGCCCATCGCGTGGATGGCCTGGGACAGCGCTTCAGCCGGTGTCACTGGGTACCTCGGTCATTGGGGGGGCGAGCAGCGCTGGGTCCGCGGGGGACGGACCCCTATAATCGGAGCGTCGTGTGATGCGGGTGGTGTGGGTGGCATGAGGGCATTCGGGTTCGCGGGCTGGTCCGGCAGTGGCAAGACGACGCTGGTCGAGGGAATCATCCCGATTCTGGTGGGGGCTGGCTACCGCATCGCAGTGGTCAAGCACGCGCATCACGAATTCGACATCGACCACCCGGGCAAGGACTCGTGGCGGCATCGCAAGGCGGGAGCCGCCGAAGTTCTGGTCACCTCGGGGCAGCGCTGGGCGCTGATGCATGAGCTGCACACCGAGGCCGAACCCACGCTGGCACAGCATCTGACACGATTGTCGCCATGCGACCTCGTGCTTGTCGAGGGCTTCAAGCGCGAGCCGATGCCGAAGCTGGAAGTGCACCGGCGCGCCACCGGCAAGCCGGTGCTGTTCGAGGGCGATGGTAATATCGTAGCGCTCGCGACTGACGAGCCGCTGGCGAGTGACCTCCCGCAGTTTGCACTCGAGGATCACGCCGGGATCGCGGAGTTCATCCTCCGGCACACCGGGCTGGCGCGGCCGGCCCATCCTTCGCAGACCTGATGCCGACAGCCATGGTGCACCTGCTCTATTTCGCCCGACTGCGCGAATCCCTCGGGACCGACTCGGAAACACTCGAACTTCCTGCCGGCGTCGCCAATGTCGAAGCCCTGTTGCAGTGGTTGCGGGCGCGCGGCGGCGCCTGGGAGCGTGAGCTCGCGGCCGGTCGTCCGGTGCGGGCGGCGGTCAACCAGGACATGGCGACACCCGCCACGCCCGTACGCGACGGGGACGAGGTGGCCTTCTTTCCGCCTGTGACCGGAGGTTGAGCATGAATGCACCCACCGGAACGACCGGTCTTCGGAGCGCCGGGGCCACCCTGATACAGGTGCAGACCGAGGACTTCGACGTCGGGCGGGAGATCGCGGCGCTGCGGCAGGCGAATGCGCGCATCGGTGCGGTGGCCAGCTTCATCGGCGTCTGCCGCGACGTCAACGACGGCGCCTCGGTGGCCGGGATGGTCCTCGAGCACTATCCAGGCATGACCGAGCGAGCGCTTGTGCAGATCGCCGAGGAGGCCCGCGGTCGCTGGGACGTGATCGACATCCTGATGATCCATCGCGTGGGCAGCCTGATGCCGACGGACCAGATCGTTCTCGTGGTCGTCACCAGCGCTCACCGGGGAGAGGCCTTCGCCGCCTGCGAGTTCCTCATGGACTACCTCAAGACCCGGGCGCCATTCTGGAAGAAGGAGAGCACGCCCGGCGGCGAGCGCTGGGTGGATGCCCGGTCTTCGGACGATGCCGCCGCCCAGCGCTGGGAAACGCAGGGCTGACATGGCGCGCGCTCCCGCCGCCGCGGGTGCCGCGGCCAACCCCAGGCCGCAGATCCGCATCATGTTCCGCAAGGCCATCGCCATGGGGCCGGGAAAGAGCGAGCTGCTGCAGGCCATCGAGCGCACCGGCTCGATTTCCGCGGCCGCCCGCGAAATGGACATGTCCTACCGCCGCGCCTGGCTGCTGGTGGATACCATGAACCAGAGCTTCCGCCAGCCTCTGGTAAGCACCGAGACCGGCGGGCAGCGTGGCGGTGGCGCCGTGCTCACCGATCTGGGGCGGGATGTGCTGGCGCGTTATCTCGCCATGGAGGCGAAAGCGACTGCCGCGGTCGAGAAGGAGATGACCGCGTTCGTGAAGCTGATGGCGAAGAATCCACCCGCGAAATAAGGACAGGAGCGCGACGCCACCGGGCCGCGCGGTTATGGTCGGGGGTGCCGGAAAGCGCGCTGCACGGCTTCCCGATGCGTGCTCAGGTGGCGGCCAAGTGGTTCGGTCGGACCTGCCCCAGGCTGTTCACCGCTTCCAGTGCGATTGCGGTCAGGCCCGCGCCGCCGCCGTGCGCATGCGCCAGGATCTCGCGCCGCATCCGTGGGTCCCAGAAGCGCCGCATGTGTCCGGCAACTCCCTTGATCGCCTCCGCCCGGTCGGGTTCCGCCTCGAAGAAACGGGAGATGTCATTTGCCAGCTTGACCAGCCGTTCTGTTTCCATGCGGATCTGTACCTCAGGGTGAATCGTTTACGGGGGCATAAACCGTGTGGCGCCCGCCCCGGCTGAAGCCGAGCAGCGTGAGCCCGGCAGCCCGGGCCGTGCGCACCGCCAGCGCGGTCGGGGCCGAGACGGCCGACAGGATGCCGATACCCGCCGACGCGGTCTTCTGCACCATCTCGTAGCTGGCTCGGCTGGTGACCACCACAAGACCGTCGGCGCGGGGCAGGCCGCTGCGGAGCAGGGCTCCGATGAGTTTGTCCAGCGCATTGTGACGGCCGACATCCTCGCGCACGAGGGCGATGTTGCCCGAGCGGTCCGCCCAGCCGGCGGCGTGGACCGCGCCGGTCAGCGCATTGAGGGTCTGGCCGGCAGCGAGGCCCTCGTGAGCACGCGCCACCGTGTCCGCTGCCACCGGCTCCGACCAGGCCATGGAGGCCACGGGGCGCAGCGCATCCTCCAGCATCTGCCTGCCGCACAGGCCGCAGCCGGTGCCTCCACGCGTTCGTGGGGCACGCTGACGTAGACGGAGAAGCCCGTTTCCTCGGCCTCCACTTCCACGCCGTGGAATTCCTCCAGGGAGGCGATGATGCCCTCGGTCCACGTGAAGCCCAGCGCGAAGTCTTCCAGGTCCAGGGGTGTCCCGAGCATCACCGCGAACGGCTGGCCGTTGTAGACCAGCGCGATGGGTGTTTCCTCGGCAACATGGTCCTGTGCGGCCTCGACCGATTCGGCCTGCACCCGCCGGACGTCCATCGGGACGCAGGCGGGCCCGGCGCCGGGGAGATCGTCGATGTTCATGACGCCGCGGCTTCCTGCATTGCTCAGCCGTGCGCCAGCAGCGACAACTGCTCCTCGCTGAACTGGCGGAAGCGCTTCTGCCATTCGGACGGCTGGGTCACGGGCTCGACCTGGACCGCCGTGACCTTGAACTCGGGGCAGTTTGTGGCCCAGTCGGAGTTGTCGGTGGTGATCACGTTGGCCCCGGACTCGGGGAAGTGGAAGGTGGTGTAGACCACGCCGGGCTGAACGCGCTCGGTGATCACTGCCCGCAGCACGGTCTCGCCCGCGCGGCTGCGCACGCCCACCCAATCGCCCTCACGTATGCCGCGCAGTTCCGCGTCGCTGGGGTGGATCTCCAGCCGGTCCTCGTCGTGCCACGCGACGTTGGCGGTGCGACGGGTCTGGGCGCCGACGTTGTACTGGCTGAGGATGCGGCCGGTGGTGAGGATCAGCGGGTACTGGCGGCTGGTGCGCTCCTCGGTGGGCACGTAGCGGGTGATGACGAAACGGCCCTTGCCGCGCACGAACTCGTCCACGTGCATGGTGGGCGTGCCCTCGGGCGAGTGCTCGTTGCACGGCCACTGGATGCTGCCCAGGCGGTCGAGCTTCTCGTAGCTCACGCCATGGAAGGTCGGGGTGA
>JBILUV010000396.1:0-2856 GCA_044370825.1 Burkholderiales bacterium | reverse complement strand
CAAGCGACCGCGCGAAACCGACCGAAGCACCTGAACCTGTTCCAGATACGGTTGCCCATCCCGGGCATCGTGTCCATCCTGCACCGCATCAGCGGTGCGTCCCTTTTCCTGATGCTGCCCTTCCTGCTCTATCTGCTGCAGCAGAGCCTGCAATCTCCCGACAGCTACATCCACTTTCGGGAACTGGTCGGGCACCCTCTCGTCAAGCTCATCCTGCTCGGGTTGCTGTGGGCCTTCCTGCACCATTTCTGTGCCGGCCTCCGCTACCTGACGCTCGACATGCATATGGGAACCGACCTCGCCGCGGCGAGGTCCAGCAGCTACGCCGTCGTTGGCGTGAGCCTGGTGATGACGCTCATCCTGGGGGTGTGGCTATGGTGAGGCGTGTTCCCGTCGGAGCCCACTACGGGCTGAGGGACTGGCTGGTGCAGCGGGTAACCGCCGTCGTCATGGCGATGTACTCGCTCATGATGCTGGCCATCGTCGTGTTCGCCCCGCCGGCCCACTATGGGGCCTGGAAGGGGTTGTTCGGCCAGCAGTGGTTCCGGTTGGCGAGTCTGTTGTTCGCGTTGTCGGTGTTCTGGCATGCCTGGGTGGGGGTGCGGGACATCCTGATGGACTACATAAAAGCCACGGGCACGCGGCTGGCCCTCCAGGTTCTGGTGGTGCTGTCGTTGGTGGCGTACGCCCTGTGGTCGATTCAGATCCTCTGGAGCATCAGCTAGATGACATACCCCGTCCGGAAATTCGATGCGGTCGTGGTCGGCGCCGGTGGCGCCGGCATGCGGGCCGCGCTGCAACTTTCCGAGGCCGGCCTGAAGGTGGCCGTGCTGTCGAAGGTCT
The DNA here is from genome assembly GCA_044370825.1 of Burkholderiales bacterium. GTDB lineage: Bacteria > Pseudomonadota > Gammaproteobacteria > Burkholderiales. Next base: position 2,013 of record JBILUV010000396.1, on the reverse strand, counting down.
TTCCCACCCGCTCGCACACCGTCGCCGCTCAGGGCGGCATCGGCGCCTCGCTCGGCAACATGGGCGATGACTCCTGGCTCTGGCACAAGTACGACACCGTCAAGGGGTCGGACTACCTGGGCGATCAGGACGCCATCGAGTTCATGTGTCGCATGGCGCCCCAGGTGGTCTACGAGCTCGAGCACTTCGGCATGCCGTTCGACCGGAACGACAACGGCACGGTCTACCAGCGGCCCTTCGGTGGCCACTCGCAGAACTTCGGGGAGCGCCCGGTGCAGCGTTCCTGCTGCGCCGCCGACCGGACCGGTCACGCGATGCTGCACACGCTTTATCAGCGCAATGTGCGCGCCAACACGCTGTTCTTCGTCGAGTGGATGGCGCTGGATCTGATCCGGGACGCCTCCGGGCAGGTGCTGGGTGTTACGGCCATGGAGATGGAGACCGGGGAGGTGTGGATCTTCCACGCCCGCGCCACTCTGTTCGCCACGGGCGGAGCAGGGCGGATCTACTCCGCATCCACCAACGCCTTCATAAACACGGGTGACGGCCTGGGTATGGCGGCGCGCGCCGGAGTCCCCCTTGAGGACATGGAGTTCTGGCAGTTCCACCCGACCGGCGTGGCCGGTGCGGGGGTGCTCATCACCGAGGGCGTGCGCGGTGAAGGCGGCTATCTGCTCAACAAGGACGGCGAGCGCTTCATGGAGCGCTACGCCCCGACAATGAAGGATCTGGCGAGCCGTGACGTGGTGGCGCGCGCCATGGCCACGGAGATCAAGGAAGGGCGCGGCTGTGGCAAGGACGCAGACCACATCCTTCTGAAGCTCGACCACCTGGGCATGGAAGTCATCGAGAAGCGCCTGCCGGGCATCCGCGAGATTGCGAAGAAGTTTGCCAATGTCGACCCTGTGAAGGATCCCATTCCGGTCGTGCCCACCTGCCACTACCAGATGGGCGGCATCCCGACCAATTACCACGGCGAGGTGGTGGTGCCAGTCGGTAATCAACCCAACACCGTGGTGCCGGGCTTCTACGCGGCGGGGGAATGCGCCTGCGCCTCGGTGCACGGGGCCAATCGCCTGGGCACCAATTCCCTCACCGACCTGCTGGTCTTCGGCAAGGCGAGCGGCGACCGCGTGATCCAGTACCTCCGGGAGAACCCCGGCCACAAGGACCTGCCGGCTGATGCCGGCGACTATTCCCGGTCGCGGCTGGCGCGGCTGGACAACCAGGCCGGCGGCGAGAGCGTGCACGAGGTCGGGGCCGAGATGCGGCGCACCATGCAGGCGCATTGTGGCGTTTTCCGCTTCCCGGACATGCTCACCCAGGGGGTCGAGAAGATCCGCCAGGTGGCCCAGCGGGTGGAGCGCACCGAGATCAAGGACAAGAGCCGGACCTTCAATACCGCGCGGATCGAGGCGCTCGAGCTCGAGAACCTCATCGAGGTGGCGCGCTCGACCATGGTGTCCGCCGAGGCGCGCAAGGAGACGCGGGGTGCGCACGACCGCGCCGACTTCCACAAGCGCGACGACGTCCACTGGCTCAAGCACTCCCTGTGGTACCGGGAGAACGATCGCCTGGACTACAAGCCGGTCAATCTGAAGCCTCTGACGGCCGAGAGCTTCGAGCCGAAGGTTCGCACGTATTGAGACGACACCGGTTGCCGCGGCGCACGTGGCCGGCGTTCCGGCCGCTGCGTGCGCCACGCGGCCCGGCGACACAGCAAGCGAGGACGAGATGCGATTCAGGATCTACCGTTACGACCCGGAAAAGGACACGAAGCCGACCATGAAGGAGTATGACGTCGCACTCGAACCGAGCGACCGCATGCTCCTGGATGCCCTGGTGCGCATCAAATCGATGGACGACAGCCTGTCCCTGCGACGTTCCTGCCGCGAGGGGGTGTGCGGCTCGGACGCCATGAACATCAATGGCAAGAACGGTCTGGCCTGCATCACCAGACTGGCCGACTTGAAGGAGCCTGTGGAGTTGCGGCCCCTGCCCGGATTGCCGGTG
>JBILUV010000334.1:0-3618 GCA_044370825.1 Burkholderiales bacterium | reverse complement strand
CGGTGGCCTGGCCGCCTCCGCCGCCTTCGATGCCCGCGGCCGTCTCTGGACGGCCTACCGCGACCAGGGCCGGGTGGTGGTGCGGCACTCGACCGACCTCGGGCGATCCTGGAGCGCGCCCCGTTTCGCGAGTCCCGAGGGCGAGGTCGTGGCCGTCGAGGGCGACGCCCGCCCCAAGATCGCCATCGGTGCCGACGGGCGGGTGCACGTCACCTGGACGCGGCCGCTGTCGCGGCCCTACACCGGCGAGATCCGCTACAGCCGCTCGGTCGACGACGGAACGACGTTTTCCGGGGCCGTCACGGTGCACACCGACCGGCAGGAGATCACGCATCGCTTCGATGCCCTGACGGTCACCGCGGAGGGCCGGGTGGTGGTGGCCTGGATCGACAAGCGCGATCTCGAGGCCGCCCGGGCGAGGAAGGAGGCCTATCGCGGCGCGGCGGTCTACGCCGCCACCTGGAACGACGCCCGGGCCGGTTTCGACCATGACTTCAAGATCGCCGACTACAGCTGCGAGTGCTGCCGCATCGCCCTGCTGCCGCGGGCTGACGGCGCCATCACGGCCCTGTGGCGTCATGTCTTCGAGCCCGACATCCGCGACCACGCCATCGCCAGCTTCACGCCGGACGGCGCGGTGGGTCCGATGCGCCGCGCCACCTTCGACGACTGGCGCATCGACGCCTGCCCCCACCACGGCCCCTCGCTGGCCGAGGACGGGGCAGGGCGCCTGCACGCCGTGTGGTACGCCCAGGGCACGCGGGATCCGGGCGTGCACTACGGCCGGCTGGTCGAGGGCGCGGTCGTGGCCGAGCGGCGCATCGGCGGCGAGGCCGCCGCCCACGCCGATGTCGCGGTGAGCGGACCGTCGGTGTTCGTCGTCTGGAAGGAGTTCGACGGCGAGCGCACCCGCCTGCGGACCATGCTGTCGCGGGATGGTGGAGACACCTGGCAGGAGCACGAACTCGCCGCGACCGAAGGCGCCTCCGACCAGCCGCGGGCCCTGGTGCGCGACGGCCGCTTCCACGCGTTCTGGAACACCCGGGAGCACCCGCTCGGCGTTTGGAGCCTGCCGTGAGGGCGGCTGGGAGACTGCTGTTTGCCGTCGCGCTGCTGCTCGGCACGGCACTGGTGCAGGCGGGTGAGCTGCGCGGCTTCGGCGTCGGCAGCTTCGAGGAGATCCGGCGCGTCAACGCCGGCCGCCCGCACATCGTGGCCTTCTGGTCCACGACCTGTCCCGCCTGCCTGGAGGAGATGCCAGTCTGGCGGGACCTGCTGCGCAACCGGCCGGATGTCGCCCTGTCCCTGGTGTCGACGGACGGGCCGCCCGACGCCGCTGCGGTGCGCCAGCGTCTCGCCGAACTCGGCCTGGGGCACCATCCCAGCTGGATCTTCGCCGACGAGCGGGTCGAGAAGCTGCGCTACACCATCGATCGCGGCTGGCGGGGCGAACTGCCCCGCACCTATCTCTTCGATGCCCAGGGACGGGTGGAGGTGGTCACCGGGCGCGTCGAGGCGCGCTGGCTCGAGGAGTGGCTGGCGCGCCGCGCTCGGCGCTGAGGGGCGGGGCAGGGCCCGGCCCACATGTCGCATGAATTGCGCGGTGCCGTCCGGCACTGCGCATGGCCGGGCCCGCGGAAGACCCTTCGCCTGGGATCGCCGCGGGCGCTTTCGCTCGACTTCGCCGCCTGATCCGAGAGCACGACGACGGTTCCGTGGCAGAACCGACGGGCGTGCTCGGCCCGTGATTGCGTGGGGGCGTCGAAACGCGGTAGGTGAACGCGGATCCGGGCCGTCCGGCCTGCGCTGCCCAGTCCCCACCCGATCGCCCCCACTCACGACCCCAACCGATCCAGCGGACTCGCCACCCCGCGCCCGCCCTTGTTCAACACGTGGGTGTAGATCATCGTCGTGCGCACATCCGAATGGCCCAGCAGTTCCTGCACCGTCCGGATGTCGTAACCGGAGTCCAGCAGATGCGTCGCGAACGAATGCCGCAGCGTGCGCGGCGTGGCCGGCTTCGAGATCCCCGTGCTGAGTAGCGCCTCCCGTACCGCGCGCTGCACGAGCTGTTCATCCAGATGATGCCGCCGCCGTTCGCCCGACCGCGGATCCACCGACAGCCCCGCTGCCGGGAACACGTACTGCCACAACCACTCCCGTGGCGCGCCCGGGTACTTCCGCGCCAGTGCGTGGGGCAGGTACACGCTACCGAAGCCGTCCCGAAGATCCCGCTGGTGCTGCAACCGCGCCATTTCCATCTGCTCCGCCAGCGGCCCTTTCAGCGACGCGGGCAGAACGGTGACGCGGTCCTTCGCGCCCTTGCCGTCCCGTACGAGCAATTCTCCGCGCGAAAGGTCGACATCCTTCACGCGGAGCCGCACCCCTTCCATCAACCGCAACCCCGCCCCGTAGAGCAACCGCGCGACCAGCCCGGAAACCCCGGACGTGGCGTCCAGCAGCCGCGCCACTTCCGCCCGCGTGAGCACCACCGGCAGCCGCCGCGATTGCTTGGCGGATGTCACCCCATCCAGCCACGACAACTCGACGCCGAGCACTTCCTTGTAGAGAAAGAGGAGGGCGCTCTTTGCCTGGTTCTGCGTCGCGGCGGCCACGTTGCCTTCGACTGCCAGATGGGTTAGAAAAAAGCCTCGACCTCCTGCGCCCCCAGACCCTCCGGATGGCGCAGACCATGGAAGTGCAGGTAGCGGCGCACCCAGTCGACGTAGGCCTTCTCGGTGCGGATGCTGTAATGCTTCACGCGTATCTTGTGGCGTACCCGGTCGAGCAAGCGTGGTTGCGGCGTCGCATCGTCGATGGGTTGGGAGGCCTGCGGCATGGGGAGGCTCCAAATGCTGTACATAAATACAGTACGCCTGCCGCATCTTATCCGTCAATTGACGTGTTTAATCACGTCAAGCGAGGGTGTTTGGTCGCATCGATCGAGAGGAGCCCGCATGTTAGGCGTCATTTACCCGTTCACTTCTAGTTAGGCCGGACATTCACCATCTTCTGGTAATCACCGCAATGAACCCAGAGTCGCCCCGCACGTTGCTAGCCCTCGACGCACCTCCGCGCACGAAGCCTTCCAACTACCCCGAGCCCTTCAAATCAATGATGGCCGGGAGAGTCAAGCGGCCGCTTGGTGACTTTTTTGGTTTGTCGAATTTTGGTGTAAACATCACCGTAGTTCCGCCAGGCTCGGTTTCCGCGCTGCGACATGCACACTCGAAACAAGATGAGTTCGTGTACGTCGTCTCCGGTACGTTGACGCTGTACACGAACGAAGGAAAAACAATGATGTCTGCAGGCATGTGTGCTGGCTTCAAGGCAGGAAGTGGCAACGCTCACTGCTTGCTAAACACCGGAAACGAAGCGGCCGTGTACCTGGAGGTAGGGGACCGAACGCCTGGAGACTCTGTGACGTACCCGGATGACGACTTGGTTGCCAAACTCACACAAAGCGGCTGGGTCTTTGAGCACAAGGACGGCACGCCGTATCCGTGAGTTGCAAAGTGCGGCCTAACCCCTCGCTCAAGCTGACCCGCTACGGCATGCAGCGTAAGCCTGGTGTGCGGCGCCTTCGGCACCTTCGCACACCAGGCTTACACTGCATGC
>JBILUV010000333.1:0-3622 GCA_044370825.1 Burkholderiales bacterium | reverse complement strand
GCGCCCTCGGGGGATTCACGCGGCACGGAGATTATTTCGAAAGCGATGCATTCGTGGTCTGTTCGGCCATAGGCCACCTGCTAGAGCTCGCGGCACCCGAGGAATACGAAGTGAAAAGGGGCAAGTGGTCTTTCGCCCACCTCCCCGTGATTCCGCCACACTTTGACCTCAAACCGATCGAGAGGTCGGAGGACCGGCTCAAGCTCCTGGTGCGCTTGATGAAGCGAAAGGACGTTTCCGGACTCATAAACGCCTGCGACGCCGGTCGCGAAGGCGAGTTGATCTTTCGTTACATCGTCGACCACGCTGGCAGCAGGAAGCCCATCGAGCGCCTCTGGCTGCAGTCGATGACGCCTGCTTCCATCCGCGAGGGCTTCGGTTCCCTGCGCGACGATGCTTCCATGCGGCCGTTGGCAGATGCAGCCGCGTGCCGCAGTGAGTCGGACTGGCTCATCGGCATCAACGGCACGCGTGCGATGACAGCCTTCAATTCCAAGGACGGCGGTTTCTACAAGACGACTGTGGGGAGGGTCCAGACCCCCACGCTGGCGGTGCTGGTGGAACGCGAGCAACGCATCAAGCGGTTCCGCGCGCGAGATTACTGGGAGGTGCACGGCCTGTTTGGTACAGGCCAAGGAGAATACTCCGGCAGGTGGTTTGACGAGGGCTTCGGGAAGTCCGCGAAAGCCGACGATCCGGACGTCAAGTCCGAACGCCTGTGGGAGCACGAGAAAGCGGAGGCGATCGTTGCCAGGTGCACAGGCAAGCCTGGTGTCGTGACCGACGAATCCAAGCCCTCCACACAAACGTCCCCCCTGCTCTACGACCTTACGAGCCTGCAGCGCGAAGCCAACGGGCGCTTCGGTTTTTCGGCCAAGACCACCCTCAGCATCGCCCAGGCCTTATACGAAAAGCACAAGGTTCTCACCTATCCTCGAACCGACTCACGGGCTCTGCCCGAGGATTACGCCGGTACGGTGCGCGCGACACTCGAGGCTCTGGCAGCCGGAGCCGCGAGTGAAGGTCGTGGCAGGATCGCTTCGAGTTCTTCAACACCGGGCCCATACGCGCCTTTCGCGAGCCGGATCCTGCGGGAAGGCTGGGTCAGGCCCAACAAGCGCATCTTCAACAACGAGAAGGTTTCGGATCACTTCGCCATCATTCCGACCCTCGAGATGCCGCGAAGTCTTTCGGAGATCGAGCAAAAGCTCTATGACATGGTGGTCAAGAGGTTTCTGGCGGTGTTCTTCCCGCCGGCCGAGCACCTTGTCACCACGCGGATCACGCGTGTGGCAGGCGAGCCATTCAAGACGGAAGGCAAGGTGCTGGTTGACGCGGGCTGGCTGGAGGTATACGGCAAGGAGGCCCAGGCTGACGGCGATGCCTTGCTTGTCCCCGTGGCTGACGGCAAGGTGAGCACGGTGGAAGTGAACGCCAGGGCACACCAGACGAAGCCGCCGCCCCGCTTCAACGAAGCGACTCTTCTTTCGGCAATGGAAGGCGCGGGGAAGCTGGTAGAGGACGAGGAACTGCGAGCAGCCATGAACGAGAAAGGTCTTGGGACACCGGCGACTCGGGCCGCCATCATCGAAGGCCTGATTCTCGAAGAGTACGTGCACAGGGACGGGCGGGAGTTGGTCCCCACGGCCAAGGCCTTCGACCTCCTTTATGCCATCGGGAAGTTCGGCATCGACGAGTTGAGGTCGCCCGAACTCACGGGGGTCTGGGAGTACAAGCTCAAACAGATGGAACAGGGCCTTCTTGCGCGGCAGGACTTCATGGAGCACATTGTCGAGACCACGCGCGATCTGGTCGACCGCGTGAAGCAGGGCACTTTGTCGGATGAGCCGATATCCACGCTGTCGGAGCCCTGTCCGCGTTGCGGCGGCCGCATCGTCGAGAACTACAAGAAGTTTGCATGCACACAGTGCGAGTTTTCATTGTGGAAAGTGGTTGCCGGACGCCGCATGGAGTCGGAAGAGATCGAAAGCCTGATTCGTACTCGCAGCATCGGTCCCGTCCAGGGTTTCCGCAGCCGCCTCGGTCGCCCTTTCGCAGCCATCATCCGACTCAAGGAAGACCTGTCCACCGAGTTCGACTTCGGTCAGTCGAACCCTGACAGCGCGGAACAGGAGGAAGCAGATTTCACCGGGCAGGAGCCGCTCGGGCCATGCCCAAAGTGCGGCTCAGCGATCTACGACCATGGCATGTCCTACGTGTGCGAGAAGTCTGTGGGAACGTCACGTTCCTGCGATTTCCGGTCCGGGAAGATCATCCTGCAGCGCCAGATCGAAGCGGACCAGATGCGCAAGTTGCTCTCTACGGGCCGCACGGATCTGCTGCATCGATTCATTTCCAAGAAGGGCCGCCCGTTCTCGGCTTTTCTCGTCAAGGCGACGGACGGCAAGGTGGGCTTCGAGTTCGCGCCGCGGGGTAAATCGTCGGAGGGAACTCCCCCTGGCGCTTCATCGCCGAAGGGCGCTCGTAAAAAGACAACGACCGCCAGCTGATTTTGCTTGCCATCAGTCGCCATGCCCTGCATCGGGGCATGACGCACCAGGTTTCGCCCTTCGTTGACAAAGTCCTGTCGTAGACACATAGTTTTCAAGTCCCAAAAGTCTTCGCCGCCAGTCGCGTAGCCTTTTGCCCCAAACGTGTCCTTCGTAATAATTTTTTGGAGATTCGTGTGAAAACGCTTCCGATCCTGCTCGCCGTGCCACTTGCCCTGATGGGCTCCGGCGTTACCCTGGCCGATACCAGTGACGTCAAGACCCAGTCCCGGGTCATGGTCGGCAAGAAAGGCGCCCATTGTGTCGACGACCCCGCGTGCATGAACCGTTACCACCCGGCCATCCCGCCAATCGCAAAGGCGAAGCCAGGCCAGCTCGTCACCTACAAGACACGCGACGCGCTCGACACGGACCTCAACGCCACATCACAGCCCAAGGACCTTGCCGCCATCGATCTGAACCTCGTGCATCCGATCACGGGGCCGGTCCACATCGAAGGTGCCAAGCGAGGCGACGTTCTCGCCGTCACCCTGGTCGACATCGAGCCGGACGAGTACGGCTACACCACCGTGGTACCCGGTTTCGGCTTCCTGCGCGATCGTTTCACCGAGCCCTTCATCGCCAACTGGAAGCTCAACAGGATGGAGGCCGTGTCAGATCAATTGCCTGGCGTTCGCATCCCGTTCAACGGCTTTATGGGGACGGTTGGTGTCCTGCCGGGAGCCCCTGAGGTGGACACTTGGCTGCAGCGTGAATCGGCACTTGCCAATGCTGGTGGCGTGGCGCTCGGACCGCAACCGGTGAGCGCGTTGCCCGCGGCAGTTTGCGGCGTCAATGGCAGCCACAAAGACAAGTGTTTGAGGACCATCCCGCCACGTGAGAACGGTGGGAACATGGACATCAAGCAGATGGTTGTCGGGACGACTCTGCTGCTGCCCTGCTATGTTGATGGTTGCGGTCTCTTCATCGGTGACGTCCACTACGCCCAAGGCGACGGTGAAGTCGCTGGAACGGCGATCGAGATGGGTGCTACCGTCACTGTACGCACCGAGATTCGCAAGGGCATGGCCTCCATGATCAAGTCCGGTCCTCATTTTGAAGGCGGGTCGCAG
>JBILUV010000086.1:0-13147 GCA_044370825.1 Burkholderiales bacterium | reverse complement strand
CGGTCGAGGAAAACGTCCTCGTGCCCGCCTGGGCCGGCAACCGCGCCGATGCCCGCGAGCGCCTGGCCCGCGTCTATCGCATGATTCCCGAGGTCGAGACCTTCCGCGCCCGCAAGGGCCTGCAGCTCTCCGGGGGCCAGCAGAAGCTGGTAGCCCTGGCCCGGGCGCTCATGTCCGGCACCCGCCTGCTGCTCCTGGACGAGCCCTTCGAGGGCGTGGCTCCCGTGCTGGCGCGCCGTCTGGCCGAGGTCATCGCCGGGCTCAAGGCCGAGGGCTTTTCCATCATTCTCACCGAGTCCGATCTGTCCCACTCGGCCGACATGCTGGACTGCGTATACAGCATCGACCGCGGCGCCGTGTCGGCGGCCTGAGCCCGGCCGTTGCGGCGGCTGCCCGTACGGCCGGGCGTGTACACTTTCCGGCATTGCGCCTGTGCATTACGCCGCTGTGGTGCCCTGCCACGGCGGCGGCCCGGGCCTCCGAGCCACCGTTGACCACGTACCGCCTTCGAGAGCCATGAGCGACAGCAAGACGACCCAAGGTTTTGCCACCCGATCGATCCACGCCGGTCAGGAGCCCGATGCTACCGGCGCGGTGATGCAGCCGATCTACGCCACCTCCACCTTCCGTCAGCGCTCTCCGGGCGAGCACACCGGCTTCGAGTACGGTCGCACCCAGAACCCCACGCGCATGGCTTTCGAGCGCTGCATCGCCGATCTCGAGAGCGGCGATGCAGCCTGGGCCTTCGCCTCCGGTCTGGCGGCCATGGGCACGGTGCTCGAGCTGCTGGAGGCGGGCAGCCATCTGGTGGCCGTGGACGACATGTACGGTGGCAGCTGGCGTCTGTTCGAGCGCGTGCGAGGCCGCTCCATGGGGCTGAAGGCGTCCTACTGCAACCCGGACGAGCCGGGGTCGCTTGAGAAGGCCATTCGCCCGGACACCCGCATGATCTGGGTCGAGACGCCCTCCAACCCGCTGCTCAAGGTCACCGACCTGCGCGCGGTCGCCGCCGTGGCGCGCGAGCGCAACATCCTCACCGTCTGCGACAACACCTTCGCCTCCCCGCAGGTCCAGCGCCCGCTCGAGCTCGGCTTCGACATCGTGCTGCACTCTGTCACCAAGTACATCAACGGTCACTCCGACGCCATCGGCGGCGTCGTCGTGGTGGGCGACAACGACGAACTGAAGGAGCGTTTCTCCTTCATGCAGAACGCCATCGGCTCCATCATGGACCCGTTCACCAGTTTCCTCGTGCTTCGCGGCCTCAAGACCCTGCCGCTGCGCATGGAGCGTCACTGCGCCAATGCGCTCGAGCTCGCGCACTGGCTCGACGCCCACCCGAAGACCGCCCAGGTGCTCTACCCCGGCCTGCCCAAGCATCCCCAGCACACTCTGGCCAGCACCCAGATGCAGGGCTACGGCGGCATGATCTCGGCCTACCTGCGCACCGATCTCGCCGGGACCAAGCGTTTCCTGGAGCGCTGCGAGCTGTTCACCCTGGCCGAGTCCCTGGGCGGTGTGGAGAGCTTGATCGGCCATCCTGGGCTCATGAGCCACGCCTCCCTGCCCGCCGAGCGACGCGCGCAGCTCGGCCTGGGCGACAACCTTGTGCGTCTGTCGGTCGGCATCGAGGACTGCGAGGATCTCAAGCGCGACCTCGCCGCCGCGCTGGCCGCCATCTGAGGGGGCTGTGCCCATGCCGCGCTGGCTGTCTGCCCGCCTGATCCTGGCGCTCATCTTCGCCGGCTGCGCCGGGCTGCTGGCTTTCGCGCTCTATCTCCAGCACGCGCTAGACCTCGAGCCTTGTCCGATGTGCATCCTGCAGCGCTACGGCTTCGCGGCTGCGGGCGTGCTTGCCGGGCTGGGGGCACTGCAGGGTCCCGGCCCTGTCGGCCAGCGCGTCTACGCCGCCCTCGTGGGCGTGGCGGCGCTTGCCGGCGGGGGCGTAGCGGCCCGTCACACCTGGCTGGAGCACAACCCGCCGCGCATCGCCGACTGCGGCCCGGACCTCGAATTCATGGTCGGGTCCTTTCCGCTCGCAGAGGCGCTGCCCATGATCTTTCGCGGCTCGGGCGACTGTTCCAAGGTCGCCTGGCGCTGGCTCGGCCTGTCCATCGCCGAGTGGTCCCTGGTGGCCTTCTCCGGCATCCTGGTCGCGACCGCCCTGATCCTGCTGACCGCCCGGCGCTCCCGCCGCTAGCGCTGCGTGTCCCTTCAGGCGGCCTGATGACCGCCCGGTACCCGACAGCGCCAGCGGAGGCACGTGCACGCATCGGCGCCGACGCCCGATGGGGCGCGGATCCGATGAGGCGAATTGCCGGGTTCATTCCCGGCGCCGGTCGGCTGGCACATCCCTGCTGAATCTCCCCCTGGGTGCCAGAGCGCTTAATCTAAGCACCGCGCCTCCGTTAACAAGGCTGTGATGAATCCGCGACAGCATGCCGCTGTCGTCCTCCCCACGGCCTCCCCATGCACGCCACCGTCGCGTCCCCGCGCCCATCCGGGGAGCCTCCACGCCCGATACCCAAGGCGCTCGGCCTGCTCGCGGCCGCGCTTCTGGTGTTCGCCGCGCTGTTCGGCCTGAAGGCCTGGGAGTCGGTCCGGCGCGACCGTCTCGCCGACTTCCATAACGTCGCCGGGCTCGCCGCCCGTTCCGCGGACCTCGCCCTGCGGCGCTTCGAGGATGGGCTCTCCATCCTGGCTGCGCAGCTGCCGGCCGAGGCATGGACCGCTCCCGGCCCGGACACGGCACGGCGTCTGGCCGAACAACGCGCCCGCCTGCCGGGACTGGTGGCCCTCGATCTGGTGCGCGGCGATGGGTCTTTACTCGCATCCGAAGCCGCCATCGACGCCCCGCCGCCGTCGCGGCGCAGGGACCATGGTCCCCGGGCGGGCACACCCGGCTCCGGCCTGCGCCCGGGGCGGCCCTTCCGGTGGCAGCCGGCGCAGGCCATGGTGCTGCCGGTCGCGGTGGCCGTGGCGCCACCCGGCGGCCAAAGGCCGGGCGCATTCCTGCTGGCCCTGGTGGACCTGCGGCGGCTGGAGGCCCTCTGGGGCCACCCGCAACTGCCCGCCGGTGCCGTGCTCGGTCTGGTCAACGACCGTGGCGAGGCAATGGCCGCGGTACCAGCGGGCCAACCCCTGGCCGATGCACTCACCGTGGCACTTGCGGATCGTGTCATGCGGCAGGCGGCCGCCTCCGACACCTTCGATGCCGGCGGGGTGCTGCAGCCGGAGCCGCGCACCGTCGTCCTCCAGCGCCTGCCCGGCTACGAACTTGGTGCCTTCGTCGCCGTACCGCAGCGCGCGTTATGGCTGGCCTGGTTCGAGCGGGTGCGGTTACCGTTTGCCCTGCTCGCTCTCGCCATCGCCGGCCTGGGGCTCGCCGCCGCCTGGACCCAGCGGCAACAACGGGCCCGCGAGACCGAGCGCGACTTCTCCGACGGCCTGCTGCGGGAGCAGGAGTCGCAGATGCGGCGGCAGGCCGCCCTTCTGGCCCAGACCCAGCGCGCTGCCCGCATTGGTGGCTGGGAGCTCGATGTCGCCAGCGGCAGCCTGTACTGGACCGATGAGACCTACCGCATCCACGGACTCGAACCCGGAGGCTTCACGCCGGATCTGGAATCGGCCCTGCAGTTCGTCTCACCCGAAGACCGAGAGATGCTGCGTGCCGCCATCGAACGCGCCGCCCACGAGCCGCAGCACTGGGGTCTGGAGGTGGAGCTCCTGGCCGCCGGTGGCCGCCGCGTATGGGTCGAGGTCACCGGTGTCTCCGAGGCGGGGCCAGGCGGGCCTCCGGCCAAGGTCTCCGGGTCGTACCAGGACATCACCGACCGGCATCGCGCCGAGGACGAGATCCGCCGGCTGGCCCACTACGACGAACTCACCGCACTGGCCAACCGCAATCTTTTCACCCACCACCTCGGGCGGGCCATGGTGCGGGCCCAGCGGCACCACAGCCATCTGGCGGTCATCTTCATCGATCTCGACCGCTTCAAGAACATCAACGACACCCTCGGCCACGACGCCGGCGACCAGGTGCTGCAGCGGATTGGCCAGCGACTGGCGCGCAGCATGCGCGCCTCCGATCTGGTCGCGCGGCTGGGCGGGGACGAGTTCGTGGTGCTGGTCGATGACCTCGAGGATCCGTCCCTCGTCGGCGACATCGCTGCCAAGCTGCTGCGCCTCATCGAGCAGCCGGTGCAGGTCCACGGGCGGGAGCTGGCCCTCACGGCGAGCATCGGCGTCGCCGTCTATCCGGCCGACGGGCAGGATCTGCAGTCCCTGCTCAAGCACGCCGACATCGCCATGTACCGCGCCAAGGATGAGGGCCGCAACCGCTTCGCCCGCTACTCCCCGGACATCGAGACCGCCCATCCCGACCGCCTCGCGCTCGAGGCCCGCCTCAAGAAGGCCGTCATCGAGGGCGGGCAGTTCCTGCTGCACTACCAGCCCAAGCTCGCGGTCGGGGACGGGCGCATCGTCGGCGCCGAGGCGCTGGTGCGCTGGCTCGGGCCCGACGGCCGCATCCTTCCGCCGGATGCCTTCATTCCCCTGGCCGAGGAGACCGGGCTCATCGCCGCCATCGGCGAGTGGGTGCTGCGCACTGCCTGCCGGCACGCCGCCGGCTGGACTGCCATGGGCCTGGTGCCAGTGAGCGTGGCGGTGAACCTGTCGCCGCGGCAGTTCCACAGCACCGATTTCCTGCCCGGGGTGCGGCGCATCCTCGCCGAGACCGGCGTAGACCCTTCGCGCGTCGAACTCGAACTGACCGAGAGCGCGGTCATGCACGACGTCGAGCACGTGGCCCAGATCCTGGCCGAGCTCAAGGGCATGGGCCTGCGCATCGCCGTGGACGACTTCGGCACCGGCTATTCCTCGCTCGGCTATCTCAAGCGCCTGCCGCTGGATGCCCTCAAGGTGGACCGGTCCTTCATCCGCGATGTCCCCGGCGACCAGGACGACGTCGCCATCACCCGCGCCGTGGTGGCCCTGGCCCACAGCCTGCGCCTGACCGTCGTCGCCGAAGGCGTCGAGACCGAGGACCAGCTTGCCTTTCTGCGGCAGATCGGCTGCAACGAGATGCAGGGCTTTCTGTTCAGCCGTCCAGTGGACGTGGCCGAGTTCGAGGCCATGCTGCGACGGGGCGCGCGCCTGGTGCCGCAGGAGCACCGAGACGCCGCCTGAGTAGCCGAGGGACCCGCGGTGCGGTTGTCAGGTGCCGGCTTCCAGCGCGTCCAGCACCATCGCCGGCACGCTGAACCCGGTCTGGTCCAGGATCTCGCGCATGCAGGTCGGGCTGGTGACGTTCACCTCGGTGAGGTGCGAGCCGATGATGTCCAGTCCGACGATCAGCAGGCCGTGGGCCTTCAGGTCCGGCCCCAGGGTCTCGGCGATCTCGCGGTCCCGGGCCGACAGCGGCTGGGCCACACCGCGGCCGCCGGCAGCCAGATTGCCGCGCGACTCGCCCTCCCTGGGGATGCGGGCCAGAGCGTACGGCGCTGGCTGACCGTCGATCACCAGTACGCGTTTGTCCCCCTCGCGGATCTCCGGCAGGTAGCGCTGCGCCATCGCCGTCCGGGTACCGAACTGCGTGAGTGTCTCGATCACCACCCCGAGGTTCGGATCCTGGCGCGACAGGCGGAACACCGAGCTGCCGCCCATGCCGTCCAGCGGCTTGAGCACGATCTCCCCCTGCTCGGCCAGAAACGCGCGGATCTCCGCCTCCGAACGCGTCACCAGGGTCGGTGTCGTGAAGCGTGAGTAGCGCGCGATGGCGAGCTTCTCGTTGAAGTCGCGCAGCGACTGCGGCCGGTTGTGGACCCGCGCGCCACCGCGTTCCGCCAGCTCCAGCAGGTAGGTGGCGTACACGTACTCCATGTCGAAGGGCGGGTCCTTGCGCATCAGCACGGCGTCGAAGCGGGCCAGCTCTCCAGTGCTGCTGGCGCCGATGCGCACCCAGTCGGTGTCGTCATCCGAAACCGTCAGGGCCACCGTGCGGGCCTCGACGCGACCGTCGCGCCACGCCATGTCGCCCTGCTCGAAGACGGACACCCGGTGCCCGCGGCGCGCCGCCTCGCGCATCATCGCGATCGACGAATCCTTGTAAGCCTTCAGGCTCGCCAGCGGATCGATGAGGAATGCAATGTCCATGCGTCAGGCGGCTCCCGTGACCGCGGGGTCGGTGCGTTCGATCTCCAGCGAGGCCGCCAGCAATGCCAGGCGCGCCACCACGCCGTAGGCGTAGAAGCGGTTGGGCACGTCGTCCGGCGCACCCTCGAAGTCCGGCGACTGGCAGGTCGTCTCGAAGGCCAGCGGCACGAAGTGCATGCCCGGAGCGTTGAGGTTCTCCTCCGGCCCGCGGTCCGTGTGCACGCGGTAGAAGCCGCCCACCACGAAGTGGTCGATCATGTAGACGACCGGCTCTGCCACGGCGTCGTTCACGCTCTCGAAGGTGGGTACGCCCTCCTGCACGATCACGTGGTTCACGCGCAGGCCCTCCTTCACCACCGCCATCTTGTTGCGCTGCTTGCGGTTCAGACCGACCACTTCTTCGGCGCTCTTCACGCTCATGATGCCCATGCCGTATGTCCCGGCGTCCGCCTTCACGATCACGAACGGCGCCTGCTGGATGCCGTATTCCTGATACTTGCGCCGCGTCCGCGTCAGGATCTCGTCCACCTGGCTGGCGAGGCACTCCTCGCCCTGGCGTTCCTGGAAATCGATTTCGCCGCAGACCCCGAAGTAAGGGTTTATCAGCCAGGGGTCGATACCCACCAGTTGCGAGAACTCCGCCGCCACCTCGTCGTAGGCGGTGAAGTGGTTCGACTTCAGGCGCGTGGCCCAGCCGGCGTGCATGGGCGGCAGCACCGGCTGGTCGATGTCGCGCAGGATCTCCGGGATGCCCGCCGACAGGTCGTTGTTCAGCAGGATCGTGCAGGGGTCGAAATCGGCCAGCCCGACGCGGCGGCCCTGGCGCACCACCGGCTCCAGCGTGAGGCGCGCACCGTTGGGCAGCTCCAGGGTGGTCACCTGGGTGATCTCCGGATTGAGGCTGCCCACCCGCACGCGCATGCCGGCCTGACGCAGGATGGATTGCAGCGCCACCACGTTCTGCAGGTAGAAGGTGTTGCGGGTGTGGTTCTCCGGGATGAGCAGCACGCCGCGGGCGTCCGGGCAGACCTTTTCCCAGGCCACCATCGCCGCCTGCACGCACAGTGGCATGAACTCCGGCGCGAGGTTGTTGAAACCGCCCGGGAACAGGTTCATGTCCACCGGCGCCAGCTTGAAGCCGGCATTGCGCAGGTCCACCGATCCGTAGAACGGCGCGGCGTGCTCGAGCCACTTGGTACGCAACCAGTGCTCGATCGTCGGCTGTGCCTCCAGCAATTGTCGCTCGAGGGACAGCAGCGGGCCGGTCAGGGCGGTCGTCAGATGCGGTACGGTCATCGGTGCTTGCTCTTCATCTTTGCGGATGGATGTTCGGTGGATGGAACCAGGGCGGGCCCAAGCCCGATGTGATTGACTCCTCCCTCCCGAGCGGCATCGGGTGCCAGACTGACGGTGTGATCAACAGTCGAAGGGAAAGAGGAGTCCATCACATCGGGCTAGTACTCGCTTCGATTATAGCGGCGCCCCCTTCCGTGCCCCGGAAGCGTGCCGATGCAACGAAAAAGGGCGCCCCGAGGGACGCCCTTGCGGCTGGGAAGGGGCGGCGGGTGCCGCCCCTTCCTCAGTGGTGGTAGGCGCTTTCGCCGTGCTCGGTCACGTCCAGACCCTCGCGCTCGCGGTCCTCGCTCACGCGCAGGCCCACCAGCATGTCGACGAT
The DNA here is from genome assembly GCA_044370825.1 of Burkholderiales bacterium. GTDB lineage: Bacteria > Pseudomonadota > Gammaproteobacteria > Burkholderiales. The sequence continues at coordinate 5,319 of JBILUV010000086.1, read as the reverse complement.
CTTGTAGGAGACGAAGGAGACCACGCCCGACCACACCAGGGTTACCACCACCCCGATGGCCTGGGTGGTCAGCTGGCCACCGATGGAGTACTCGGTGCCGGCCGCGTTGGCCACGTAGTCCCAGATACCGGTGCCGCCGAGGCTGGGCGAGGCGAAGATGCCGGTGCCCAGGGCGCCGACGATACCGCCCAGGCCGTGCACGCCGAAGACATCCAGCGCGTCGTCCGCGCCGAGCACGCGCTTCAGACCCGTCACACCCCACAGGCAGACCGCGCCGGAGACCAGGCCCAACACGATGGCGCCAATCGGGCCCACAAAGCCGCAGGCCGGGGTGATCGCCACCAGACCGGCCACGGCGCCGGAGGCTGCGCCAAGCATCGAGGGCTTGCCCTTGATGAGCCACTCCAGAAAGATCCACGAAAGAGTCGCGGCGGCCGCGGCGAGGAAGGTCGTGATGAAGGCCAGCGCCGCCGTGCCGTTGGCTTCCAGGTTGGAACCCACGTTGAACCCGAACCAGCCCACCCACAGCAGCGAGGCGCCCACCATGGTCAGCGTCAGGCTGTGCGGCGTCAGTGCCTCGCGGCCGTAGCCGATGCGCTTGCCCACCACGTAGGCACCCACCAGACCGGCGACGCCCGCATTGATGTGCACAACTGTGCCACCCGCGAAGTCCAGGGCGCCCTTGGCCCACAGCCAGCCGGCGTTCGCCGCGACCTGGGCCGCGGAGGCCTCGTCGGTGATGGCGTCGGGGCCGTCCCAGTACCACACCATGTGAGCCATCGGCAGGTAGGCGAAGGTGAACCACAGCACCATGAATATGAGAACCGCGCTGAACTTCATGCGTTCGGCGAAGGCGCCGATGATCAGCGCTGGCGTGATCGCGGCGAAGGTCATCTGAAAGACGATGAAGCTGTACTCCGGAATCGCCACCCCCTTGGAGAAGGTCGCGCCAAGCGAGTCCGGCGTCACGCCGCTCAGGAAGGCCTTCGACAGACCCCCGAAGAACGGATTGCCGCCGGTGAAGGCCACGCTGTAGCCGTAGACTGCCCACAGGATGGCCATCAGCGAGAACACCACCATCACCTGCATCAGGATGGACAGCATGTTCTTCGATCGCACCAGGCCACCGTAGAACAGCGCGAGCCCCGGGATGGTCATGAGGATCACCAGCACTGTGGCCGCGTAGAGGAAGGTCACGTCGCCCTTGTTCACCGTGGGCGCGGGGGCGGCGGCCGCCTCGGCCGGTTTGTCGGCGGCAGCCGGCGCGGCTTCCGTTGCACTGGCGGCAGGTGCCGCCACCGGTTCAGCCGGCTTGTCGTCGGCGATGCCCGTGCCCGCCAGGCCAAAGGCCGCGGCGGCGATGAGCATGGTGAGGAATTTCTTCATCGTCGTCTCTCCCTGAGATCGGTCAAAGGGCTTCGGAGCCGGTCTCGCCCGTACGGATGCGGATGGCCTGTTCCAGGTCGAAGACGAAGATCTTTCCGTCCCCGATCTTTCCGGTGTTGGCGGACTTCTCGATCGCCTCGACAACCTGATCGAGCATCTCGGTCCTGATCGCGGCCTCGATCTTCACCTTCGGCAGGAAGTCCACGACGTACTCGGCACCGCGATACAGCTCGGTGTGTCCTTTCTGGCGGCCGAAGCCCTTGACCTCGGTGACGGTGATGCCCTGCACGCCGATGGCGGACAGAGCTTCGCGCACCTCGTCCAGCTTGAACGGCTTGATGATGGCTGTGACCAGTTTCATGACTCGGCTTTCCTTCGATGGGGGTAGGGGGAATTCATGCCGCCTGCCGGGCTGCGGGAGGGTGTGCGACCGGTGCTGCCCGCGTCCCGACCCGCCGGGCGCCCGGTGGGAGCGGAGTGGGATGCGGTGTCTGCCTTCGGTCGCATGGCGGCGCTATCGGTCTCGGAAGTGGGTCCATCGGACGGCGCGGTGACCGCGGGTGGCGGATCGCTACTGTCAGCATCGTGGAATGGCAAATGATGTGCCAGTAACTTTTGTCATATTTATCATTTACCTGCGGGTGATTCCTACGATTCCGGAGGGCGTCTTGCACCAAGAAAGTGCGCTACGCCAAGCTGTGCGCACCTTGACGGGGCGAGGACGGCCTGGCGGTCCGCAGGTGCGCAGGCGTTCGGCCGAGCGGGGCGTCGTGGTGCGGCCTGCTGGCCTGGGTGCTTCACCAGGTTGGCTCTTCAATTCCAGGGCCAACCTCGTGAAACATCCGGGCTAAACTCCCGGCATTGCATGCATTCGAGGAGATCCGCCATGACCAGACCGCCCCTGTTCGACGAACTGGGCGCCCGCCTGCGCAATCTGGCGGAGCAGACCCCCCTGGCCGATCTCGACCGCAATGCGCGCGCGATGCTGGCCTCAACCCTGTCCCGACTGGACCTGGTCACCCGAGAGGAATTCGACGCCCAGGCGCGCGTCCTGGCCCACACCCGGGAGAAGCTGGAGGCCCTGGAGGCCAGGGTGCAGGCGCTCGAGGACGCCCGGCGCGCCGAATCCGGGCCGGACGCCGACTGACCCGGCGGCGCCGCGATCCGGGGCTGACATGGGCCTCGCCGTCCTGCGCAGTCGCTCCCTCTCGGGCATGGATGCGCTTGAGGTCACGGTCGAGGTGCATCTCGCCAACGGCCTGCCCGCCTTTACCATCGTCGGTCTGCCCGAGGCCGAGGTGAAGGAGGCCAAGGACCGCGTCCGTGCCGCGCTGCAGACCTCCCGCTTCGAGTTCCCCTCCCGCCGCATCACCGTCAACCTCGCCCCCGCCGACCTGCCCAAGGAGAGCGGGCGCTTCGACCTGCCGATCGCGCTCGGCATCCTCATCGCCTCCGGCCAGCTGCCCGCCGGGCCGGGCGCGCGCCTGGAGTTCGCCGGCGAGCTCGCGCTCACGGGTGAGCTGCGCCCCATCCGCGGCGCCCTGGCGATGGCCCACCGCGTTCACGCCACCGGACGCGGCTTCGTCCTGCCGGTCCATAGTGCCGCCGAGGCGGCCCTGGTATCCGGGGCAGAGGTATACGGTGCAGGTTCTCTGCTGGAAGTGTGCGCACACATGGCCGGGCAGTCGCCGTTGCGGCCCTGGGCCTCCGCCCCTGCCGTGGCCGAGCCGGTCTACCCCGACATGGCCGAGGTCAGGGGCCAGTCCACGGTCAAGCGGGCTCTCGAGGTGGCGGCCGCCGGCGGGCACAGCGTGCTGCTGGTCGGTCCCCCGGGCACGGGCAAGACCATGCTGGCGGAGCGCTTCGCCGGCATCCTGCCGCCGATGACGGTCGACGAGGCGCTCGAATCCGCATCCGTGCAATCGCTCGCCAGCGGCGGCTTCGACCTGCGCCAGTGGCGGCGGCGCCCCTTCCGCTCGCCGCATCACACCGCCTCGGCGGTGGCCCTGGTGGGGGGTGGCAGCCTGCCGCGGCCCGGCGAGGTGTCGCTCGCCATGAACGGTGTGCTGTTCCTCGATGAGTTGCCCGAGTTCGACCGTCACGTGCTCGAAGTCCTGCGCGAGCCGCTGGAATCCGGCCGTATCACCGTCTCCCGGGCCGCCCGCCAGGCAGAGTTCCCGGCCCGCTTCCAGCTCGTGGCCGCCATGAACCCCTGTCCCTGCGGCTATCTCGGCCACTTCAGCGGCCGCTGCCGCTGCACACCCGATCAGGTCCAGCGCTACCGCAGCCGCATCTCCGGGCCGCTGCTCGACCGCATCGACATCCAGATCGAGGTGCCCTCGCTGTCGCCGGACGAGATGTCCGGTCGTCAGGCCGAACCCGAGCGCAGCGAACGCATCGCCGCCCGCGTCGCCGGTGCCCGCGAGCGTGCCCTGGCGCGCCAGGGCGGCCCCAATGCCCGGCTCGATCCCGCCGGCATCGACACCCACTGCGCCGCCGACGCCGCCGGCGAGACCTTGCTGCGCCAGGCCATCGACCGCCTGGCCCTGTCCGCACGCGCCTTCCACCGGGTGCGCAAGGTGGCCCGCACCATCGCCGACCTTGCAGGCAGCGACGGCATCCGCAGCGCCCACGTCGCCGAGGCCATCCAGTACCGCCGCCTCGGGCTCGAGTGATCCGCTGCCGTGCCGGCGGTCGGGTCCTCACCCCGTCTGGAGAGGGTGCCGTGCGACGCGCGCCAGCGTCACCGCTCTCCCGCGCGCGGACCAGCGCGCGAACCATCTGTGGCAGGACGTTTCATATTGACACCGCCGACGGCCGCCGGTAGCGTCTTCGCCTGTGCGCCGATTTGAGCAGCAGCTTGCGGGCGCCTTATAAATTCCGCTAAAGCGCGTGCCCGACCCGGCCGCTGTCTAGCGGACGGGTTTTTTCGTTTTTGGGGCCTCCTTCTCTTGCAGCCAGACCGTACCAGACTCCTTCGCGACCTCCTCGGCGAGCGCATCCTCGTGCTCGACGGCGCCATGGGCACCATGATCCAGGGCCACCGTCTCGGGCCCGAGCACTACCACGGCGAGCGTTTCCACGACCACTGCTGCGAGCAGACCGGCAACAACGACCTGCTGACCCTCACCCAGCCGGGTGTGATCGCGGGCATCCACGGCGCCTACCTCGAGGCGGGCGCCGACATCATCGAGACCAACACCTTCAATTCCACGCGCATCGCCATGGCCGACTACGGCATGGAATCGCAGGTGCACGAACTGAACCGCGCCGCTGCCGGCATGGCGCGCGAGCTGGCCGACGACTGGTCGCGCCGCACCCCCGGCCGGCCGCGCTTCGTCGCCGGGGTCCTTGGGCCCACCAACCGGACCGCCTCCATCTCGCCCGATGTCGCCGACCCGGGCGCGCGCAACGTCAGCTTCGACGAACTGGTCGCGGCCTACACCGAGGCGGTGGACGGTCTGGCGCAGGGCGGGGCGGACATGCTGCTGGTCGAGACGGTGTTCGACACCCTCAACTGCAAAGCCGCCCTGTTCGCCATCGACGAATACTTCGAGCGCAGCGGGCGCCACCTGCCGGTGTGGGTGTCCGGCACCATCACCGACCTCTCGGGCCGCACCCTTTCGGGCCAGACCACCGAGGCCTTCTGGAACGCCATCCGCCACGGCCACCTGTTCGCCGTCGGTCTCAACTGCGCCCTTGGCGCCAAGGACCTGCGCGCCTACATCGCCGAGCTCGCGCGGCTGGCGGATGTGTTCGTCAGCATCCATCCCAACGCCGGTCTGCCCAATGCCTTCGGCGAGTACGACGAGACCCCCGACTACACCTCGGGCATCCTGCGCGAGTTCGCGGAGTCCGGTTTCATCAACATCGCCGGTGGCTGCTGCGGCACCACGCCTGACCACATCCGCGCCATTGCTGCAGCGGTCGAGG
>JBILUV010000332.1:0-3655 GCA_044370825.1 Burkholderiales bacterium | reverse complement strand
CTTGTCGAGCACGTCCCAGAGGGCATCCCAGGAGCCGACGTCGCTCCAGCCCATGGTCACCGGGATCACCGCGCCGCGGCTGGTCTTTTCCATCACGGCGTAGTCGATGGAGATGGATGGTGAGGTCGCGAACGCGTCCTTGTCGAGGCGGCAGAAATCCAGGTCCGAGCGGGACTGATCGAGCGCCGACTGCACCGCGGTGACGATCTCCGGGGCGTGCCTGCGCAGTTCCTCGACGAATGCGCCGGCCTGCAGCATGAACATCCCGCTGTTCCAGTAATACTCGCCCGATTCGAGCATGCGCCGCGCCGTCGCGAGATCCGGCTTTTCGACGAAGCGGCGGATGGCGAAGGTGCTCTCCAGGCGGGGCAGGGTGTCGCCGCGGGCGATGTAGCCATAACCGGTCTCGGGCGCGTCGGGGATGATGCCGAAGGTGGTGAGCAGTCCGGTACCCGCTGCCCCGGCCGCGAGGCGGATGGCCCGGTGGAAGGAGGGCAGGTCCTGGATCACGTGGTCCGAGGGCAGCACCAGCATCAGCGCCGTCGGGTCGGTTCGGGCCAGGGCCAGCGCCGCAGCCGCCACCGCCGGGGCGGTGTTGCGCCCCATGGGTTCGAGCAGCAGGAGTTCCGGCCTCACCCCGATGGCGCGCAACTGCTCCGCCACCAGGAAGCGGTGCTCGTCGTTGCAGATGACGATGGGCGCCGCCACCTCTTCCAGCCCGTCAAGCCGCCGCAGGGTCTCCTGCAGCATGGTGAATTCCGAGGCCAGTCGCAGGAATTGTTTGGGATAGGCACTCCGTGACAGAGGCCAAAGCCTCGTGCCGGAACCGCCGCTGAGCACTACCGGATGAATTTTCATGGGATTTCGGTTTTCGCGACCGCGGGGGGATCGCCCTGACGGTCGTGAACGCAAAGGCCATTCCCGCGAGCGCGTCGGGGTTTCATGGCAAAAGCATGACAGCCAACCGGTTCTTCAGGGCCATGAAACAGGGGGGTGCCCACGGACTCCAGTGCAACACGGGTCGCCGAAACTTCCGCTGTGTCAGGGTTTCGTCGTTCCCCCCCGAAGCATTTGCCGCGAAGACATCAGCCCGAGTGTCGCAGCGGTTCAACCACCGGAGACAAGTCCCATGAAAGGCAGTGGCCATCCCAGCAACGACCTCACGCTGAACCCGTCCGGCAATGAATCCATCCGTGATGTGCTGGACCGCATCGACGAGTCGCGTCGCCACTTCGTCAAGACCGCCGTGAGCAGCACGGCCCTGGCCGCCATCGGCGGTGTGACCGCCGGCAGCCTGGTCGAGACGGTCGAGGCGGCGCCGATCCCCGCCGGCGGCGGCTTTGCCGGCATCGGCTTCGAGAGCATCCCCCCGAGCCTTGCGCCCGTGGCCGACAGGATCACCGTGCCGCCCGGCTACAAGGTCGAGGTGCTGGCCGCCTGGGGCGACCCCATCACGCCGCTGGGCGCGAACTGGCTGGACGACGCCTCCCAGGATGCCGCCGCCCAGGAGCAGCAGTACGGCATGCACAACGACGGCATGCACTACTTCCCCTTCCCGACCGCGGGTGGCAATGGCCAGTCGAGCGAGCGCGGCCTGCTGTGCGTCAACCACGAGTACACGCACGAGGCCATCCTGCACACCGACGGCCTGGACGCCAGCACCGGCATCCCGTCGTCCCTGCTGACGATCCAGAAGATCCGCAAGAGCCAGGCGGCCAACGGCGTCTCGGTGATGGAAATCCGCCGTACCGGTGGCAAGTGGGGTGTAAACCGCATGTCGCCCTTCGGCCGGCGCATCACCATCAATACCCCGGTGAGCATCTCCGGCCCCGCCGCCGGCCACGCGCTGATGCAGACCGTGAAATACAACATCACCCCCACCGGATCCGTCGCGAACGGAACGAGCAACGGCCGCGAGGGTGTGGGCATCGCCAACCTCTGCGCCCACGGCTTCACACCCTGGGGCACCTACCTCACCTGCGAGGAGAACTGGAACGGCTACTTCGGCACCGCCGCCTCGTTCACGGCGACCAAGCTCGAGCGCCGCTACGGTGTTTCCAAGGATGGTTTCGGCTACAAGTGGCACGACCGGGACGATCGCTTCGACGTTCGCAAGAACCCCAACGAGACCAACAACTTCGGCTGGGTGGTGGAGATCGATCCCTTCGACCCGAAGAGCGTTCCGGTGAAGCGCACCGCCCTGGGCCGCTTCAAGCACGAAAGCGCGCAGGTCGCCGTCGGCCCGGACAACGCAGTCGCCTACTACATGGGTGACGACGAGCGCAACGAGTACATCTACAAGTTCGTCTGCGCCCAGGCCTGGAACCCCCGCAACCGCAAGGCCAACATGAACCTTCTGGATCAGGGGACGCTGTACGTCGCCAAGTTCACCAGCACGGTGGTGGCCGGCAAGAGCAACACCTTCCGTGGGCAGTGGATCGCCCTGGTGCCGGGCACCATCGGCCTGGACGGCAAAGCCCTGCGCGAGAACCCCGAGTTCGCCGCCGCCACCGACGCGGAAGTGCAGGCCCTCATCCTCATCAAGACCCGCATGGCCGGCGACGCGGTGGGCGCCACGATGATGGACCGTCCCGAGTGGACCGCGCTGCGCACCTACTCCACGGGCAACCGCCCGGGCAGCCTGTACAGCTACGGCCCCAACATGCCGCTCGAGGTGTACTGCACGCTGACCAACAACTCCCGCCGCGGCAACACCCCGGTGTCGTCCAACAACCCGAACGGTTCGACCGGCGCCGCCTCCGCCAATCCCCCGGTGGACGTTGCCAACCCGCGGCCGGACAACGACTACGGTCACATCATCCGCTGGCGCGAGGACGGCAACACCTGCAAGGCGCTGGGCTTCGAGTGGGACATCTTCGTGCAGTGCGGCGACAAGGCCACCACCAAGACCCTGGGCGGCAGCTACACCGCCGCCGGCCACGACGGCTACAAGGGCAACATCAATGGCGCTGATTTCGGCGCGCCCGACGGCCTGTGGTTCGACCACTTCGGCCGCATGTGGATCCAGACCGACCAGCCGGGCAACGCCACGGGTGACTGGGTGAACATCGGTTCCAACACCATGCTGTGCGCCGACCCCAACACCAAGGAGATCCGCCGCTTCCTCACCAGCCCGCCCAACTGCGAAGTGACCGGTGTGGTGAGCACGCCGGACGGGCGTACCATGTTCTGCGGCATCCAGCATCCTGGCGAGGATTCCCCGGCCAACAACCCGGCCCAGTTCAGCAACTGGCCGCAGAGCCAGTGGGCCACCAACAGCGCCGGTCAGCCCCTGCCCAACACCCCGGGCAAGAGCCGTCCGCGTTCCTCCGTCCTCGTGATCACCCGCGAAGACGGCGGGATCGTCGGCGGTCTGTGACGCCACAACGACAATTCAGGAGATCGAGACCATGAACCAAGCACGCAAACTCCTGGCCGCCGCCGCTCTGGCGGTGGCCGCCTCCGGCGCCCAGGCGGCCCTCACCACCGGTTTCACCGCCGACACCGTGTTCGACTTCGAGACCGTGGTCGGTGGTCCCGGCCCGGTGGTGCTGAACGGCGACGTCACCCTCACCGGCTTCGGCTATCCGGCTGACACGCTCGAGGTCGGTGCGCCGGCCTTCTGGGATCTGGGCGAAAACGGCTTCTGGAGCCT
>JBILUV010000330.1:0-3672 GCA_044370825.1 Burkholderiales bacterium | reverse complement strand
GCCCGGCTCTGGAACCGGCGCGAAGTTGACGTAGAACCGCCCGGAGTCCATGACCGGACTTCCGTCGCTCAGGTTGACCAGTCGGAACCCTGCCGTGTAAGTACCCATTGCGGCGGCATCGTCGACCCAGAACACCGGCCTGAACTCCAGCGTCGCTCCGTCTCCCAGGGAGATGGTGTCGCCGGAATCGAACAGGTTCATGTCGGTCGCGCTGCCGACGCCCAGCCCCACCGTATAGGAGATCAGTTGCAGGCCGACCTCGACACCCGCCAGGGAACCGGTCCAGCGGCCGGCGCTGCTGTTGTACAAGGTGTTGCCGAGGGTCCCGGGAGCGAAGCTGGCGAGCGAATGCGTCGAGGCGATGCCGAGGAACGAGTACTCCGAGGCACCGATGGCACTGCGCAGCGTTCCCGCGTACAACCCCGCCCCCGGCGTCAGCGGCAGGGGGGCCTCCCCGGTGTATGTCTCGGGAATCTGATTGTTGGTGCTGGTGTCGACGACCGTCGGCAGCGTCGCCGGGCCGGTCAGGGAATAGGCACCGATGCTGTGGTAGTGATTGCCATGGTCCAGCAGGAAGGTCAGTCGGCCGCGGTTGGGGTTGGGTTGGCCGTTGTACGTCCCCCCGACCACCGCAGTGCGGGTGTCGAGCCCGATGTAGTACCCGATGCCTTCCGCGTGGCGGACATTGGCATGGGCGGGCGCAGCCAGGAAGGCGGCAATAAGCACGATCAGTTTACGCATTTGGAGCTCCTCAGGTGTTGTGTGAACCGCTGCGCGACCTTCCCGGGCATGCCACGCCCTCGGCCGTCTTGCGTTCCGGAAGTGCTCTCTCCAGAGAAGACCTTACCGGCTTCCCGCCATTATCGCAACTTGTTTGCAGATGCCGTCATGCATGCAGCCTGGAGCATGGACGCAGCCCGGGCCGCGATGACCCGGCGGTTCGCCGTCGCTCGACCGCGGGGACTGTCGCCGGACGTCAGTGCAGAGCGCGACGAAGGGAGGAGCTCAGATCTCCGACCAGGCCTTCTCGAGTCGCTTGAAGGACACCGGGTAGGGGGTCTTGAGCTGCTGCGCCCACAGCGACACGCGCAGTTCCTCGAGCATCCAGCGGAACTCCTCCATGCGGGGGTTGCGCACGCCCCGGGCGCGGTCCGCCTCGAGACGCTGGTTCCACTGCCGGGTCCACTGCGCCAGGGTGTCCTGCCACTGCGCGTCGCGCGCAGGGTTGGACGCGAAACGGTCCAGCCGGTAGGTCACGGCCTCGAGGTAGCGCGGGTAGTGCTTCAGGCGAGCGAAGGGCACGGTCTCGATGAACCGCGGTGGCAGCAGCGCCTTGAGCTGTGCCCGGATGTCGTTCATGAGGCGGGTCCAGGCCTGAGCGCCCGGCTGCTGCATGCGCGGGCGGATCTGGTAGAGCTTGCCGAGGATGTCGGCCACGAGGCGGCAGACCTCCTGCGCCACCTCGGCCAGGCGGGTACGGGCCTTGACCAGCCGCGCCTCGAAGGCGGCGGCGTTGCGGATGGGTTCGTCCTCGACGAAGAAGGCCCGGTCGCAGATGGCGGCCACCAGTTCCTCCTGCAGCCGATCCTTGGCGAGCGCCTTGTCGTGCGCCCTGCCCTCCAGCTCGGAGACGACGGCGTAGCGCAAGGCCATCTCCTGCAGCCCCGGCAGATTGCGCGAGACGTAGCGCACATTGTCGACCGCGCTCAGCTGGAACAGCCGGCGCAGGCCGCGACGCGTCGCCGCCTCGGCTTCGGCCTCGGTATCGAGCAGCACCAGGCTGACGCTCGCGCCCTCGTCGACCACGGCAGGATAGCCGACCAGCTTCTGCCCGGCACGGGTGAATTCCACCTGCTCAGGGAGTTCTCCGAAATCCCAGCGGGTCATGCCGGAGCGCTCGAAGGCACCGCGCGCATTCTCGGTGAACTGCCGGCGCGCCTTCACGCCCAGCTGCAGGCGCAGGGCCGGCAGGTCCCGGCCGCAGGCCAGTTCGGCACCCTGCTCGTCCAGGACGCGGTAGTTCATGCGCAGGTGGGCGGGGATGTCCGGCTCGTCCCAGGCCTCGCGCTCCACCTCGACGCCATGGCGCGCCCGTATGGCCGCCGACAGAGCGTCGCACAGCGGGGTGTAGTCCGCCTCCAGCTCGCCGAGCAACTCCGTGACCGCCTGAGGCACGGGCACGAAATGCTTGCGCAGCCCCTTGGGCAGCCCCTTGACCAGATGCGTGACCTTGTCGCGCAGCAAGCCCGGCACCAGCCACTCGCAGCGCCGCTCGTCGACCTGGTTTAGCAGGTGCAGGGGCACCTGCAGGGTCACGCCGTCGAGGGCGTGACCGGGCTCGAACCGGTAGCGCAGCGCGTATTTCACGCCGTTCATCTCGAGCGTGTCGGGGAAGCGCTCCTGGGTGATGTCCTGCGCCGCGTGACGCATGAGCTGATCGCGCGCCATGAACAGCAGCCGCGGGTTGGCGCGCTCGGCCTCGGCACGCCAGCGCTGGAAGGCCGCGAGGTTGTGCACCTCCGCGGGCACCACCCCATCGTAGAACCCCGCCATCACCTCGGGGTCGACCAGCACGTCGTGACGACGCGACTTGTGCTCCAGCGCCTCCACCTCGCGCACCAGGGCCCGGTTGGCGCGCAGGAAGGGGGCATCCAGGTTCACGTCCCCGTCCACCAGCGCGCTGCGGATGAAGATGCGGCGCGACTCGACTGGATCGATCGGCCCGTAGCTGACGCGCCGTCGCCCCACCACCGTCAGGCCGTAGACCGTGACCCGCTCGGACGCCACCACCTGCCCCGAGCTCTTCTCCCAGTGCGGGTCGAAGTGGTGCTTGTGCGCGATGTGCGGCGCCATCTGCTCGATCCAGTCGGGCTCGATGCCGGCCACGCAGCGGGCGAACAGGCGCGTGGTCTCGGTGAGTTCCGCCGCCATCACCCAGCGTGGCTGCTTGCGGCGCAGCGAGGAGCCCGGAAAGATGTGGAACCTGATGCCGCGTGCCCCAAGGTACTCACCGCCCTCCTCCCCCTTGGTGCCGATGTTGCCGAGCAGCCCCGAGAGCAACGCCTTGTGGATCTCGCCATAACCGCCGGGCTTGTCGTTCTCGCGCCAGCCCATCTCGGCCACCAGCGCGTGGAGCTGCCCGTGCAGGTCGCGCCACTCGCGCAGGCGCAACCACGACAGGAAATGCTCCCGGCAGTCGGCCTGCAGCCGGCGCGCGGACTTCTTGTGCTTGAGCAGGTCGTCGTAGAGGTCCCAGATCTTCAGGAAGGCCAGGAAGTCGGAGCGCTCGTCGACGAACTTCGCGTGGGCGGCATCGGCGGCATCCTGCTTGTCCAGGGGACGATCGCGCGGGTCCTGCACCGACAGCGCCGAGGCGATGATGAGGATCTCGCGCAGGCAGTTCTGGCGGCGTCCCTCGACGATCATCCGGGCGATGCGCGGATCGATGGGCAGTCGCGCCAGTTGCGTGCCCACCTGGGTGAGGTTGCGGCGTTCGTCCACGGCGCCCAGCTCCGCAAGCAGCTGGTAGCCGTCGGACACGGCCTTAGGCAGTGGTGGGTCGACGAACGGGAAGGCTTCCGGCTCGGGCAGCTTCAGCGACTTCATGCGCAGGATGACCGAGGCGAGCGAGGAGCGCAGGATTTCCGGGTCGGTGTACTCGGGTCGGGCCTC
>JBILUV010000085.1:0-13266 GCA_044370825.1 Burkholderiales bacterium | reverse complement strand
TGATCAACGGGTCTGCCGATCTGGCGCATCGTGCCGGGGCGGACGGGCTCCATCTGACCGCCGGCGCACTGAGGTCGGCACGGGGCCGGCCGGCCTTCGAATGGGTCGGAGCTTCCTGCCACGACAGGGTGGAACTCGAACTGGCCCAGCGCCTGGGTTGCGACTACGCGCTCGCTGGCCCGGTGCTGGCGACGGCCAGCCATCCGGGGGTGGAGGGAGCGGGTTTCGGTGCCCTCGCGCAGTGGGTGTCGCTGCTGGAGTTGCCGGTCCTCGCGATCGGCGGTCTGGGTCCGGGACACCTGGAGCAGGCACGGCTTTGCGGTGCTCATGGAGTCGCCGCCATCAGGTTGGCCTGGGTGTGAGTCCGAAGCTTCCCGGCTGGTCCCGATCCATGAGACGCAGGATCGGCTGCCGCGGGGTCTGGAGATGCCTGCGGGTGGGCCCCGGGCCTCAGTTCTCCGGCAGGTCCAGACCGCGGTCCTGCGCCTCGACCGGGATGCGGTAGCCTTCGTTGGCCCATTGGCCCAGATCGATCAACTTGCAGCGCTCGGAACAGAAGGGGCGCCAGGGGTTGTCGGGGGAGAACAGGGCCGCACCACCGCAACGGGGGCACTTCACCTGACGCGGCGCCCGCCGGGCGCCAGGATGAGCCGCGTCCATGGCTGCCGCCGCTCAGAGATTGCAGTAGGACAGTTCGAAATCGACGTCCGCCTCGTAGGTGCGGCCGCGTTCCGCACCCTGGGCGTGGGTGAAGCGCACGTTCAGGGCGTATTTGTTGGCGCTCAACTCCGGGACGCATGCATAGCCCTCATCCAGCCGTACCTGCAGCATCTGTGACACCTTGCCACCCATCATCTGCTGGAAGGTGCCCTGCACCGCCTGGGCGCGGGTCGTCTTACCGCTCTCACGGAGCAGGTTGAGCACGATTCGAGTGCCCTCCTTGAGGGGCACGAAAGGCGCGCCCCAGTGGGCGATGTCGGCACGGCGCTCCTCTGGAAGAAGATGCAGCCACCAATGATAGGAAGGCAGGTCGAACTCGCACACGCCGCCAGGGATGCCGGAGCGCTGCCGGATCCCCATCAGCCATTCGTTGTCGCGCAGCTCCTGGCCGGTCTTGCCCGAGCCCGCAAGCAGGCGCGCGCTGGTGCGATCAATCTCACCCAAGACAGCGTCCAGGGCAGTTGCCGAGATGGCCGGATTGCCACGCAGGCCATCCAGATGCTGTCGCTGGCGCTCGAGTTCCTGGATGAGTTCCGACTTGAGATCGGCCCGCCCCGCGACTTCGAGGATTTCGAACAGCGTCAGGATGGCGGCGTGGTGGCACCTGGGCTCGCCCGACGCCATGAAGAAGTCGAGCTTGCCGCACAGGTCTTCCAGACGCAGCAGAGTCCTGACGCGTTCGTTGAGCGGGAACTCGTAGCTGATCACGGCACGCCCAGAATGAGAATTCCATGAAGTATCGGACAACTCCGGCTGCCAAGTAAACAACCGATGGAATGTGGCGGTGCTCGGCGCTTATCGCTCTGTCATCCAGGCAAGGTCTGATCAAATCGCGAGGCTTGCGTGGCCGTCGGAAACGGGCGCTGGCAAGGCGGCAGGACAACAGCAGATGGGGCATCCCGTCGACCCGACAAACGCCGCCGGCGCCTGTTTCCGGCACAACGCAGTTGCGATGCAGGCTCATGCCGCGACAGTGGCGTGATGCCGGAGCCAACACCAATAGGGTCGGGCCACCGTCCCGTGGTTGCGACAGCCGGTGCGGGGACGGTGAGCTGGCGCCGCATTGCATGGCGCCACCACGGCGGCCGTTTACCCTCTCCGCACCGGCTCGCGCAACCGTGCTCGGGGCGCGAGCCCCCTCGGGCGGCTGGCTTTGTCGGCCGGAGCCGTGTGTGCTCCAGCAAATGGGGGCGCGGAGCTTCGCGTCATCAGCCCGCGGGACTTCCGTCGCGACCGCGCGATTCAAGCAGACCCTCCCGGGTGCCGGGTGTTCCGCCCGGCGGTATCAAAGCGTGGGGCGTGCCGCCAAGAGATAGCGTTCATGCAACTGGCGCACCTGGGGCTCGAGGGCGGCAGGTGCGCCATCGTTGTCGATGACGTCGTCTGCGATCGCCAGCCGCTGTTCCCGCGTCGCCTGGACATCGAGGATGGCCAGCACGGCTTCACGAGTGAGCTGGCTGCGGTGCATGGTGCGTTCCACCTGCGCCGCGCGGCTGCAGTCGACCACGGCGATGCGGTCCGCGACCTCCCGGTAGGCCCCTGTTTCCACCAGCAGGGGGACGACCAGTACGACATAGGGCTCGGTGCTGGCCGCGATCCGGTCGCGGGCCCGGTCCCGGATCATGGGGTGGAGGATCTGCTCCAGCAGGCGTCGCGCCTCCGGCGTGGCAAACGCCAGCGCCCGCATGCGGGCCCGGTCCAGACGTCCGTCGGCAGCCACCACCTCGTCGCCGAAGCGGTGGCGTATCTCCGGCATGGCTGCTCCGCCGGGCGCGGTCAGGGCGTGGGCGATGACGTCGGTGTCCACGATGCCGGCGCCGAACCGGCCGAACAGCTCGGCCGCCGCGGACTTGCCCGAACCGATGCCACCCGTGAGGGCCACCACGTACGTCATGTCGGATCCCGGCCTGTTGAAATGTCCACGCTGCGACGCATCGGAAGACGGCACTTCAGGCGTCCCTGCAACCGATCGGGGTCGGGAGTCTGCCAGAGCCCGCGGTCCGGAAACATCCGTGGGGCGACATCCGCCGGCTCGGCGAACCCGCCAGCTCAGAACAGGGACAGCCAGCGCTGGTTGATGTGCTCGCCCCAGACCAGCGCCAGCATGCCCGCCGCGGCCAGATAGGGGCCGAAGGGAATCGGCTTGCCGCGTCCGTGACGGGCCAACACGATGAGGCCGATGCCCACGACCGCGCCGACCACAGAGGACAGCAGGATCACCGCGGGCAGCATCTTCCAGCCGAGGAAGGCGCCGATCGCGGCGAGCAGCTTGAAATCCCCGAAACCCATGCCCTCCTTGCCGGTCGCCAGCTTGAACAGCCAGTATACCGACCACAGGCTGAGGTAGCCCGCCGCCGCGCCGATCACCGCATCTTCCAGTGGCACGAAGGTCGCCCTGAGGTTGAGCATCAGTCCGAGCCACATGAGGGGCAGGGTGATGTCGTCCGGCAGCAAAGTGGTGTCGAGATCGATGAAGGCCGCCGCCAGCAACGCCCAGGTGAACAGCAAGGCCCCGGCGAGCGCCCAGCCCGGGCCGAGGTGGAAGGCCAGCCAGGCAGACAGCAGACCGCAAAGGCCCTCGACCAGTGGATAGCGCACGGATATGCGGGTGTCGCAGCGCCGGCAGCGGCCGCGCAGCGCCAGCCAGCTCAGGATGGGGATGTTCTCCAGGGCGCCGATGCGGTGGCCGCAGGCGGGGCAGGCGGAGCGCGGCACCACCAGGTTGTAGGAGGGACCGACCGCCGCCTCCTCGCCCCGCAGTTCTGCGCATTGCTGGTGCCACTCCGCCTCCATCATCTTCGGTAACCGGTGGATGACGACGTTGAGGAAGCTGCCCACCAACAGGCCGAACGCGCCGACGCAGGCGGCGGCGAAGAGGGGGAAGGTCTCAAACAGATCGATCATGGAAAGCGACCTCGGGGCACGGTACCGCAGGGCGGCAGCATCAGACTGCCTGGCCCATCTTGAAGATCGGCAGATACATGGCGATCACCATGCCGCCGATGAGCACGCCCAGCACGACCATGATCGCGGGCTCCATCAGGCTGGACAAGGCGTCCACCGCATCGTCCACCTCCGCCTCGAAGAAATCGGCCACCTTGCTCAGCATCGCGTCCAGGGCGCCCGACTCCTCGCCGATGGCGACCATCTGCACCACCATGCTGGGGAAGACGTTCGCGTTCTGCATCGCCACCGTCAGGCTGGTGCCGGTGGACACCTCCGACTGGATGCGTTTCGTGGCGTCGAAATACACATAGTTTCCGGCGGCTCCTGCGACCGAATCAAGGGCTTCGACCAGCGGAACCCCTGCGGCGAACATGGTCGACAGGGTCCTGCTCCAGCGAGCGATGGTGGCCTTGCGCATCACATCCCCCAGCACGGGGATGCGCAGCAGCAGGCGGTCCATGACCATCTGCAATTTCGTGGACCGCTTCCAGGTGTGGAAGAAGAACCACAGCCCGCCTCCGGCCCCGCCGAAGATCGCCCACCAGTAGCTGACGAAGAAGTCCGAGATGCTCATCACAAACAGTGTGGCGGCCGGCAGGTCGGCGCCGAAGCTGGAGAAGAGCTCCTTGAACGCGGGAATCACGAAGATCATGATGACCGCGGTGATGATGAAGGCAACGACGATGATGGAGACCGGGTAGAACAGCGCCGACTTGATCTTGCCCTTGATGGCGAGAATCTTTTCCTTGTAGGTCGCGAGCCGGTCCAGCAGGCTGTCCAGGATACCCGCCTGCTCGCCAGCCTGGACCAGGTTGCAGAACAGCGGGTCGAAGTACAGCGGGTACTTGCGGAAGGCGGTGGTGAGGCTGTTGCCGGTCTCCACCTCCATCTTGATGTCGAGCAGCAGTTTGCCGACTGCAGGGTTGGCGTGGCCCTTGCCGACGATGTCGAAGGCCTGCAGCAGCGGCACGCCGGCCTTCATCATGGTGGCCAGCTGGCGCGTGAACAGGGTGATGTCCTTGTCGGAGATCCTGCCGCCGGAGGCTTTGCGCTGACGCTTGACCCGCGTCACCTGGATGCCCTGGCGCCTCAGCGTGGAGCGCAGCACCGAGTCGCCGCTGGAGCGGCTCTCTCCCTTGACGACCTTGCCCTGCTTGTCGCGCCCTTCCCAGGCGTAGTTGTATTCCTTGACTTCGGTCTTGCGATCAACGGCTGCGGCGGTGGCCATCGCGTCGTCCTTTCTCTGACTGCTGGTGTTATGCGTTCGTCACGGCCTCGACCTCCTCGAGGGAGGTGAGACCCTGCCTGACTTTCAACAGGCCCGACTGGCGCAGATCCCGGATGCCCTCGCGCCTGGCCTGGTCGGCGATGTCGATGGCATCGCCGTTCTTCATGATGATGCGGTTGATGTCGTCGCTGACCGGCATGACCTGGTAGATGCCGACCCGGCCCTTGTAGCCGGTGCTCTTGCACGCCGGGCAGCCCACGGCGTGCATCGGCGCCCACGAGCCGTCCAGTTCGGAGGGCGTGAAGCCGGCGCTCAACAGGGCCTCCTCGGGCAGTTCGGCTGGTTCCCGGCACTTGGCGCAAAGCCGTCGCGCCAGGCGTTGCGCGGTGATCAGCGTCACGCTGGAGGCAATGTTGAACGGAGCGACACCCATGTTCAGCAGGCGTGTCAGCGTGGTGGGCGCGTCGTTGGTGTGCAGCGTCGACAGGACCATGTGGCCGGTCTGGGCAGCCTTGATCGCGATCTCCGCGGTGTCCAGGTCGCGGATCTCGCCCACCATGATGATGTCGGGGTCCTGGCGCAGGAAGGAGCGCAGCGCGGCCGAGAAAGTCAGGCCCGCCCTCTCGTTGACGTTGACCTGGTTGATCCCTGGCAGGTTGATCTCCGCCGGGTCCTCAGCGGTGGAAATGTTGATTCCCGGCTTGTTGAGCAGGTTCAGGCAGGTGTAGAGCGACACCGTCTTGCCTGACCCGGTCGGTCCTGTGACCAGAACCATGCCGTAGGGGCGCCCGATGGCTTGCAGCAGCGCCTCTTTCTGTTCCGGTTCGTAACCGAGCGCCTCGATGCCCAGACTGGCACTGGCGGGATCGAGGATCCGCATCACGATCTTCTCGCCGAACAGCGTCGGCAGCGTGGATACGCGGAAGTCGATGGCCCGGCTCCTCGACAGGACCAGCTTCATCCGGCCATCTTGCGGCACCCGTTTCTCCGAGATGTCGAGCTTGGAGATGACCTTGATGCGCGAGGCGATCTTCTCCTTGATGGCCAGCGGTGGCTGGGCAGCCTCGTAGAGGATGCCGTCGAGCCGGTAGCGGATGCGGTAGAACTTTTCGTAGGGCTCGAAGTGGATGTCCGACACGCCGGCATGAATGGCGTCGAGCAGGATCTTCTGCAGGTACTTGACCACCGGCGCGTCGTCGATGTCCGAGGCCGCCTCCGGCTCCGGCTCGGGGCCTGACATGGCGAGCTCGGCGCCGATGTCCTCGGTGACCAGGCTGGACAGGGTGGCGTCTTCCTCCTTCAGCAATTCGGCCAGCAGCGCGACGAGCTTGCCATCCTCGACCACCACCGGGTCCACCATCAGCCCGGTCTGGAACTTGATCTCGTCGTAACTGGTGCGGTGGGTCGGGTCGGAGAAGGCCACCGCCAGACGGTTGCCGCGTTGTGCGAGCGGCAGCACCCGGCGCGTCGTCATGACCCTGGTGTCCACCAGCTTGAGTGGCAGGCATTCCGGGTTGACGGCGTCCAGATCCAGCAGCGGGAAACCGAAGGTCTGGGCAGTGAACTCGGCCACTTCGCGCTGCGTCATGTGTCCGGTCGCCACCAGATGCTCGACGAAACCGCCGCCCGCGGACAGCGCAGCCGCCTGCACCGCTTCCGCCTCCGGTTCGGAAAGACGCCGTTTCTGGACCAGGGCCCTGGCCAGGCCGGTAAGATTACTCTGGGGTCTTGCTGCCACGCGAATGCCGGGTTGGAGGTTATCGAGCCTCCGGCCGGCACACTCAGCCACTCCGGAGCCTCACTCCGGCTCTTTCGGCAAAAGCCTCACGGACTTTACGAGGTTGTCCTGAATCTTCAGGATTTCCAGCGCCTGGTCGCCGAGCCTCATGCTCGTGCCAGGCTCAGGGATGTCCTCGAAGTGCTCCAGTATTAGCCCGTTCAGGGTCTTCGGGCCATCCAGCGGGAAGTGGGTCCCGAGGCGGCGGTTCAGATCGCGCAGCAGGGTGCCGCCCTCGACGATGAGGCTGCCGTCCGACTGGCGGGCGAGGGTGGCCGAGGTGCTCAGGGGGGACTGGGTGGTGAATTCGCCGATCAGTTCCTCGAGGATGTCCTCCAGGGTGACCATACCCATGAGTTCGCCGTACTCGTCTACTACCAGACCGAGCCGCTCCTCCTCGGCCTGGAACTGCTGGATCTGGGTCAGCAGCGGGGTCCCGAGCGGCACGAAATAGGGTGCACGCATCACCTGGCGCACCTGCGCGCCGGTGATCTCCCCTCGCTCGCTGATGTTCAGGAACTTGCGCACGTGCAGAACGCCGACGATATTCTCGATCGATCCCTCGTAGACCGGGATGCGGGTGTGGTTGGAGGTGACGATCTTGCGGCGCAGCTCGTCGGGGGCGTCATCGATGTCGAGCGCGTCGATCTGGGGTCGGGGCACCATCACGTCCTCCACCCTGGCGGACTCCAGATCGAACAGGTTGAGCAGAACATTCTGGTGCTTCTGGGGCAGGAAGTTTCCCCCTTCCAGCACCAGGGTGCGCAATTCCTCCAGGGTGAGCTTCTGGGCGGGCCCCTCGCCACCGGTCTTGAGCCTGGCCATGCGCAGCAGGGCGGAGACGAACAGGTTGACGAACCAGACAACCGGGTAGGCGAGCCGCAGCAGCGGCGTCAGCACGAAGGCGACCACGTAGGCAATGCGCTCCGGGTAGGTGGCGCCGATCACCTTGGGGGTGATCTCGCTGAACACCAGGATGGCGAAGGTTACTGCCAGCGTCGCGGCATAGAGCGCCAGCTCGGACTCGCCAAAGAAGCGGAAGGTCAGGTAGGTGACGAGGGCGGCGGCGGCGGAGTTCACCAGGTTGTTGCCCAGCAGCACCACGCCAAGCAGCCGGTCCGGACGCGCCAGAAGGGCAGCCGTCAGCCGCGCACCGCGGTGGCCGGTCTTGGCCAGATGCTTCATCCGATAGCGGTTGAGCGCCATCATGCTGGTCTCGGCGATCGAGAAGAAGCCCGAGATCACCAGCAGCACGGCGAGGGTGGCGAGCAGCGCTTCGGTGGAGATGTCGTCCAAGGCCGGTAGCGGGGTTGGAGTTCAGCGCCCGAGCAGTACTTCGACCACGAACTTGGTGCCGACGTAGGCAAGGACAAGGGCGATGAAGCCGGCAAGAATCCAGCGCAGCGCGGTGCGTCCGCGCCAGCCCCACAGCACCCGCCCGCCCAGCAGGAGGCCGAAGATCAGCCAGCTCAGGATGCCGAACAGGGTCTTGTGGTTGAACTGCAGGGCTCGCCCGGTGAGCGCCTCGGAGAAGAACATGCCCGTGACCAGCGAGGCGGTGAGCAGCACGAAGCCGGCGGCAAGGATGCGGAACAGGAGACGTTCGAGGGTCAGCAGGGGCGGCAGACTGCGCACCAGCGGCGGCAGCGCGCCACTGTGCAGGCGACGCTCGAGCAAGGTCATCAGCAGCACGTGCAGCGATGCAATGGTGAAGAGGCTGTAGGCCACCATCGACAGCACCAGATGGAGGCTGAAAAATGGCACGTCGGCGTGCGCCAGCGGCCGGCTTGCAGGCAGCAGGAGCGGCATCAGGGAGGCCACGGCTGCAACCGGCACCACCAGAGCCTGGAGGCCTTCCAGCCGGTTGAAGAAGCTGCCCACCCAGTAGATCACCACCGAGAGCCAGACAATGCACGACAGCGCCGTGCCGACGCCGAGGGTCATCTGCCCGCTGCCGAACATGCTCTGCTGGAGCAGCCAGAGTTGCAGCAACAGGGGCGCGAGCAAAGCGTGTCTTACCCATCCGAACTCTGTGATGCTTATCGGTTCGGTACGCCAGAGCCCGCGGGCCAGGACGGTCCCGAGTGCAGCGTAGAGGATGGCATTGAGGGCGTGGGCTAGAATCGCGAACATGTCGTAGGAGTGCGGACCCGTTCCGCGTCGCCCGATTATACGCCCCGGGGTGGCCGGGGCCCCCCCGAGGTCGAACCATGCTGGATGGACTCACAACGCGCCTGTCGGGCGTCATCAAGACCCTGCGCGGGCATGCCCGTCTCACCGAGGCCAACGTGCAGGACGCCCTGCGCGAGGTGCGTGTGGCGCTGTTGGAGGCCGACGTCGCCCTGCCGGTGGTGCGCGATTTCATCGCCCGGGTGCGCGAGAAGGCGCTCGGACAGGAGGTGGCCGGCAGCCTGACCCCCGGTCAGGCCCTGGTGGGCGTCGTCTATGACGAGCTCGCCCTGCTGATGGGCGGCGCCAACGCCGACCTGAACCTTGCCACCGTTCCACCCGCGACGATCCTGATGGCGGGTCTCCAGGGTGCGGGCAAGACCACCACAGCCGGCAAGCTGGCGCGTCTGCTGAAGGAGCGCCGCAAGAAGGTGCTGCTGGTGTCCTGTGACATCTACCGGCCGGCCGCCATCCAGCAGCTCGAGACGCTGGCACGCCAGGTCGAGGTGGACTTCTTCCCGTCCTCGCCGGGGCAGCGCCCCGTCGATATCGCGGTTGGCGCCCAGGACTGGGCGCGACGTCATTATCATGACGTGCTGATTGTCGACACTGCCGGGCGCCTCGCCATCGACGAGGAGATGATGCGCGAGATTCGTGACCTCCACGCCGCGGTGTCGCCCATCGAGACTCTGTTCGTGGTCGACGCCATGCAGGGTCAGGACGCGGTCAACACCGCCAAGGCGTTTTCCGAGGCGCTGCCGCTGACGGGCGTGGTGCTCACCAAGCTCGACGGCGATTCGCGGGGTGGTGCCGCCCTTTCGGTGCGCCACGTCACCGGAGCCCCCATCAAATTTGCCGGCGTCGGCGAGAAGCTGGCGGGCCTGGAGCCCTTCCACCCGGACCGCATGGCCTCGCGCATCCTCGGCATGGGCGACGTGCTCTCCCTTGTGGAGGAGGCGCGCAAGGGCATCGACATGGAGGAGGCCGAAAAGCTTGCCCGCAAGGTCAAGTCGGGCCAGGGCTTCGACCTCGAAGACTTCCGCGGCCAGTTGCTGCAGATGAAGAAGATGGGCGGCCTTTCGGCGCTCATGGACAAGCTGCCGGCCCAGCTTGCCCAGGCGGCGCAGTCGGCGGGGGGGCAGATGGACGACTGGGTGCTGCGCCGTACCGTGGGCATCATCGATTCCATGACGGCGAAGGAAAGGGCGAGGCCGGAACTGCTCAAGGCCTCGCGCAAGCGCCGCATCGCCGCTGGGTCCGGGGTGAGCGTCCAGGAGGTCAACCGCCTGCTGAACCAGTTCGAGCAGATGCAGAAGATGATGAAGATGGTGCAGAAGGGTGGGCTGTCGCGCATGATGCGTGGCATGAAGGGGATGCTTCCCGGGATGCGCTGAGCATCGGACCCATCCTCCCGCCACTGTGCCGGAAGGTGGGATGCCCCCGTTTCCCGGGGAACCGGCGGCATCTCGCCGCTGTCCGTCCCCTCGGAGGTGCCTGTTCTGGAACGGGTGCCACGCGTACTGCCGGGCTTGGGATCGCCGTCGGCTCCCCTGAATCCACCAGGCTCCACCCCGAGGTCTCCGATGCGCCTGTTAGCAGCAGCATTTCTTGCCCTCCTCGCCCTGCCAGGCGCCGCGCAGGACTATTACCGGGAAAAGCGCTGGTCGGACCAGATCGTGCCCGGTCTGGTGGTGGGCGAGGCCGTCTGGCTGGAACAGGCCAACAAGCACAGGTTTCTGACCCTCTGGACCGAGGCCGAGAATGCCCGCGGAGCCATTGTTCTCGGGCATGGCCGCGGCTGGAGTCCCGACTTCGAGCTCTACGGTGTGTTGCGCGTCAAGCTTGCGGAGAAAGGCTATTCGACCCTGTCTGTTCAGCTTCCGGTGCTGGGCGGCGGAGCCAAGATCGGCGACTACATCCCGACCTACGTCGAGGCTGCGGAGCGTTATCACCTCGCTGGCAACTGGCTTGTGTCCAAGGGCTACCGCAACGTGTCCATCGTCTCCCACAGCCTGGGCGCGACCATGGCCAACCATTACCTCATCAACATCGATGCAGCGAAAACGCCAGTGAAAACCTGGGCGTTCATCGGGATCATCAATGGTCTGGAGGAGATGTTCCGGATCAAGATGCCGGTGCTCGACGTTTACGGCGGCAAGGATTGGGAGATCACCCAGGTCGGCGCCTCCGAACGTCGCAAGCAGATCATGAAGATCAACGGCTCCCGCCAGGTGATGGTGCCGGACGCGCTGCACTTCTTCGAGGGCAAGGAGAACGAACTGGTCCAGGTGGTGGTGGATTATCTCGATGAGGTGTTCCGCAACCAGTCTCCGCCCGCACCCCGCTGAACCGGGCTGTGGGCGTCCGGCCGCGATTTGCCTTGCCAAGGCGCATCGCTCATGCCTACAATCCGGCCCTTTTTCCAGGAACCGTCAGGGAAATCCCATGGTCGTGATCCGGCTTGCACGGAGCGGCGCCAAAAAGCGTCCGTTCTACAATGTGGTGGTGGCCGATTCCCGCAACGCGCGGGACGGAAGATTCATCGAACGCGTCGGGTTCTATAACCCGGTGGCGCCTGAGGGCGATGTGAAGTTGCGAATCGACGTGGCCCGCGTCTCTCACTGGGAGAGCAAGGGTGCGCAGCCGTCGGACACGGTCCGGCGCCTGGTGAAACAGTTTGCCAAGTCCGCTGCTGCCGCCTGAGCGGCTGGTGGTCATGGGGCGCGTGGTGGCGCCCTTCGGAGTCAAGGGGTGGATGAAAATCCAGTCCTTTGCAGCCGTGCCTGGGGCATTGCCAGCCCAGTCGTGTTGGTGGTTGCACCTGCGCGACGGATGGAGAGAGTTCTCCGTGCCGGAAGCGCGTGTGCACGGTGGCGGCGTCGTGGCGAGGCTCGAGGGTTTTGAAACCCCTGAAGCTGTGGCGGCCCTGGGCAGGGTGGATGTGGCGGTCCCGCGGGATAGCCTGCCGCCCGCCCCGGAAGGGGAGTACTACTGGTTCGACCTGGTAGGGGTTCGAGTCGAGAACCTTGCAGGGGAGATCCTCGGGGTGGTCGCCTCGGTGATGGATAATGGCGCGCAAAGTGTCCTGGAGGTCGAAGGCGATCGGCGGCGGCTCATACCATTCGTCGATCCGATCCTGCGACGGGTCGACCTCGGGGCCGGCGTTATTGTGGTGGACTGGGGCTCGGATTACTGATTGAAGCAGTACGACGTCATTACCCTGTTTCCCCGCATGTTCGACGCGGTGACGGCGTGGGGGATCACCGGGCGGGCGCGTGAACGCGGCGTCTATGGTTTCGAAACGTGGAATCCGCGCGATTTCGCCGTCAACGCCTACCGTACGGTGGACGACCGGCCTTACGGCGGCGGGCCCGGGATGGTGATGATGGCGGAGCCGCTGGCAAAGGCGGTTCGTTCGGCGCGGCAGCGGCAGGACGAAGTTGGCATCCACGGCCGGGTGGTCTACCTGTCGCCTCAAGGGCGCCCGCTGGATCATGGTGTGGTCGAGGAACTGGCGGCTCTGCCGGGGATGGTGTTGTTGTGCGGTCGGTACGAGGGCGTGGACGAGCGCCTTATCCGGCGCGAGATCGAGGACGAGATCTCCATCGGGGATTACGTCCTGTCGGGCGGTGAGGTCGCAGCCATGGCGGTGCTGGATGCCGTGATCCGGCAGCTGCCTGGCGTATTGGGGGATGCAGAGTCGGCACGCCAGGATTCCTTCGTCGAGGGCCTGCTCGACTGTCCGCATTACACCCGCCCCGAGATTTACGAGGGGGAGCGGGTGCCGGAAGTCCTGATGTCGGGCAATCACGCCGACATCGACCGGTGGCGGCTCAAGCAGGCGCTGGGGCGTACCTGGCTGCGCCGCCCCGAGTTGCTGGATCGATTGGAACTGACCGCCCGCGAGCGGGCCCTGCTGGATGAATTCCGGCGGGAACATGAATGAAGGAGCACAACATGGACGTGATCGCACAGCTGGAAGCCGAGGAAATCAAGCGCCTGGGCAAGAAGATTCCCGACTTCTCCCCCGGGGATACGGTGGTGGTGGGCGTGAACGTGGTGGAAGGCACCCGCAAGCGCGTCCAGGCCTACGAGGGCGTTGTCATCGCAAAACGCAACCGCGGCCTGAACTCCTCCTTCATCGTCCGCAAGATTTCTTCGGGTGAGGGGGTGGAGCGGACCTTCCAGACCTACTCCCCCCTCATCGCCTCCATCGAGGTGAAGCGTCGCGGCGACGTACGTCGCGCCAAGCTCTACTATCTCCGCGACCGGTCCGGCAAGTCCGCCCGCATCCGCGAGAAGATCGGTGTGTCCCGCGCGGACAAGGTGGCGGCTGCTGCCGCCGCAGCCGCTGCCCTCGTTGAGACCCCGGCCAGCTGACGCTGGCCGATCAAGCCCGCATCGCCGACGGCCTCCCCTGGGAGGC
>JBILUV010000328.1:0-3701 GCA_044370825.1 Burkholderiales bacterium | reverse complement strand
AGGACGGGGCGCAGTTTCGCCTCGTTGGTGCCGCCGAGTTCGACCTTGACGACATTTCCGTCGCGGTCGAACACCACGGTGTAGGGCAGTGCACCCAGTTCGTTACCCATGGCGCGGGCGATCTCGACGGCGTCCAGTTCGCCCACCAGGGTCGGGTAGTTGAGCCCGACCTCCCGGACGAAAGCCGCCACCTTGTCCGCTTCGTCCACGGCGATGCCGACGAACTGCACCCCACGGCTGCCCAGCGACTCCTGCAGGCGGATGAAGTCCGGGATCTCCTTGCGGCAAGGGGCACACCACGTCGCCCAGAAGTTGACCACGAGCACCTTGCCCTTCCACTGCGCGAGGTTGGCCTTGCCGCCCTCGGGGGTCGACAGCGGGGTCTGGAACGCGGCCGCGATGGCGGCCGGCTGGGCGGTGCCCGTCGGCGTGTCGGTCCCGCGCAGCGCGAGGCCCGCGACCAGCGCGAGCAATGCCACGGTGACGAAAACCAGGGATTTCTGCGTCTTGCTCATTTCAACGTCTCAGGGTTGTCTTTCGTTGGGGCGCTGCCGCCCAGCTGGTCGAGCAGGGATTCGCGTGGGCGTCGCCCGGGTTCCGCCGGCGCCAAGACGGTGCCCGCCTGCACCTCGAGGATGTCCTCCCGGGGCGGGTAGCATACCCCGGCCTCCGCGCAGCCCTGGGAACGCACGTGGATGCGCAGGCGACCACGCGCAGCGTCCGGCCTGAGCGGCAGGCGCAGCGCCACGTCATCGTGGTACACCTCGACCCGGCCGAAGAACTCATCCTTGCGTATGCCGCCCCGCGGCAGACTCGCGGGTGCGGCCGCGGCGCTGGCGGGCTCGACGGTTATGCGCAGCTTGTCCCGGTAGAGGTAATGGCCGGGAGCGATCCTGAACCTGATCACGGCATCGCGCCCCTCCATCCTCGCGGACAGGCGAAACGCCTGGCGGGTGTCGAGGAATTCCGGCGCTGCCGAGGCGGCCTGCGCGACGGTGGCCAGAACCAGCATCAGAGCCCGGCGCCGGGCCGGAGAGCCTGGCCGCTCAGCGTCCATGGCGCGTCGCCGCCGCCACCCAGTCCAGGTAGGCCGGCAGCCCGGTCTCCACCGGCAGGGCCAGGATCTCCGGCACCTCGTGGGGATGCCGCGATCGCAGCGCCTCCGTCAGGGCGTCGAGACGTTCCCGAGTCGTCTTGATCATGAGGGGGATCTCGTCGGCGCGTTCCACGGCGCCCTGCCAGCGGTAGGTGGACGTGGCCGCCGGCAGCGCGGTGACACACGCGGCCAGGCCGTCGCCGACCAGGACGTCGGCAATGTCCCGCGCCGTAATCGCGTCCGGGACGGTGGTCAGCACCAGCACTAAGTCGGTTGCCATGATCCTCAGCGGTCGTGCGAGTCTGCCGCGGCGGAAACGCCGCTGTCGACCGTCGGATGCCGGAAGCGGAACCGTAGTTCCCGGCACAGGCGCTGATTGGTCAGCCGCCGCGACTCCTGCATGAAGGACAGCATCGCCGGGGACAGCCGGGTCAACGCTTCGGAGAGCGGGATGCGTGGCGGCCTCGCAAGGCCGAAGCGGTCAGCCACCAGATCGAAATACTCGCCCATCGTGATCTGGCTGTGATCCGCGGCGTTGTAGGTGCGGCCCGGGGCGCCGCGCATCAGGGCGGCGACGACGATGCGGGCCAGGTCGTCGGCGTGGACGTGGTTGGTGAACGGGTCTGACGCCGGCGACAAGGCCGGCGTCCCCGCCCGCAGCCGGTCCAGCGGCAGGCGATCGGCTGCGTAGATGCCCGGTACTCGCAGCACCGACAGGCGCACGCCCCGCGCCGCGGCCCAGCGCCGAACCTGGCGCTCGGCGTCCGCCCGGCGCAGGGCGCGGTCGGTCTGTGGACGCAGCGGTCGGGTCTCCGATACCAGTTCCCCCGCGCAGTCACCGTAGACCCCGCTCGTGCTCATGTACACGAGCCCGCGTGGTAAGCTCCTCTGGAGTCCCAGGGCGTGCAACAGATGGGTTGTGCGGCGGTCCCGGTCTCCTGAGGCGGGCGGTGGCGCCATGTGAACCACCGCGTCGGCCACCCCTTCGAGGCGTGTGAGCGTCTCGGGTTGGTCAAGGTCGCCGGGCAGGGGGATGGCGCCGAACGAGCGGACCAGAGCGCCGCGTTGTTCCGATCTCACCAGGGCGTACACCCGGTAGCGCTTCACCACGAGGGGGAGCAGCCTCAGGCCCACGTCCCCACATCCGACGATCAGGAGTCTTCGCATGGCGTCGGATTCTAGCCCGGATGTTTCATCGGGCAGCGGGATGATGGCGAAGTGTCTTGCAAGGCAGGCAGACCGTCCCGCGCCATGGCGATGGCGGGCGCCGTGGAAATTCCGCCCCATGCGCGCGACCGTCTGCATCCGGGCATTGTCCGGCCGGTCATCCCGCTGGCCGGAGCCGGTAGTCCCTGCCTGAGCCAAATGTCATTCTTTCCAGCCATCCGATCGAACGCCATGTCCAGAGTCACATTGAAGAAGTCCGGTCACGTCTTCGACGTTCCCGAAGGCGACACCGTCCTTGCCGCGGCCCTTGCCGCCGGCTACACCATTCCCTATGGCTGCCGCAACGGCGCCTGCGGATCCTGCAAGGGCAGGATCGTCAGCGGGCAGGTCGACTACGGCAACCACCAGCCCTATACCCTCACACCTGGCGAGAAACAGGTTGGGCTGGCGCTGCTTTGTTGCGCGAAGCCGCTGACCGATCTGGTGATCGACGTGGCCGAGATCGGCGGCGGCGACATCCCGGTCAGAAAACTGCCCTGCCGCGTCCAGTCGGTCGCTCGGCCGGCCCCGGACGTCGCCGTGTTGCGGCTGACGCTGCCCGCCAACGAGCGACTCCAGTTCCTCGCCGGGCAGTACCTCGAGATCATCATGCGCGATGGTCGCCGCCGCGCCTACTCCATGGCCAACCCGCCGCACACCGACGACCACGTCGAGCTGCACGTGCGCCACATGAAGGGTGGGGCGTTCACCGAGCACGTGTTCAGCACCCTGAAGGAAAAGGACATCCTTCGATTTGAAGGGCCGATGGGCACCTTCTTCCTGCGCGAAGAATCGGACAGGCCGATGGTGTTCGTCGCCAGCGGCACCGGTTTCGCCCCCATCAAGGCCATCCTGGAGCATGCTTTCCAGGCGGGCATCACCCGGCAGATGCGTCTCTACTGGGGCGGGCGGCGTCCGGCCGACATCTACATGGCCGAACTGGCCCAGGGCTGGGAGCGGGATCACCCCAACTTCCATTTCGTGCCCGTCGTGTCCGATGCCCTGCCCGAGGACGCCTGGACCGGCCGCACCGGCTTCGTTCACCGCGCCGTCATGGAGGACTTTCCCGACCTCTCCGGCCATCAGGCCTATGTCTGCGGGGCACCGGTGGTTGTGGACTCGGCGCGGCGCGACTTCAGCGCCGTCTGCGGACTGCCCGAGGACGAGTTCTACGCGGACGCTTTCACGCCCTCGGCCGACCCGGTCCCGGCTGCGGGGTGAGCACGGGACGGCGGCGAAGCTGCCGGAGCTGACCCGGAGGTGTCGCGCGGCCTCGCAAAGACGGTGAGGCGCGTCGTGAGGCCTTCGGTACCACCCGCATCACGCCGCCGTGGCGACCCGATCAAGCCGCTTGCTGGGGTCTTGCGGACGCCAGTGCGAATGGGCCTGCCAGGGCGCA
>JBILUV010000389.1:0-2936 GCA_044370825.1 Burkholderiales bacterium | reverse complement strand
TCCACCGTGAGGTAGGGAAAGATCATCCGGCCCTGGGGCACGAAGCCCATGCCGGCGGCCACGCGCGCATGACTGGGCGCGCCCGCAAGCTCGCGACCGGCGAGCGTCACCCGGCCGCTGCGCGCCGGCAGCATGCCTATCAGCGCCTTGAGCAGGGTGCTCTTGCCCATGCCGTTGCGACCCATGATCGCCACCGTCTCGCCCTCCTTCAGGTCGAAGGAGACGTTGCGCACCACATGGCTCTCGCCATAGAAAACATTCAATGCATTGACGCTCAGCACGTCCAGCCCCTCAGTGTCCCAGGTAGACTTCCTTCACGCGCTCGTCCGACTGCACCTTGTCCATGCTCCCCTCGGCGAGGAGCTTTCCCTGGTGCAGCACAGTGACCTTATGCGCGATCATCCGGACGAAGGCCATGTCGTGTTCGATGACGACGATGGACCGCCCCGGCGAAATGCCCTTCAGCAGTTCGGCCGTCTGCTCACGCTCGCGAGGGCTCATGCCGGCGACCGGCTCGTCCAGCAGCAGCAGCTCCGGGTCCTGCATCAGCAGCATGCCGATCTCCAGCCACTGCTTCTGCCCGTGGCTGAGCTGGCCCGCCTTGTGGCGCAGCACCTCGCGCAGGAAGATCTGCTCCGATACCTGCCCGATCTTGGCCAGCAGGTCGGCATCCCGGCGGAAGAACAGCGAGCCGACGATGCCGCGCTTCCTCGGGTACGAGATCTCGAGGTTCTCGAACACCGTGAGGTCCTCGTAGACGCTCGGGTTCTGGAACTTGCGCCCGACCCCGGCGCGTGTGATCTGGTACTCGATCATCCCGGTGAGTTCGAGATCCTTGAAGTGGATCCGTCCGCCGGTCGGACGCGTCTTGCCGCAGATCATGTCCAGCAGGGTGGTCTTGCCCGCCCCGTTGGGGCCGATCACGCAGCGCAGCTCGTCTTTCTCGACAAAGAAGTTCAGGCTGTCGACCGCCTTGAACCCATCGAAGGAGACGGTGAGGTCCTGGACCGAAAGGATGCTCTGGCTCATTTGGCGGCTCCCGCAGCGGCAGCGCCCGCGTCTTCCGGCACCGGCGCGGTCTTGCGGGCCGTGAGCTTGTCGAGCAGCCCTGCAAGTCCGTCCGGCAGGAACATCACGATCATCACGAACAGCAGGCCGATGAAATACATCCAGTACTCGACGAAGTTCTCGGAGAAGAAAGTTTTGGCCGAACCGACCAGCACCGCGCCGTAGACCGCCCCGACCAGGGACAGCCGGCCTCCGACCGCCGCGTAGATCACCATCTCCACCGAGGGCACGATGCCGACGAGGGAGGGCGAGGCGAGCCCGACCTGCAGCGTGAACATGGCCCCGCCGATGGACGAGAACAGCGCCGCGACCGCGAAGATGAAGGCCTTGAACATGGCCGGGTCGTAGCCCGAGAAACGCACCCGGTCCTCGCGGTCGCGGATGGCGACAAGCACCTTGCCCAGGCGGCTGCGCAGGATGAAGCCGCCAACCAGGACGCAGACCAGCAGCAGCACGCAGGTCAGGTAGTACATCCCCACCTTCACCTTGTCCTCGTCGAGGTTGATGCCGGCGAAGGTGCTGAAGTCGTTGATGCCGTTCACGCCACCCGTAACGCCCTGCTGACCGATGATGACGATGGCCAGGATGGCAGACAGCGCCAGCGTGACGATGGAGAAGTACACCTCGCCGATGCGACGCCGGAAGTTCGCGTAGCTGAGGACGAAGGCGAGCAGCGCTGGCAGCAACAGGATGGCGGGGATGGTGAAACCCAGGTGGTGGAAAGGCTCCCACCACCAGGGCAGTTCCTCCACGCTGTTCCAGGTCATGAAGTCCGGGAGGTTCGACCCGAAGAAGGACGACAGCGCCTGGGCCGAACTGCCCGAGGAGGTCGACTCCAGCTTCAGGAACATCGCCATCATGTAGCTGCCGAGCCCGAAGAACAGCCCCTGTCCGAGGCTGAGGATGCCGCCGTAGCCCCAGGTCAGGACGATGCCCACCGCGCAGAACGACAGCGACAGGAACTTCGCCGCCAGCCCGAGGCGGAAGGTGTTCAGCGACAGCGGCAGCACCACCAGCAGCAGCACCGCGAGGATCACGAAGGAATAGCGGCCCAGGAAGCCCTTTTCCACG
Source organism: Burkholderiales bacterium (assembly GCA_044370825.1). Classification (GTDB taxonomy): domain Bacteria; phylum Pseudomonadota; class Gammaproteobacteria; order Burkholderiales. The sequence goes on along the minus strand of JBILUV010000389.1, from coordinate 797 downwards.
GCTGGCGGGGGCGCCAGCGGAGTATGGGAGGCGGAGGTCATCAGCGTCTCACCTTGGTGGCGAAGAGTCCGTTGGGACGGAAGAACAGCACGACGATCACGAGCAGCAGGATGCTGGCGCGGGCCATGGAGCCGCTCATCCCGAACTCGAACCAGGACTGCATCTGGCCGATCAGGAAGGCCGAGGAGATGGTGCCGAGCAGGCTCTCGACCCCGCCGAACACCACCACGATGAAGGTGTCCACGATGTAGGCCTGCCCCGTGGTCGGCCCGGTCGAGGCGAGCATGGTGAAGGAACTGCCCGCGATGCCCGCGAGACCGCAGCCCAGCGCAAAGGTGAAGGCATCCACCCGCGTGGTGTTGATGCCGGCGGCGCCCGCCATGGCGCGATTTTGGGTCACGGCGCGGATGAGCAGCCCCCAGCGCGTGCGGAACAGCAGCCAGTAGACTGCCGCCGCGGTGACCAGCGCCAGGCCGATGATGAACAGGCGCGACAGGGGCAGCGCAATCCCCTCGGTGGCCTGCCAGGCGCCCTGCAGCCAGGACACCGTGGGTACCTCCACCTCCTTGGAGTTGATGAACTGACGGTAGATCTGCTGCAGGATGAGGCTCAGCCCCCACGTGGCGAGCAGGGTGTCGAGCGGGCGCTTGTAGAGAAACCGGATGAGGCCTCGCTCCAGGAAGTAGCCGAAGATGCTGGTCACCACGAACGCAAGGATGATCCCCACGAAGACGTAGATTCCCATCAGGTCCGGCAGGAAGCGCTGGAAGAAAAGAGAGGTGCCGTAGCTCACGTAG
>JBILUV010000327.1:0-3722 GCA_044370825.1 Burkholderiales bacterium | reverse complement strand
CTGCGCAGCGGCAGCGCGGCCGAGGGGCTGGCGGCGCTGTCAGGGCGGCGGGATCCCGCCTGGGCCAGCCACTCCCACGGCTGGCCGGAACTGCCATGAGTTTCCGTCGCCTGCTCATCGCGAACCGCGGCGAGATCGCGGTGCGCATCGCGCGCACGGCGCGGCGCATGGGTCTGTCGACCGTCGCCGTGTACTCGGACGCCGACGCGTCCGCTCCGCATGTCGGCGCCTGCGATCACGCGGTCCACCTCGGCGGCAGTGCGCCGGCCGAGTCCTATCTGGCGATCGACCGGGTGATCGACGCCGCCCTGCGCAGCGGTGCCGAGGCGGTGCATCCCGGTTATGGTTTCCTGTCGGAGAACGCCCGTTTCGCGCAGGCCGTTGTCGATGCCGGGCTGGTGTTCGTCGGCCCCGATCCGGCGGCCATCGCCGCGATGGGAGACAAGGCCCTGGCGCGGCGGCGCATGGCGGCCGCAAGCATCCCCGTGCTGCCCGGGTACGACGACGAGGACCAGAGCGATGCGGCTCTCGTCGACGCGGCGGGGCGCATCGGATATCCCGTGATGATCAAGGCGGCCGCAGGCGGCGGCGGACGCGGCATGCGGCTGGTGCATGCACCCGAGGCCCTGCCCGAGGCGCTCATTTCGGCGCGCTCCGAGGCGGCCGGTGCATTCGGCGACGCGCGGCTTATTCTCGAGCGGGCTCTGCTCGCACCGCGTCACATCGAGGTGCAGGTGCTCGCGGACGCGCGTGGCCACACCCTGCACCTGGGCGAGCGGGACTGCTCCATCCAGCGCCGGCACCAGAAGATCGTCGAGGAGTCTCCCGCGCCTGGCTTCGACACCACCCTGCGCGAGCGGATTGGCGCCACCGCCGTGGCAGTGGCGCGGGCGGTCGGCTATCGCGGTGCCGGGACGGTGGAGTTCCTGTTCCAGGACGGCGAGTTTCACTTCATGGAGATGAACACCCGCCTGCAGGTGGAGCACCCGGTCACCGAGGCCGTGACGGGGCTCGATCTGGTCGAGTGGCAACTGCGCATCGCCCGCGGCGAGCCGCTACCGTGGTTGCAGGACGCGATCACCCTGACAGGCCACGCCATCGAGGTCCGGCTGTGCGCCGAGGACCCCGCGCTCGATTTCCTGCCGCAGACGGGGCGTGTGGAACTCTGGCGGCCGCCCCCTGAGGCACGGGTGGACCATGCCCTCGCAAATGGGCTGGAACTCACCCCGCACTACGATTCCATGCTGGGCAAGATCATCGTGCATGCACCGTCGCGGGAGCTGGCACGGTCGGCGCTGCGCCGCGCGCTCGACGAGACCGTACTGCTGGGCGTGGCCTGCAACCGCGGCTTCCTCGGCCAGGTCGTCGACCACCCGGCCTTCGTGGCCGGGGAAGTGTCGACCGCCTTCCTGGGGCGCCACTTCTCGGTGCTGGACCAGCGTGAAGCGGCTCCCGACGAATCCATCTGGGCCACAGCGGCAGTCCTGAGTGTTCAGCCGCCAGCCGGTCTGCCGCCCGAGTGGCGTGGCTTCGCCACCAGCGGGGTGGTGCGCCTCCCGGTGCGGCTCGCCTGGCGTGACCGGATGCGCGATGGGGTGGTCCTGCTGAAGGCCGGGGCGCCCGTCATGGTGTGTTGGAGCAATGGCGCGCAGCATGTCCCCGCCGGTGGAGGGCCTGTGTCCCGACGCCGCGGCGACGACATCTTCGTGCAGGATCGGGCTGGCACCTGGGCCTTCTCGGACCTGCGTCTCAGGTCGCGCTCGGAGGAGGAGGGTGGTGGCGCGGATGGTCGCGTGTCTGCGCCCTTCAATGGGCGGGTGGTGCAGGTGGCGGCCGGCGTCGGTGACACGGTCCGGCGTGGCGTAGCCCTCGTCACCCTCGAGGCCATGAAAATGGAGCACGTCCTCGCCGCGCCAGTGGATGGCACGGTTGCGGCCGTGCACGTGGCAACGGGTGATCAGGTGGGTCCCGGGCGGCTGCTGGTCGAGATCACGCCCGCGTGAGACGTCTGACCGGGTGGCGCGTCTCCCGGCCGGCTGCCAGGCGGGGGGCGGCGCTGCATATCGGCTCGAGCCGGCAGACGGGAAAAGGGGACCGCCCGGTCCCGCGGCATCCCTGAGGCAGCGTCGGGGGGAGATGGGTCTCCGGTCCCGGTGTGGCCGTGTCACGGCAATGACTCACCGGCGGCACAAGGGCCGCCGGCACCACCAACCCGGTACTACTCGGGTCTGACTTCCACGTACTTCGAGATCACCTTCCAGCGGCCATTCTGGATCTGGCTGATGCGCGCTTCGTTGATGCCCAGACGGTTGGTCTTGGTGACGCGGAATTCCGGAGAGCCGAAGATGTCGGGCGGAAAGGTGGTGGACTCCATGACGCCGATGAAGCCTTCCGTGGTGAGGTTCTGCCCCGCCTTCTCTGCGGCCTTGGCGAACATGTCCACCGCCGTGTAGCCATACACCGAGAACACCGTCGGGTCCTCGCCGAACCTGGCCTTGTACTTGGCGGCCCAGTCTGCGACGGGCTTGCTCTGCTCGTCCGGGTAGGGATGCGCCACCGTGTGTACGGCGTAAACCCCTTCGACCGCCTTTCCGCCCAGTTGATGGATCAGGTTGGTGTACATCGCCGAGGAGCCGATGAAGATGGGGTTGAAACCGATCTTGCGGGCCTCGGCCACCGTGCCCACCGTCTCGCGGATGATGGTGCCCAGCACCACCATGTCGCAGCCCGCGGCCGCCAGCTTGGCCACCTGGGATGAAAAGTCGGTGGCGCCGCGCTTGAAGGAGGTCTTCTCGACGAGCGACTGGCCGATGGTCTTGAGGCCGGTCTCGGTGCCACGCAGCATTTCGAGGCCGGTCTCATCGTCCTGATAGATAATGCCGAGCTTCTTCGCGCCCTTTTCCCTGGCGAGCTGGGGCACCAGCACGCGCATCTGGTCGAAATAGGGGGTGGCGAAGGAAAACTTGAGCGGATGGATGGGATCGAACATCTGGCGCGCGCCGGTGAGCGGCACGAAGTTGATCACGTTGCGCTCGAACTGGATGGGCATCGCGGCCAGATTGGCGGCCGTGCCGATGTGGCTGATGATGGCAAACACCTTGTCGTCGGTCGACAGCTTCTGGGCCGCCAGCAGCGCCTTCTTGGGGTCGTAGCCGTTGTCCTCGACCAGATAGCGCAGCTTGCGTCCGCGCACGCCGCCCGCTTCGTTGATCTCGTCCACCCGCATCTGCTGGCCGTTGCGGGCCTGCTTGCCATAACCCGCCAACGGACCGGACAGGTCCTGGATGGTGGCGATCACGATCTCCTTGTCGGTCACGCCCTGGGTCTGGGCGGCAGCCGGTGTGGCGGCCGTGAGGCCGACGATGGCCGCGGCTGCGAGCGCTGCGATGATCTTCATGGTTTTTCCTCCTCCGTGGTGTCCGCTTCAGGCGGACTGTCGATACATCGATTCGATCAGCTCGGCGTACTTTCGCTGCACGAAGGTGCGCTTGAGCTTCATCGTCGGTGTCAGTTCCTCGTCCTCCGCGGTGAGCCGCTGGTCGATCAGGCGGAAGGCCTTGACCTGCTCCACGCGCGCGAACTGGCGGTTCACCTTCTCCACTTCGGCGCCGATCAGCGCCACGATCTCGGGCGCGCGGCACAGGCTGGCGTAGTTGGAGAAGGGGATGTCGTTTTCCTGGGCGTGCTGTTCGACGTTTTCCTGGTCGATCATGACCAGCGCG
>JBILUV010000084.1:0-13398 GCA_044370825.1 Burkholderiales bacterium | reverse complement strand
GTACATCAATCCGATTTTGGCAGGTACTACGGCATCGTCGACGCTGCAGTTTGGCAGCACGCAGACCGCTGGGTACGTGCCTGCTGCGGCCTTCAATGGAGTTGTGACGGGAGCCAACACCAACACGTCGTTCCAGGCTCAGGCGGATGCAAATCAGTCGTTCAGGGTGCCCGAGCCCCAAGGTCTGGCCCTCGCGGGTCTGGCTCTGGCGGTTGGCGGGATCGTCGGAATGCGCCGCCGCCGCGTTTGATGGAGTGACCGGGCCGGCGACGCCGGCTCGTAGATATACGCGCCGTCCACAAAAGGCTCCCTTTGCGGAGCCTTTTGTATTTGAACCCTTGGCTCTGGTCGGCTGTCGTCGCTTATCTGGCAACAAGTAGACCAAAAGAATCACCGGCGCTCTCCCATGGTTTGGAGTATCGCTCCGAACTCTGTCGGGGCGCGGCGGCCCGCAAACCAACCCGCCACCGAGACTGCTCTCTCGCGAAACGCCTTGGTCGATACCAAAGCCGACACAGCAGCTTTCACACGCTCGGCGGTGACGCAGTCAGACCGAACGCAAAGCCCCGCGCCTACCGATTCCACCGCCTGCATGGTGAGGTGCTGATCCATCAAGGCGGGTATCCCCAAAACGGGACAACCAACGGCCAGGGCCTGATAGGCCGTGGCGCTTCCCCCGTTGCAGATGACAAGATTCGCCCGCTCTGCCAACTTGTCCCCTGGCAGGAAGTCGGCGGTGAAAAAGTTGGATGGCACGTCGCGGGTATCGAGTCTGCCTGCCGTTGCCATGGCTACGTTGACGGGCATATCCCCAAGCGCCGCCACGACCCCGGGCAACACGCCCAGTTGACCGGAGGAGCCCAGGGACAGATAAATCAATGGTCTGCTGACATCCAGCGACTCTAGCCATGGTGGCTCTGGAAGATCCGGCGCCCAAAGCAAGGGACCGATGAAACGATGTGTTGCGGGCGTGTCATGAGACAACGGAATCAGTTCTGGCACGTCGGCGTACAACGTGAGGTCTGCGTGGGTATAGGCCTCCCGCAGATCGGAAAACACCGGCAGCCCCAGCCGTCTCCGCAAGCGGTTCAGAGGGCTGGCGTGAATCCGGAAAACAGCTGGGCGAATCAGGTTGAACGCCGCTTGCGCGACCCCGATGGGCAGCCAGCGGGTGGCAGGATGCTCGGGAATGGGGTAGTGCACTTCCGTCCGATATGGACTCCAGTGCGCGTTGGTGATGTTGATGCTCGGCACGCCAGCCAGGGTGGCTGCTGACGGCAGCGTCAACCGAAAGTCGCCCACCACCACATCCGGCCGGATCTCCCGGATCAGTTTCCTGTCGTCTTCGAAGTATGCCGAGAGGGTAGCCTCATCGTAGACCGGTCGGCCGTGTGCCAGGGCGGAGAGGAAGGACTCCGCAGATATCGAATGTATCGTGTGGCGGATCGTATTGACGCCACGGAGACAGGTTTCGAACCGGGGGGCGGAGGCAAAGTGCACCTCATGCCCTGAGGCAGCAAGCGCACGAGCGAGCACCGCGGGACGGGCAACATGGGCCAGCGTGACGGCCTCCGCTACGAACAGGACTCGCATACCTGCATCCTCCCGATGGCTGAGCGCGAGCGCCCGATGTTAGGCATCGATCAACCCACCAGAAATACCCGAAACTCAGGAGCGCCGCGCCTTCATTGCCCCTACTGGTTGGCGCCGACGATGCTTTCTTGACCAGGTAACCGCAAATCATCCAGGGACAGTCGTGTTGAGCGTGGCCGAGGCACGTGACTGGCCGGACCTCGAAGACAGCCCACCCGGCCGAACCACACTGCCCTTCGAAGAACGCTCTCATCCCCGAACAGTTTCGAAAGCGCGTCATGGATGTGGCGCGCGCGGTGCTGGGCGTCCGGGCGCTTAGAGAAATGCCGGCCTTCGCGCGCATAGCGTGCAAAGATCAGCGGTGTCATCGCAGGCTGGTGCAGGAGCCCAAGGGTTTCGGCGCTTAGCCAGAAGCGCTGAACGCTGGCCCCCGCATCCAGGTAGTCACGCATGCTGACAGGCTCCCTCTCCGCGATGATGGCGACGTGTCCACCGCAGAGCATGGCCGGCAGCCAGTCAAGTTCCAGGCGCGGCAATACGGTTGCCCCAGGGATACGATTGACCATCGCCATCCGGCGCCAGTCCCCCAGCGTCCAGCGTGTCATGAGCGCGCTCAGACGGCTCATACCCAACGCCGCTGCGGGAATCCGGTCCTGGCTGAAGGGCGATGCCCATTCGATGACGTCACGGTGTACGGCAAAACCCTCGGGAAGCGCGAGACGCAGTCCCCCGTTGGTGAAGAGCAGGGCTGCCACACGCGCCTTGGCCCGAAGACCGAGGAACCAGATGAGCTTGAAGCCTGGCGGCAGGCTGTCTTCCAGAGCTGCCCGTTGTGTCCGTGAGACTGGTTCTGTGGACATGAGGCCTCGCGCGACGCTGCGCGACAAGACCGCTCGGCAGAGTGGGTCCGGTTTGACCTCGGGATCGGGAACCAGCCGGACATCAAACCGCGGGTGCTGCTCGTCCAGCGGCTCGCGCACCGTGATCTTGGCGCTCGCCCCCAGGCGGCCTGCGCCCAGCCGGATGGTCTCCATGAGGGCGCCGAGCGCAAGTTGGCTCGCGCGCCCGTCCAGATCGTAGACAACGGTATCCCGGGTGTCGAAACCGTGGACGGTGGCCTCGTTTTCGCCGCGGATCTCAAAGCGCCAGGGCTGGGCATTGTCGCCGCTGGGTGCCCACCTCGCGAAATCGAGGACTTGCTCGATGGGACTTTGCGAACTGACGCGGTCACTGCGCTCCGGCAAAGTTGTATTGGTGCCCTTCTGCTCTTTGAACCCCTGCAGCTGGTGGCGTGCGATACGGAGGGCGATTCGTTGGAGCGGATGCGCATTTCCCCAGGGGCGCCAGGTTCGTACGATGCGGTTGCGGTACCCGTCCACCTGGAAGCCTCGTGGCGCGGTCAGCACGGGTCCCCGTCCTATCAGGAGCTTGGTACTTTCCGCGACGGCAAGCCCTGTGCAGAGGTGACACGCAATCGTCGTGGAGGGGCCACGCCTCGCCTCGAGATCCACACTGCTCGGATCGACCAGGTAGCTTCGATGCAGCATGCGTGGCGCCAGTCCGAGCAGAAAACGTAACTGCGCCTCCGCAGGGTCACAGCCCTCCAAACGGAAATACTCCTCGAAACTCATGCGTCCCGGGAGGAAAGTCAGCACGGCACCGCTCATTCCCAGCGGTGCGGCCGTCACCGCTGGTATGCCGGACTGTGCGCAGTGTTGGAAGACCGCCCGCCTGATGTCGAGAGCGAAAAAATCCAGCGAATCCAGGTATAGATCTGCGTCCTCCAGGAAGCTGGAAAGGTTCTCGTTGGTGACGCCTTCGGAGAACAGCCTGAGGTCGCAGTCGGGATTGATATCCCTGACCATGCGTGCAAGACAGTCCAGCTTGGGATGCCCCACTGTGGACATCATCGCGCCTGCCTGCCGGTTGAAGTTCTCGACGCCGAATGTGTCGAAATCGGCGAGGGAAAAGTTTTCCACGCCGAGCCGTGCAAGTGCGAGAAGGTGGGAGCCACCAACGCCACCGAGCCCGGCGATCGCGACACGGCTTGCTCGCAGCCGCGCCTGCTCCGCAGGGGTCAGCCAACCGATGTTGCGTGAGAAGGCGAGCTCGTATTCGAAACCGGCTGTTGCCATGGCTATCAATCGTCGGTCTGGATCAGCCATCGACCGGTAACGGATCGGCGGGCGGAATCGGTGGAAGCGTGCGACGGCGTCCGTTGTACGCACCGCGCATGAGCAGGGATATGCCGCGTGCGAGCAGCAAAAAGGGCGAATGTTTGGGCCATGGAATCAGTGTGCTCCGAGTGAGCGTCGGCTCAGGTGCCCTGCCTCAGCGCTGTCGCAATTTCGGTGCGCGACACACGCCACGCCGGGATAACGGCGCCCAACATCGTGGCCATGATCCCAATGAGAAAGGCGTTCAGCAACGACGTGGCCGTCACAACGATATGAGCGGTATATCCAAGATCGGAGTTCGGTGGCGGTGGCATCGGGATACCGACCTGGGATACCGCCACTGCGACGACGATACCCACCATGGACCCCACCCCCGCGCCAAGCAGCCCGAGGAGCGCGTTTTCCGCGAGGATCATCACGAAAACCTCACGCGACCGGTTCCCGACAGCGCGAATAGTGCCGAATTCAGACATGCGCTCGAAGACAGTGGCATTGACGGCATTGACGACGCTCAGGATGACGAGGAGGAATATCACCGCCTGCAAGGCGCCAAATTGCCGCCGGTACATCTCCACTGTCTTGGGGTAGAAGTCGTTGAGCTCGAACCATGGGCGGACCTCTAGGCCTTGGACGGCGAGTCGCTGTGCCAGCGCTGCGGAGATCTCCTGGGTTTCTTCTGTGGCTGCTAGCAGCGTCACGATGACGTTTGCCCCGCGAGTATCCAGGAGCTGCTGTGCCGCCCCGAGAGGTATCTTGATGGCCCGGCTGTCATAATCCTTTGAAAATGTTCGAAACACCCCTACCACTTCCAGGTCCAGGGTGTTCATCGCGCCGTCCGAGGTGTTGGTGACGACGGTGGCGCGGTCCCCAGGGGCAAGCCTGAGCGCATTCGCGACGCCGTGCCCCAACAACACTCCGAACTTGTCCGTAGGCAAAAGGTTGCGTCCGGCGACGACCTTCATGAAGGTCCCGAGCTTCGACTCGCTTTCAGGTTCGATGCCCTCGCCAATGACAGCGAGGTCTGCACGCCCATTGCCGAGAACGCCGGCGAAATTCAGCCGAGCCATGGCATCGGTGACGCTTTCCATGCTGCGGATCAGTTTCTTCTGATCATCCGGGTAATCGATAAGGTAGCGCTCAGGCTGATGGGCCCCGCGTTCGAAGAATCCACGCCTCGCCACCTGGATGTGCCCGGACTGGGAATGAATGATTGCCTCGCCGAGTTGCACGAAGGTGTCTTGGACAAATCCCTCGCTCAGGATCAGGCAGGCTACACCGAAAGCGATGGCACCGAGGGTCGTCACGGAGCGCGCACGCTGCCGGATCACGTTGCGCCGAGCGAGCAGGAGCAAGCCTCGAAGGGAGACTCGTGTCGGGCGTATGCTCTGCTGCTCAGCGGGCATGCCGAAGGGCGTCCACTACCGGAAGCCTGGATGCATTCCAAGCCGGATAGGCCGCTGCAAGGAGTGCAGTGACCACCGCGATGATGAAGGCGCCCGATATGACGGTCGGGGTGAGGCGTATTCCGGCGTCGAACCCGACGCTCATTCCTGGCGGGGGTGGCATGGGGATGCCAATGCGATCGATGATCAGGCCGAGCAGAATGCCGAGTGTTGTTCCGGCCAAGCCGCCAGTTGCGCCAAGCACCGCTCCCTCGAGTACGAAACGGCGCCTGATGGTAGACCTGCTGTCACCCATGGCCATGCAGGTGCCGATTTCGCCGATGCGTTCGCGCACATTGCTCATCAGAGTATTGGATATGCTCAATACGATGATCACGGCGACCAGAATCCTGAGGAAGTTCATCTGGCTGCTGAAGAGCTCCACGGTCTTGCGATGGAAATCGGCCTCTGGGAGCCGATACCATGGCAGAACCTCCAGGCGGGAGTCGACTGGCAGTGCGGAGGCCTGCTCTATGAATCGGTCGGTGTTCTCGATGTCATCGAGCAGCACCACAAGGGCATGCACAGCCTGGACACGCAGGAGTTCTTGCGCCGTAGTCAGGGGAAGACGCAGGGCATAGTCGTCATAGGCTTTTGAACTGGTCACGAAGATTCCCGCGATCCTCAGTTCGACCGCATTGACACCGCGGGTCTTGGTGGAGACCAGCAACGTGACCGTGTCGCCGACTTTGGCGCCGAGGTTCGCCGCGAGGCCCTGCCCGAGAACGACGCTGCGGCCATCAGACGAAGCGAGTGCTGAGCCTTCGACCATGTGAATCGCTCCGGCAAGGCGTTCCTCCGCCGTCGGATCTACGCCCTGCCCCATGAACGAGATGGTTGCCTCGCCCTTGCTGATCAAGCCGCCGAACTCGACGCGCGGCGCCACGGCCACGACATTCGGCATGGAGCGGAGCGCCCGTAACGTCTGCGACGCACCGTCCATCAGAAAAGCGAAGGGGTCAGCGGTCCCCGATTCGTAGTAGCCCTTCGTCACTACCTGCGCGTGCCCGAGCCGAGACCGGATCATCCCTTCCCGCATTGCGTGGTAGCTCCACTCAAAGAACCCCCCGGCGAGGATCAATGCGGCGACACCCATGATCACCGCGAACAATCCAAGGCCGCTTCTGCGCGACTGCCTGATGACGTTGCGCATACCCAGCGTCAGGTCCAGCCGGGCGGCGGCGACCATATGCCGGAGGACAGTCTGGCGGCGAGACTGTGTGGCATCCGTCATTGGACACGCCTCGTCAAGCGATGCATAGGGAAAACTGGAGATGCCGTACCAAGGCCTCGAGCTGGCTTGCCGCGGCATTCCGGCTGGACACAACCACCGACAGGCTCATGGCACTGATCAACCCTAGAAGTCGTAACGTGTTTCCACGTAGATGCGGTCGCGATTGTTGAACCGCCCCAGGGCCCCCGTCACCGGCCCGTTGAAAATGTCCACGCCCGCCGCCACGCGCAGGTTGGTGTCGAGTTTCCAGATCACACGCGGGCGGATGAGGTTTTCCCAGCGGTTGAGGCTCTGGATCACCAGCACCTCGCCTTCCATCTTCGGCTGCAGCTTGCGGTGATAGAGCACAGTGGCGCCGGTCTCGAAGCGGTCCTGCAGCATGGCGTTGTCGTGGCTGGTGTAGATGCGCTGGAACACCTGGGTGTTGAGCCGCGAGTCTTCCGGCAGGGTGAAGTCCAGGCCCAGCGCGTAGTCCACGGTGTCGGACTGCACCACGCCGCCGGGCTGGGTGGCGCGGGTGACGTTGAAGCTGCGGCCCGAGGTGTAGACGGCCTCGGCCTTGAACATGACGCTGGCGTTGACGTCCTTGCTCACCGTGCCGCCGGTCTGCCAGATGCGGTCGTGGCGCGGGGTGTAGATGATGGTGCCGCTGGCCGGTCCGGTGGGGATGATCTCGCTGTAGAAGGTGGCCGCGCTGTCCATGCTGCGGTACCAGAAGGCCGACAGGTCCCAGCCCTGGCGCAGGGTGGAGAAGCGCGCGCCCACGTTGGAGTTGGCGAGGCTGCGGGCGGGCTGCTGGTCGTCGCGGAAGTTCTGGGTGAAGCCCGCCGGCGCCGGCGCCTGGAAGGGGTAGAACTCCGCCCCCGGCTTGCCGATGCGGTCGAAGGTGGTGATCGGGATCCAGAGCAACTCAACGTGCGAGTCCTTGCCGATGAAGTACTCGCCGCGCACTGCCCACTGCGGCAGGCGGATGATGTCGAAGGAGGGCAGGATGAAGTGGCGCAGGTCCTTGGCGGTGACGACGTCGGCGAAGAACAGGCCGACCATCTCGCCCCAGACGATGTTCTGCCGGCCCAGGCGCAGGTCCCAGCCCTTGACCGTGGTGTCGATGTAGGTCTCGCCGATCAGGGTGAACAGCCGCTGGTCGCGCCGCGCCGCGTCGGGGTAGAAGTCCGACCACGCATACACCGGGTCGAATTCGCCGCGGAGGCTCATCTTCCACTTCAGGTTGCTGTGCACCCGGCCCTGGGTGCCGAACTGCGCGCGCAGCACCGCGGTCGACATGTGGCCGGGCGAAGCGTAGGTGTAGGCCGTCTCCTGTTGCAGAAACCCGCGCCACTGGAGCCTGGCGTCCTCGGTACGGCGACCTTTCCCGTCGCCGGCGCTGGCGTCGGCGAGGTTGAGCGAGCCCGGGCCGGCGGCAAGTTCCATGGGGCCGTCGTCCAGGCGTCCGGGTCCGGCGGCCAGTTCGATCGGTTCGTCGTCGAGCCGTCCCGGGCCTGCGGCGAGTTGCAGCGGGGCTTCATCCGACGAGGCATTGGGTACAACGAGTCCCGTGCCTGCGTCCGTCGCGTTCGCGGGCCCAGCCGCGAGCTGTACCGGCGCCTCGCTCGCAGCGGGTGCGGTGGGCTCCAGCGTCGCAGTGGCCGGGGCGTCCCGGATTTTTGCGAGGTCGCTTGCGCCGGTGCCGGTGGTCCCCAGCACATCGCCCGTCATGGGCTCCGCTGCGGCGTCGATCGTCGCGGCGCTGGCCGGAGCGGCGCGCACGGTGGGCGCAGCCGCGAGGTCATCCGCGCGCGCAACGGCCGTCGGCTGCTGCGTGGTGGACGGTTGCACTGACTGCGGGCGCGTGGTGGCAGTGCGGGCAGCGATCGCGTCGGCCCGCGCCATGGCCGCACGTTTGGCGGTGGCGGCCTGTGCAGCAGTCAGGTCCTTGCCGGCAGCGGGCATCGCGGCCAGCGCGAGGGCGAGGCCCGGCAGCAGCAGGAGGGCCAGGCGGGCGGGCGATCGGAGTGGGGTCATCGGAGTCGTCCTCAGGGGGTTCTTTCCGGGCGCGTGGCCATGAGTTCGGTGTGTGTGCCCATGAGGCCGGTCTCGCTGCCCATGATGCGGGTGGCCTTCCGGCTCGCCGGGGTCGGCGCAGGCGAGGGCGTGGCGCTGGTGCGCCGCAGGCTGGTGATGTCCCACTGCCCGTCCTTGCGCGTGCCCACCAGCCGGATGCGCCCGTCCTCGATGCCGATCAGCCGGTCGGCGGAGTCGATCACCTTCTTGTCGTGGGTGGAGAAGATGAAGGTGGTCTTCAGGTGGCGGTTGATGTCGCGCATCAGGGTGAGGATGCCTTCACCCGTCTTGTGGTCGAGGTTGGCTGTCGGCTCGTCGGCCAGCACGATGGCCGGGTGGGTCACCAGGGCGCGGGCGATGGCCACGCGCTGGCGCTGGCCGCCGCTCAGCTGGTTGGGGCGGTGCTTCGCGAACTTCGACAGGTTGACCACGTCGAGCATCTGCTGCACGCGGTCGCGACGCTCCTTGCGGCCGATCTCGGACATCTGCAGCAGCGGGTACTCGACGTTCTCCTCGGCGCTCAGCACCGGAAGAAGATTGAAGGTCTGGAAGATGAAGCCGATGGTACGGGCACGCAGGCTCGCCAGCTGGTCGGGCGTCTGGCCGCTCACGTCATGGCCAGCAACCGTCACGCGTCCGCTGGTGGCGGTGTCGATGCAGCCGATGATGTTCAGCACCGTCGACTTGCCGCTGCCCGAGGGGCCGGCGATGGCGAGGAAGGCGCCGGCGTCGACGGTGAGCGACACGTCGTCCAGGGCGCGCACCATGTGGTCGCCGAGGCGGTATTCCTTGATGACGTGCTGTAGGGTGACGATGGCCATGCGCGTTTACCCGGATGTCATCGGTTCATTATGATAGGCATGCAGTTATTGTGCTGCGAGGACATATGACGGCTTTCCATGTAGGTCAGGTGGATTTCGGCCGCAGAAGGGCGTTTCTTTATGGTGCCCTGACGCTTTCCGGGTTTTTTTCTTCGGCGGTCTCCGCCCAGGCGGTGGACCCCAACGACCCGAAGACCATCCTGCGGCTGGCGGACGAGATCCGCTTCCCCACCCAGGGCTTCGAGGTGAACGTGCGCATCCGCTCGGTCGAGGGCGGGGCTGCACCGGAGGTGCGCGACCTCAAGGTCTGGTCCAAGGGCAATGACAACACCATCGTCCAGACGCTGGCGCCGGCGTCCGAGCGCGGGCAGATCCTGCTGATGAAGGGGCGCGATCTGTGGCTGTTCGTGCCGAATGTGTCGCAGCCGGTGCGGCTGTCGCTGGCCCAGCGGCTGACCGGCGTGGTGTCGAACGGCGACATCGCCCGCGCCAACTTCGGCGGCGACTACAACGCCACCCTGCTCGGGGTGGAGAAGCTGGGCGAGGAGCCGCATTTCGTCCTCGACCTGACCGCGGTGGACCGCGGCGTCACCTACCAGCGGGTGAAGTACTGGGTGCGGCAGAAGGGTAACGCCCCGGCCAGGGCGGAGTTCTACTCGCTGTCGGACCGGCTGCTCAAGACCTGCACCTACGAGGACTACCGCAGCCTCGGCGGGCGGGTGCGCCCCACCCGCCTGGTGATGACCGATGCGGTCAAGGCCGACTCACGCTCGGTCATGGAATACGACGGCATGAAGCTGGTCGAGCTGCCCGACAAGGTCTTCACCAAGGAGTACCTGAAGAAGATCCAGTGACGGCGCGCGGCGGGCCCGAACCGCGTGGCGCTCCGCGACGGGATGCGGCCTGCGGCCTGCCGCGGACGTGCGGCCCTCAGCACTCCTGGCAGCCGGTCGCCTTCTTGAGCCGGGTCAGCCGGTCCTCGAGGTCCTCGACGCGGGACTGCAGGGCGTTGAGCAGGCTGTTGACCCGGCCGACGTTGAAGTACGACACGCTCTCCGCGGGGGCGTCCAGGGTGTTGCCGTAGCCCAGCCACGAGGCGTCGTACACCTTCACGTTGCTGAAGCCCAGGGTCTGCAGCACCGCGAGCGTGTTGGAGGCCCGCACCCCGCTCTGGCAGTAGACGATGGTCTCCTTGGACGGGTCGAGGCCGGCGTAGAGCGTCGCCAGCTGGTCCGCGGGCTTGAGATCGAGGCCGTCCTTGTTGCTCACCTGGCGCCGCACCAGCTTGCGCGGGGTGTCCGGGTCCACCCAGTTGGCCTCGTAGGGGATGTTCACCGCCCCGGGGATGTGGCCGCCGCGCAGGGCCCGGATGTCGTCGCCGGCGAATTCCCGCGCGGTGCGGGCATCGATGATCTGCACGTCCGCCCGGTTGAGGCGGGCGATCACATCCCGGGTGGAGATCAGCATCTCGTCCCGCGGTTGCAGCGTCAGGCTCAGCGCCGGCAGGCGCGTCGGTTCCGTGGCCACCGCCTTGCCCGCGCTTTTCCAGTCGTCGATGCCGCCGTGGTAGACGCTGGCCGAGGCCGCCCCCAGCCACTGCAGCGTGGCCAGGCCGAAATAGGCCGAGGTGGCCGCCTTGGGCCCGTAGACCACGATCTCGCGTGCCGGATCGATGCCGGCCTCGCCCAGCAGGGCCGCCAGCCTGGGCACGGAGAGGTAGTCCTCGCTTTTCTGATCCCTCAGCTGTATCAGGATGTCGTCCATGTTCACGGCGCCCGGGATGTGGCCCTTGCGGTAGTCCTCCTCGGGGCGGACGTCCCACACGATGGCGCCGCGGCCGAGGGCGGCCTCGACCCCGGCGGTATCGACGATGACGGGCGCGGCGGCCCAGGGGGCGGAGGCCGTGAGGGCCAGGACGAGGCCCCAGGCCAGGGCGAACAGACGGTCGGGTCGGAACATGGCGGTCCTCCGTGGAGCGTTGGATGGGTGCCTGCGGGCCCCGGTCACCCGGGCCGGGATGGCAGCTTTCGTACTTAGTGTGCCACCGCGCGCGGCTTTCGGCGTCCCGGGCGGGCCGCCACGGCCAGTGCCGCGATGGACAGCCCGGCCACGGCCCAGTTGCCGGTACGCACGTAGGGCGTCGCCCCGGTGCGGCCCTCGACCTCGGCCACCAGCACCTCGTCGCGGAACTGCGGCAACTGCGCCCGCACCACGCCCCAGTGGTCGATGACCGCGGTCACCCCGGTGTTGGTGGCGCGCAGCATCCAGCGGCCGGTCTCGAGCGCACGGGTCTGCGAGATCTGGAGGTGCTGTTCGGCGGCCCAGGAGCGGCCGTACCAGGCGTCGTTGCTCACGTTCGCCAGCACGGTGGCGCCGGGCAGCTGGCGGATGATCTCCTCGCCGAACACGTCCTCGTAGCAGATGTTCATCGCCACCCGCTCGCCGGCCACCTCGAGCGGCTTCTGGTCGGTGCCGCCAGGGGTCTGGTCCGACAGCGGGATGTGCAGCCAGTCGTTGATAACCGGCGCCAGCAGCCGCTTGAAGGGGATGAACTCGCCGAAGGGCACCAGATGGTCCTTGCGGTAGTGCTGCACCGGCGCGCCTCCCAGGCTCATCACGGTGTTGAAATAGCGGTCGCTGCCGGGCGGCGCGTTGTCGAACACGCCAACGATGGCGTCGCCCCCGCGCGCCGCGGCGGCCGCGGCGAGCCGCGCCAGATACTCCGGGGGGATCTCGTGCAGGAACAGAGGTAGCGCCGTCTCCGGCAGGATCACCAGCCGTGTTCCGGCGCTTTCCACCGCCTCGGCGTAGCGCGACAGGGTGCGCAGCAGCGTGTCCTCGCGGAACTTCATGTCCTGGGCGACGTTGCCCTGCACCAGGGTCACGGGCAGGGCCGGGGTGCGGACTTCGGTCCAGGCCACCCGCCCGAGCCCGAGGCCGGCGGCGGCCAGCAGGGCCAGCGTGGCCAGGCCGGCGCGCCACTGCTGCCAGGCCAGCACCTGGGCCAGCGCCGAGGCGGCCAGCACGGCGGCGCCCGATACCCCGAACACGCCCAGCACCGGGGCCAGCCCCGCCAGCGGGCTGGCCGGGACCTGGGAGTAGCCCACCGCCAGCCAGGGGAAACCGGTGAACACCCAGCCGCGCAGCCACTCGGTCAGGGCCCAGGCGGCCGCCAGACCCCACCAGCGCCGCGACGCGGGGAGGAACCGGGCGATGGCGCAGGCGGCGGCGGGGTAGAGGGCGAGATAGCCGGCGAACACCAGCGTGACCGGCGCCGCGAGCCAGCCCGGCATGCCGCCGAACTGGTGCAGGGCGATGTAGATCCAGCCGATGCCGGCGGTGAACAGGCCCAGGCCGAAGGCGTAACCGAGGGCGGCGGCGCGGCGGACATCCGGGGCTTCGAGCACCAGCCATGCGAGAGCGGCGAGCGAGGCCAGGGCCAGCGCGTACCAGCCCAGGGGGGCGTAGGCCGGGACGGTGAGGGCCCCCAGGGCGAGGGCGGCGAGGCGGCGGAGCCAGACGGCGCGGGGAGCGCCGGTGTCGCGCCTCATCCGGCCGGGCTGACCCGGTCCACCAGCAGGGAGTGCACGCGCCGGCTGTCGGCCCGCAGCACCTTGAAGCGCAGGCCCTCGATGACGATCTCCTCGCCGCGCTTGGGCACGCGCTCGAAGCCGTTCACCACCAGGCCGCCGACTGTGTCGAAGTCCTCGTCGCTGAAGCGGGTGCCGAAGGCGTCGTTGAAATCGGCGATCTCGGTGGTGGCCTTGACCCGGAAGCGGCCGGCCGGCTGGGAGACGATGTTGTCCTCGGTCTCGTCGAAGTCGTATTCGTCCTCGATGTCACCGACGATCTGCTCCAGCACGTCCTCCATGGTGAGCAGGCCGGAGGCGCCGCCATACTCATCCACCACGATGGCGATGTGGTTGCGGGTGGAGCGGAACTCGCGCAGCAGCACGTTGAGGCGCTTGGACTCGGGGATGAAGATGGCCGGGCGCAGCATGTCGCGGACGTTGAACTCCTCGCCGGCGTAGTAGCGCAGCAGGTCCTTGGCGAGCAGGATGCCGACGATC
>JBILUV010000326.1:0-3742 GCA_044370825.1 Burkholderiales bacterium | reverse complement strand
CTGGATGCCTATCCGGGCGAGACCTTCGCCGGGCAGGTGTACGCATTCGAGCCTGTAGTCGATGAGCGTACCCGCACCATCCTGCTGCGCGGGCGGGTGCAGAACACGGGCCTCAAGCTCAAACCCGGCATGTTTGTTCGCGTGAACCTTGCCATGGAAAAGCGCGAGAACGCCATCGTCATTCCCGAGCCCGCCGTGTGGCCCCAGGGGCAGCAGACCTTCGTTTTCAAGGTCGTGGACGGCAAGGCCGTGCTGACCAAGATTGATATCGGCATGCGCCGCCCCGGCAAGGTCGAGGTGTCGTCCGGGCTCGCTCCTGGCGATGTGGTGGTCACCGAGGGCCAGATCAAGCTGAAGGACGGGGCTCCCATCATGGTGCTGCCATCGCAACCACCCGCCGCACCTGGCGCGGGGGCGCCGCCGGCCAAGGGCTGAGCGACCCGTCCCGAAACCACGCATCCCGAAGAAACACGCAGGTTAGGAGGACCAGACCATGGTGCTATCCGACATTTCCATCAAGCGGCCCGTCCTTGCCACCGTGATGAGTCTGCTCATCATTCTGCTCGGTGTGATTTCGTTCGACCGACTCGCGGTGCGCGAGTACCCCAAGATCGACCCGCCCACGGTGTCGGTGCGCACCGTCTACAAGGGCGCCACGGCCCAGGTCGTGGAGAGCGTCATCACAGTGCCGGTCGAGGACGCCCTGTCCGGGATCGAGGGCATCAAGACGATCAAGTCCAAGAGTCGCGAGGAGGTGAGCGAGATCACGGTCACCTTCCAGACCTCGCGCGACGTGGAGGCCGCTGCCAATGACGTGCGCGACCGGGTGGCTCGGGTCAAGGCACAGCTGCCGCGTACCGCAATGGATCCGGTGGTCAGCAAGATCGAGGCGGACGCGTGGCCGATCATGTGGATTGCGCTCAGCAGCGACCGCCACAGCCCGATGGAGCTGACTGACTACGCCGACCGCTTTCTCACCGATCCCCTCAAGGCCCTTCCGGGCGTGGCGACGGTGGTGATCGGCGGTGAGCGCAAGTACGCCATGCGGGTCTGGCTCGACCGTGAACGCCTCGCGGCGTTCGGGCTCGCCGCCCAGGACGTGGAGAACGCCCTGATCCGGCAGAACCTCGACTCCCCTGGCGGGCGCATCGAGAGTACCGACCGTGAGTTCACGGTCCTGGCCGAGACCGACCTGAAGAGCGCCGAGCAGTTCAACGACATGATCATCCGCGAGGCTGGCGGGTACCCGGTGCGCTTGCGCGACGTTGGCTACGCCAAGGCCGGTCCGTACGAGAACCGCAAGGTCGTGCGCGTCGGCGGCAACGAGGCGCTCGGTCTGGGCGTGGTGAAGCAGTCCACCGGCAATACGCTGGCCATCGCCGAGGCTGTCAACAACCTCATGCCCCGTCTGCAGAAGACCCTGCCCGAAGGCATGAGCATGAAGGTCGCCGTCGACACCTCGCAGTTTGTCGACGCCGCCATCAAGTCGGTCTACAAGGTTCTGGTGGAGGCCTTGATCCTGGTGGTGTTGGTGATCTTCGTGTTCCTGCGCAGCTTCCGCGCCACCCTGATCCCTGCCGTGACCATCCCGGTATCGCTGATCGGCGCGTTCTTCTTCGTCTACCTGATGGGTTTTTCCATCAACGTGCTTAGCCTGCTCGGCATCGTGCTGGCGGTCGGTCTGGTGGTGGACGACGCCATCGTGATGCTGGAGAACATCCACCGCCACATCGAGGACGGCCTGCCACCCTACAAGGCGGCGCTCAAGGGGGCGAAGGAGATCGGATTCGCCGTGGTCGCGATGACCATCACCCTGGCTGCCGTGTTCGTGCCGCTGCTGTTCATGACCGGACGTACCGGCCAACTGTTCATCGAATTCGCCATGACCGTGGTGGCGGCGGTGTTCGTGTCCGGTTTCGTGGCCCTGACGCTGACGCCGATGATGTGCTCGAAGCTGCTCAAGCCGCACGCCGGCCACGGTTTCTACCACGTGACCGAGCGTTTCTTCGAGGGCATGAACAACGGCTACCGCGCCGTGTTGCGCGGTACCCTGCGGGCGCGCTGGCTCATCGTGGTCGTCTTCCTGGCCACCAGTGCGGCGGCGGTCTGGCTGTTCGGCCAGATGAAGTCCGAACTCTCGCCTGTGGAGGACCGCGGCAGCTTCATGGCCTTCGTGGTGGCGCCGGAGGGCTCCACCATGCAGTACACGGACAAGTACATGCACGCCGTGGAGAAGATCGCCGCCGGAGTGCCCGAGATCGAGACTCTGTTCGCCGTCGTCGCCCCCGGCCTGGAGCGACCCAACCCGGTGAACCTGGGCATTGCCTTCGCGGTGCTGTCTCACTGGGACCAGCGCACCCGTTCGCAGATGTCGATCACCAAGGAATTGACGCCCAAGCTTTTCGGTGGCCTGCCGGGCGTGATCTCCTTCACCAAGGATCCCCCTTCCCTGGGTGGCAGCTTCCTGGACAAGAAGATCAATTACGTGATCTATGGCAACAGCTACGAGGAACTGCAGGGCAAGGTCGGCAAGGTCATGGCCAAGCTCAGCCAGTACAAGGGAATCACCGGCCTCGACACCGACCTGAAGCTCAACAAACCCCAGCTCAAGGTCGAGATCGACCGGGACAAGGCCTCGGCTCTGGGGGTGTCCATGGAGAACATCGGTCGCACCCTCGAGACCCTGATGGGTGGTCGCGACGTGACCCGCTTCAAGCGCGAGGGCAAGCAGTACGACGTGGTGGTGCAGGTGGAGGATGCCAACCGGCGCCAGCCCTCGGATCTGACCTCCATCTACGTGCGAGGCACGGGCGACGAACTGCACCAGCTTTCCAATCTCGTGACGGTACGCGAAGCCGTTGCGCCGAAGGAGCTGAACCACTTCAACAAGCTGCGTGCTGCGATCGTCAACGGCAACATCGCCGAGGGTTTCACCCTGGGCGAGGCGCTCACCTTCATCGACAAGACGGTGCAGGAGGAACTTCCCCCGGGTACCGCTACCGATCTGGATGGCGAGTCGCGCGAGTTCCGCGAAACCGGCGTGCAGTTGTACATCACTTTCGCCCTGGCGCTGGCCTTCATCTACCTTGTGCTCGCCGCCCAGTTCGAGAGCTTCGTCGGTCCGCTGGTGATCATGCTCACGGTGCCCCTGGCCATGACCGGCGCGCTGCTTGCCATGTACATCAACATGCTGATGGGGCGGGGCGGTACGCTGAACGTCTACAGCCAGATCGGTCTGGTGATGCTGGTCGGCCTCATCACCAAGAACGGTATTCTGATCGTCGAGTTCGCCAATCAGCTGCGGCGCGAAGGCCGTGAGAAATTCGATGCCGTGGTGGAAGCTTCGACGCTGCGTCTGCGCCCCATCCTGATGACCACGCTTGCCACTGTCCTGGGCGCATTGCCGCTAGCGACGTCCACCGGTGCCGGCGCGGAAGCGCGGCAGGCGATTGGCTGGGTCGTGGTGGGCGGGATGCTGGTGGGCACGCTGCTCACCCTTTTCGTGGTGCCGACGTTCTACACGCTGTTCGTCCGAAAAGTGAAGACCGCGGAAGACGACCGCAAGGCGCTGGAGGGCGATCCCATCCCGCACGCGGTCACGCCCGACATCCCACCCCGCGCCCTGGGCGAGCAGCTGCCCTGAGCGGCGTGGTCACGGCCCTCGAGCCAGTGCATCGCCCGGGCTTGGACGGGCCGGCCAACGGTGGCGGTGACGGCGGTTCAGGCTTCCGTCCTGGGAGGC
>JBILUV010000087.1:0-13072 GCA_044370825.1 Burkholderiales bacterium | reverse complement strand
ACTGCGCTGGCCGAGCGCATCGCCGCGATCGAGCGCCCCCACAGGCCAGTGCTTCACGGCGATAACGGCTCGACCTTGAAGGCCACCACGGTGCTGGCCATGCTGCACCGGCTGGGGGTAAAGCCCTCCTACTCGCGTCCGCGCGTGAGCGACGACAACGCCTTCGTCGAGGCGTTGTTCCGCACCGCGAAGTACCGGCCGGAATTCCCGGCCAGGGGATTCGCGACCCTGGATGTAGCGAGGCAGTGGGCACACCGATTCGTGCACTGGTACAACTTCGAGCACCAGCACAGCGCCATCCGCTACGTCAGTCCGGCGCAGCGGCACGCTGGAGAGGACCGCCCGATCCTGGCCAGACGGCATGCGGTATACCTCCAGGCCCGGGAACGCTACCCCGCACGCTGGTCCGGTCGCACGCGCAACTGGACCCCCGTTGAGGCTGTCGCCCTCAATCCCGAGCGTGACCAGATCGTCGGCACGGCATTCGGTCCGACCTCAGAAGAAACGGTATCCGCCGCATGACTCAGGCGACAACTACCTTGACACGCACCGCCCCTGAATTGCGTTGGTATTCGTTCGGCATGAAACCGGCCGCCCGCGGGCCGGTGCGAGGCGGAGCCGGGGCGCTTGGCCACCGGGTGGCCAGTGCATCCCGGGCGGGCAGCGCAACGGCGTCCGGCGGCGTACAGTCAGGCCAAGCGTTTCCCCATCAGGGGCCTCGCGCGCAGGCCGTGCGTGTAGTGACGGCGCCGATGGGACCAAACAGCGCCTGAAACCGACGCCAGCGCGACTGACATGACCCATTGGGCAAGCATAAGGGGTGGCTGTTTGCGGTGGCTCTGCTCGCTTCACCGCGCCTGCTGGGGTTTGCCCCCAACTCGGCGTATGAGCCCGGGCAGGCGCGGCAGACGGCACTGACCGCGGAGCTGACGGGGCGCCCGGAGGCCACCGCGAGCACGGTGCGCCAGCAGCCCCGTGCCGCCGTGGGCTGTCCGAGCGCGCCTGCAACCTCGGAAACGGCGATCCGTGACGACGTTCCTGGCCTTTGCGCGCCCGCACAGCGGGTTGCCTTCGCGCATACGGAGGTGCGCGCCGTCAGTCTGGCTGCGCGGGATCGTCGCCTGTTGTTTCTCACGCTCGTGGCGCTCGGCACGCGGGGCCTGTTCGCAAATGATCCCGAGGCTCTTCATGCCGTGTTCGCGACGGGAAGGCCAGCGGCCTCGGGAGCCTTCGCCTTTCCCGACAGCGAAAGTGTAGTGATCACCGCAGGGTTACCGGTGCTGCGTGATGGCCACGTGGTCTACTGCCTGCGCATGGCGCTCCTGACCGATACCCTGGGCCGGCTCGTGGCGGCGCAGAGACCGCCGCCGGGTTGGGCTGCGACGGTGATCGACGCACGGGGCAAGGCGGTGGCGCACTCGTGAAATGCGGCGGGTTTCGTCGGGTGCGAGGTGCCCGCCTCGGTGATGTCGCAAGTGCGGGCAGGGCGGCAGGGGGTGTTCGAGGCCGTCTCTTTGGACAGCCAGCGCGTGACGACCAGCCTGGTGCAGGTGCCGGGCTGGCAATGGCGGGTGGCCGTGAGCGTGCCCTTCACCGAATTCGAAGCCCGCATCCATCGGTCGATGATGCCGCTGGCGCTGGTCGGTGTCGCATTCCTGGTGATGGCGCTTCTCGCTGCGGACCGGATGTCCCGGCGCATCACCGAGCAGGTCGGCTGGGTGCTGGCGACGTCCCGATCCACGGAGCGCGGAGAGGATCCGCCCCGGCATACCGTGACCATCTCCGAACTGGCGGATCTCGAGCACTCTCTGCGCTCGGTCGGGGCGCGGGAGCACGAGGCACAGAGCCAGTTGACCGACCCGGTACTGCAGAACGAGAGGGTTGCCGCAGAGTTTGGTCAGGCACATGCGGCGCGCTTACCGGCTTGCCGGGACGCGCAGTGTTCCTGGAGCGCGTCGCGCGGATGCATGCGGCACTGGGTACCGGACCCGGGCGCCGTGTCGCGCTGCTGTTTGTCGATCTCGACGGGCTCAAGGCGATCAACGACCGGCTCAGGCACAAGCAGGGCGATCGCGTGCTCGTCCGCACGGCCTGGATTCTGCGGTCGCTGATCCGCGGCGACGACATGGCTGCCTGCCTCGGCGGCGACCAATTCGTGGTCTGCCTCACCGCGCCGTCCGACGCGATCGAGGGCTCCGCACTGCCAGTCGCGACGCGCCTGGTCGAGGAGGTCTCGGGCATCGGCAGCGGCATCGGTTGCAGTGTTGGCGTCGCGGTGTGGACGGATCGTTGTCCCGATCTCGCGAGCGTGATGCGCCGGGGCGACGAGGCCGTTTATGAGGCGAAACGGTGCGGCAAGAATCGGTTCGTCCTGTACGACGAGAGTGGTGCCTCCGGGGATGTGGCCACCGCTTGAGCGCGCACCACTGCCTGCGCCTTGCTGGCGTGCCCCAGCGCTGCCGGAGCCTCGCTTTGCCGAGCCGCGATAGCGGTCGATACCTCCGTGCCGCATGGCCCCAGGGTGACCTCCGGCGCGTCGGTCCAGCCAGCGGCGAAGGGGGGGGCAGAGCTCCGCGTTTTCAGGGTCAAAAAGCAGCCCCTAACGCCGAAATACAGGCGTTTTTCGCCACTTAATCCAACGAAATCAAGCGTTTTCCGAGGTCCGACCCCGATGTGGGGCTACAATCGGGAGTTCAGGTCAGTGCATTCGGAGAAGCGTCCTTGGAAAACGTTGCCATCACCGGTCTCGGAGTCATTTCCTCGATCGGGCAGGATCTCTCGGCCTTCAACGCCAGCCTGCTGGCCGGAAAGGTGGTGGCCGGGCCTGCGCCCTGGAAGGGCGGACACGAGAACATCTGGATGTCGCTCATCCAGGACTTCGATGCGGGCAGATGGATGGAGGAGCGGGTGGTGCGCAACTCCGCGCGCTTCGCGCACTATGCGATTGCGGCCGCGGCGCAGGCTGTGGCGGATGCGGGCATCGAGGAGTTCGACCCGTTGCGCACTGCGGTGGTGGTGGGCAGCGCGCTCGGTGGTGTGGACTGGCACGCGGAGAACCAGGCATTGCTGGAGTCGTCCGGGCCGGAGGCGGTCTCGTCGAAGTTCATGGCGAACTCGCTGCTGAACATGCCCGCCGCCCACATCGCGTTGCGCTTCGGTTTGCACGGACCGCAACTGTCCCTGGCCACCGCCTGCGCCTCATCGCATGACGCCATGGGCATCGCCGCACGGATGATTGAATCAGGCGAGATCGACGTCGCGATCGCCGGAGGCACGGATTGCCCGATCAGTCCGCTGGTGTTCTTCGGTGCGCGCAACAACAGGATGTTCAGCCCTCAGCCCGACCCCTACAAGACCTGCCGACCCTTCAACAAGCACCGCTTCGGCGTCATGCTGGGTGAAGGCGCAGGCATGTTCGTGCTGGAGCGCGCCGACCGCGCGAGGCAGCGCGGTGCCGTCATCCACTGTCGCCTGCGCGGCTACGCGACGCTGGCCGATGGCTACCATCCCTCTTCACCTGAACCCGAGGGCAGATGGGAGCAGAAAGTGATGGAGCACGCCATCACTGACGCGCGACTGTCTGGTGGCGCGGATGACATCGACGCCGTAGTGGCGCACGGCACCGGCACACCCGTGGGCGATGTCGCCGAGCTGTCGGCGCTCAACCGCATTTTCGGTAGCCGCGAGCGGCGACTGCGCATCACTTCCCCGAAGGGCAACTTCGGCCACCCACATGGGCCGGCTGGGGCAATGGGCCTGCTGGCGGGTCTGCTGGGCATGCGCGACGGGATGGTGTTGCCTACGGCCGGAACGCACGACGAGAGCGAATTGATGGACGAGGTAGGGCGTCTGCATGCCGTGATTCGCGAGCCGGCGCTAGGTTCGGTGGATGTGCTTCAGGTCAATGCTTTCGGGTTCGGCGGCCAGAACGCGTCGCTGGTGGTGTCTCGGAACTAGACCCGGGAGGCTATGCATGTTGATCCGCGCTCAAGGTCCCCGGCGAACCGCTGCGTCTGCCTCCGGCGGCGAGAGGGCGAACGCAGCCGGTGTGGGTGGGGGGCAAAAGGCAAGACCTGACCCCGGGGTTTGGGGGGTGTTGCTGTGGCTGGCGACGGGGGCGGTGTGGGCACAGCCGCCTTGTGGCGAGGACGACGTCAGCGTGCGGGTGGTGCGGGCCGAGTGGGTCGACGGCTGTCGCGATCAGCCCTGTCCGGTGTTGCGGGCGGCCGGGGAGGTACAGGTGCGCTGCGAATATCCGGTCGGGGTGCGCGTGAGGTTGCGGGCGCTGGACGCTGCGGGGGAGGCGGTGGCGATCGGGGAGATGTGGCCCTTCGGTCGGCGCAACGTTCCTCCGGGGGTGTACGAGGTTTCGTTCGACCAGTGGGTGGGGCACGATCCGGCGATCGCGGACTTCACCGCCATCGTGACCGGCATCGTGCGCTGGCCCGAGTGATCGGTGCAGGGGAGGGCATGATGGACCAGGGTGTGCCGCAGGAGTTGGTGATCCGTCAGGCGGGGCGGGAGGATGTTCCGGACGTGCTGGGTCTGATCCGCGAGCTCGCGGAGTACGAGCGCCTCAGCCATCTGGTCACGACGGACGAGGCGGGGCTTGCCGAGGCCTTGTTCGGCGCCCATCCCGGAGCGGAGGTACTGCTGGCACACGCGGACGGCGCGCTGGCCGGGTTCGCCGTGTACTGCCACAACTTCTCCACCTTCCTCGGCCGTCGCGGATTGTGGCTCGAAGACCTCTACGTGCGGCCGCACTGCCGTCGCCGCGGCATCGGGCGCGCCCTCCTGGTGCATCTGGCGCGGCTCGCGGTCGAGCGCGGCTGCGGACGCTTCGAGTGGGCCGCGCTGGACTGGAACACGCCGGCGTGGGACTTCTACCGGGCCCTGGGGGCGACCGCCATGGAGGAGTGGACGACCTTCCGCGTGACGGGTCAGGCCCTGCGGGACCTCGCGGGGAAATCGTGAAACACGCGTGCCTCGATCGCCCGCTCCGCCACAGGACCGCGGGCCTCACGATCAGCTGCGCGGACCGGGCATGAAGCTCGGCCGTCGCGCAGTGCTGGCCACCGGGGTCGCCGCCGTCGGTGTTGCAGTGCTGATGCGCAGTGCCGATCGCAGCGGCCCGCGCGCACCCTATTTCGAACGTCTGCAGCAGGCCCTGCGGCGCGAGGGTGTCGCCACACCGACCCTGGTGGTCGACCGCGCCCGTCTGGAGGCGAACGTGGACCGTCTCCGGCGTGACCTGCCGTCCGGCATGGCTTATCGCATCGTCGCCAAATCGCTGCCCGCAGCGGGGCTCCTCGAGGCGGTACGCGCCCGCAGCGGCAGCGAGCGGGTCATGACCTTCAACCTGCCCATGCTGCTGGAGCTGGCGCGCACGATGCCCGGGGTGACGCAGTTTCTCGGCAAGCCTCTGCCCGTGACGGCCGCCGCCGCGTTCCTCGCGCAATTGCCGCCCGCGTCGCGGGATGCGGCAGGGCGCGTGACCTGGCTGGTGGATACGCCGGAGCGGGTGCTGCAGTACGCGGCGCTGGCGCAGGGACAGGATCGCGTGCTCGACGTCGCGATCGAGCTCAACGTGGGCTTGCACCGCGGTGGTCAGACAGCGGGCGAAGGGCTCGCGCGGCTGCTCGATGCGCTGAAGGCGAGTCCGGGACTGCGCTTCGCGGGCCTGATGGGATACGAGCCGCACGTGCCTGCGGTGCCAGCGCTGTTCGGGCTGCGTGAGCGCGCCCTTGCGCACAGCTGGGAGGCCTACCGGCAGGCCACGGAGCAGGTGGCCGCCGCCCTGGGGGCGCGAAGGCTCCAGGGGGCGATCCTGAACGCAGCCGGCAGTCTCACCTACAGGCTGTACCGCGACACCGGCGTGGCCAACGAGGTGTCGGCCGGGTCGGCCCTGGTCAAGCCGGCCGGGTTCGACACGCCCTTGCTGGAGGCCATGGAGCCCGCCTGCTTCATCGCCACACCGGTGCTCAAGGCCCTGCCCGAGACCCGCCTGCCGGATGTCTTCGGGGCGATCTCGACGCTGCAGGCGCTTTGGGATCCGAACACCCGCCGCACGGTGTTCATCCACGGCGGTCACTGGCTCGCGCGGCCGGTGGATCCTCCAGGCTTGCAATACAACGGCCTGTTCGGGCGCTCCAGCAATCAGGAGATGCTCAACGCCGGCGAGGCCCTGAGCCTGCAGCCGGACGATCTCGTGTTCTTCCGACCCGAACAGAGCGAAGCGGTATTCCAGCAGTTCGGGGACATCGCCGTGTTCGATGGCGAGCGCATCACCGGATGGTGGCCGGTGTTTCCGGCGCGCGCCTGAGCGGGCGTCGCGCAGCAAAAACCGGCGACAGTTCGCGCCGCAGCGATCGCCCTGTGGGTATGATCCTGGATCTGGCGGCCGGGGTGCTGCAGTTGCGCGCATCCGCCGTATCGAAGGGCGCGAGACGAATGTGTCATTCGCTGTTTTGCGCCATCCGGCATGACCGATCATTCTCCTGGAGGACTTGATCATTTTGGCCATCACCGCAGTCATCCGCGTCCGCCCAGGGTGTGAACAGACCATGCACGACGCATTGCTGGCGGTTGCGCGCAACGCTCGCGACAACGAACCCGGGACGGTCGACTACTTCGTCTCGCAGGACGCGCAGGACCCCTGCGTGTTCACCACCTACGAACGCTATGCGGACCACGGGGCCATGGAGCGGCACAACGACTCCGGGGCGGTGGCGACGTTCTTCGCGCTCGCCAAGCCGCTGCTGGACGGGGACGTGACGGTGGTGATGGCGAACGAGGTGTTTGCATCGCGCTGAGTGGGTGAAGTCATGTCGCCGCAGTGTCTTGCGTTGCCAAGGGCGATCGGTTCGGCGAGCGCACAAAACAGGTGCCGATTCGCGTCGGCATGGTGCTGCCCGGGGGGCCGTTTTCACTCGTCGAGGCCCTGGACGCACTCGTGTCGCCTGTACGTGCCATTCGGCCGCAGCGCCGGGTGCAGGATAGGATCTGGGGGTCGACGTTGATCACCTGGGCACGGCGATTGCTGTTGCAGCTCGGTTGTGTCCTGGGCGCTCATGGCAGCGGTCACCGACGAAGCGCGCGACAGATCCGGGATCACCGGTGACTGACGCAGGCATCACTTCACTTCCACGGTATGTCTCTATGTATGACATCCTCGAGGGCCGAGCGCCCTTCCAGGGATACGAGACCTGGTATCGCATCTGCGGAAACCTCCGCAGCGGACTGACGCCGCTGGTAGTGGCGCACGGCGGACCGGGTTGCACGCACGACTACGTCGATGCCTTTCGGGACATCGCCGAGACGGGACGCGCAGTCGTCCATTACGACCAGCTCGGAAATGGGCGTTCCACTCATCTGCCAGATGAACCCGCCGGGTTCTGGCAGCCCGCGTTGTTTCTGGCGGAGTTGGACAGTCTGCTCAGGCATCTGGGCATATCTGAGGACTACGCGCTGCTCGGGCAGTCCTGGGGCGGGATGCTCGGTGCGGAGCACGCCGTCTTGGCCCCTGCAGGCCTGAAGGCCCTGATCCTCGCAAATTCCCCATCTTCCATGGCGCTGTGGTTACGGGCTGCGGCCCATCTCCGGAGCCAACTTCCGCAGGCCGTGCAGGCGGTTCTACTCGAGCACGAGGGGGCTGGCACGTATGACAGCCCTGAATACAAGACCGCGACGCAAGTGTTCTACCAGAGGCATGTATGTCGCCTGGACCCCTTGCCGGAGGAGGTGAAACGTACGTTCGATGCGATGGAGGCGGATCCGACAGTGTATCGGGCCATGAATGGTCCGACCGAGTTCCACGTCATAGGTCCCCTCAAGGACTGGTCGGTGATCGATCGTCTGCACACGATCAATGTGCCGGTTCTGCTCGTCTCGGGTCGCCACGACGAGGCGACGCCAGAGGTGGTGCAGCCGTTCGCGGACCGCATCAAGGACGTGGAGTGGGTGATCTTCGAAAACTCCAGCCATATGCCGCACGTGGAGGAGCGCGCTGCGTGCATGCGCGTCGTCGCGGACTTCCTGCGCAGAAAGCTTGGTGCCTGAGGGACACTCGGTGCATTGCCCGGGGCTGCACGCAGCGGGATCCGCGCACCCTGGCAGGGTCGGAGGCTAGCCGTGCATCGGTATCTCTTCGTGCTCTGGCGCCCCATCCAGCTCCTGCCGGTGCTGTTCGGGGTAAGCGCGATTGTCTTCTTCATGATGCGCGCCATCCCGGGCGATCCTGCCCGCATGCTGCTCGGTGTGCGCAGCACGCCCCAGGCAATCGAACGCATCCGGGCGCAGTACGGCCTCGACGAGCCGCTCTGGCTGCAGTATGTCTACTTTCTGCGCAATCTGATGCGCGGGGAGTTGGGCAAGTCCATCATCTACCGGGTCGACACCTTCAAGCTGATCGCAACGCGCATCGAGCCCACCGTTTGTCTGGTTCTCGGAAGTGTCCTTCTCGCGGTGCTGATTGCGTTGCCTCTTGCGGCATTCGCGGCCCGGCGGCGCGGGCGCCTCGCCGACCATCTGATCCGTCTCGTGTCCACCATCGGGCTTGGCCTGCCGGCATTCTGGCTTGGGATCATGATCATCCTTCTGTTCAGCATCGCCCTGGGCTGGTTTCCCGTATCTGGCTATGGGAGCGACTGGGGGGAGCGCCTGCACCACCTGTTCCTTCCCTGCCTGACGGTAGCGCTGGCCTTGTCGGCGGTGCTCACCCGAAATCTGCGCGCCAGCCTGCTCATTGAACTGCAGACGGACTACGTGACCGCTGCCCGGGCGCGCGGGGTGGGCGAGAGCCGCATCTTCTGGCGTCATGTGATGCCGAACTCTCTGGTACCCACCGTCAACCTGCTGGCAGTGAACGTCGGCTGGCTCATCGGGGGCACGGTGGTGATCGAGAGCGTGTTTGCGATCCCCGGCTTGGGTCAGTTGCTCGTGAAGGCGATCATCAGCCGGGACTACATGGTGGTCCAGGGGGTGGTGTTGGTGTTTGCGCTTGCGACTGTCACCGTGAACCTCCTGGCCGACCTGGTGACGGTGGCGCTGGACCCGCGGGTGAAACCGTGAGCGCGACAGCCACCCTCGTCGGATCGGTTCGCAAGGCTCTGCCTCGCGTGAGCACGTTGAACACTGGTGCCCTGATACTCTGCGGTTGGGTGGCGATTGCCCTGTTGTGTCCCTGGATCGCTCCCTTCGACCCGATTGCGCATGACTCTTCCGCAACGCTCCTCCCGCCTGATGGGCGCCACCTGTTCGGAACGGACAATTTCGGCCGCGACGTGCTGTCCCGGGTGCTTTGGGGCACGCGGGTGGACCTTCAGATCTGCATCATCGGCGTGGCCGTCCCGTTCCTGCTCGGCACTGCTGTGGGGGGGCTGTCTGGCTACGCGGGTGGGATGGTGGATACCCTGGTGATGCGCCTGGTCGACATCGTTCTGGCGTTTCCTTTCCTGGTGCTGATGCTTGCGATCATCACCATTCTCGGCCCGGGGCTCGGCAGTTTTTACATCGCAATGGCTCTTGTGGGCTGGGTTTCATACGCGCGCCTGGTCCGCGCCCAGGTGCTGTCCCTCAAGCATCGGGACTTCATCGTGGCTGCTCGGAGTCTCGGTTATGCCCACGGGCGCATCCTCTTCCTGCATCTGCTGCCGAACGCTCTGACCGGTTCTGTGGTGTTCGCAATGTCGGACTGCGTGTTGGTTCTGCTCAGCGGCGCGGCAGTGAGCTACCTTGGCCTCGGGGTGCAGCCCCCTGTTGCCGAATGGGGGGTGATGGTCGCGGAGGGGCAGGGATTCATCACCACCGCTTGGTGGATCACGACGTTTCCGGGCTTGGCCATCGTGTTCCTCGCCATGGGTTTCAGCTTCCTGGCCGACGGTCTGGGTGACAAGTTGGAAGCTCGCCGGTGACCTTGCTCCGGGTGGCAGATCTGGCGATCGCAGACCACGACGGCAACGCGCTTGTGGACGGAGTGTCGCTGTCGCTGGCCGCGGGGGAGATCCTCGGACTTGTGGGTGAGAGTGGTTCCGGGAAAACGCTGACATGCAGGGCAATGATGAGACTGCTGCCCGGAGAAGGCCTGGCGATCCGCAGAGGCGAGGTGAGGCTCGATGGCGTGGACGTTCTGACCCTTGATGAGGAGCGGATGGGGGCTGTTCGGGGGCGGGAGATCGGGATGATTTTCCAGAACCCTGCCAGCCATCTGAATCCCGTCATGACCATCGGCAGGCAGATCGCAGAGGGGCGTCGCATTCATTTCGGGGCCAGTCGACGCGTCAACACGCCATCGAGTTGCTGCGGCAGGTCGGCATTCCGGACCCGGCGAAGCGGGTGGACGGCTATCCACACGAGTTTTCCGGCGGAATGCGGCAGCGCGCGATGATCGCAGTGGCACTCGCCTGCGAGCCCCGGCTGCTGATCGCCGACGAACCCACAACGGCGCTGGATGTGACCGTGCAGATGCAGGTGCTGCGCCTGTTGCTGGATCTCCGGGATCGCCTGGGTCTGGCGGTGATTCTCATCACGCATGATCTCGGTGTGGTGGCACAGACCTGCGACCGGATTGCCGTGATGTACGCGGGTCGTCTGTGCGAGACCGGAGGCAAGCGCGAGGTGTTGGGCGTGCCGTTGCACCCCTACACCCAGGGGCTGATCGCGTGCCAGCCTTCCAGCAACGGTGGGGCGGGGCCCATGACCACGATACGGGGGCAGCCGCCCATGGCGAAGCGGTTCCCTCCGGGGTGCCGCTTCCATGCTCGTTGTGGCAGCGCGACCGCGGAATGTCGCGTCGATCAACCCCCGATGCGCTCCTTTGCCACAGCCGAACACCACGTGGTTGCTTGCCATCATCCGTTGCACAGGGCGCGATCGGGGACACGGGATGTCGGCTAGTCCCGCCGCAATGCTCGAGGTCGAGAATCTTTCGGTCAGCTTCCCGGTGTCCGACGGGTTCGGGTTCCGAAAGCGTCTCGTGCATGCTGTCAACGAGGTTTCGCTGCGCATCGAGACCGGGCAGACGTGGGGGCTGGTGGGCGAGTCCGGCAGCGGCAAGAGCACTTTGGGTCGCGCCTTGCTGCACCTGGAGAAGGCGCGGTCAGGCTGTGTTCGATTCGATGGGCGCTTGATCACCGGGGGTGACGCCAGGGACATCGCCATGCTGCGCCAGCAGACGGCGATGGTCTTCCAGGACCCTTTTTCATCGCTCAATCCGCGGCAGAGCATCGGTGCCGGCATTGCGGAAGTTCTGCGCGTGCACGGGAAGGCCAGCGGCACCGATCTGCAGGCGCGTGTGAGCGAGCTTCTCGTCCTGGTGGGCTTGAGTCCCGAGCAGGCGGCGAGCCGCCCGCAGGCGCTGAGCGGCGGGCAGTGTCAACGCGCTGCCATTGCTCGGGCCTTGGCCATGCAGCCACGTCTGATCGTTGCCGACGAGTGTGTTTCCGCCCTGGACGTCTCGATTCAGGCCCAAATCATCAACCTGCTGATCGATCTGCGCGAGCGAATGGGGCTCGCCATGCTCTTCATCGCGCATGACTTGGCGGTTGTAAGGCGATTGTGCGATCAGGTGGCGGTGATGTACCTGGGTCGAATCGTCGAAATGGGCCCGACCCAGGAAATCTTCGATCGGCCCCGCCACCCTTACACTGCCGCGCTGGTGGCCGCCATCCCCGAGATCGATCCCGACATTCCCTTGCTGGCGGAGCCCTTGCGCGGAGAGCCGCCGAGCCCGCTATCGGTTCCGGTGGGTTGCGCCTTTCATCCGCGTTGCGTCCATGCCGGACCAGCATGTCGACAGGGCTCACCGCCTTCACTGCGACGCAGAGGCGAACGCGCTTACGCCTGCGTACTACACGACGACGGCAACAACAGTATCCATCCCCCAACCAAAGGAGTATGACGTCATGAACAGGTATTTCCAGTTGGCAGCCACCGGGCTGATGCTCACACTCTGCCTTGTCCTCGAGGTGGCTCAGGCAGCCGGCATTCTGACGATCGGCCGCCGGGAGGACAGCACGACCTTCGATCCCATCAAGTCGGCACAAAACGCCGACAACTGGGTATTTTCGAATGTGTTCGACGTGTTGATCCGGGTGGACAACAGCGGAACCAAGCTCATTCCCGGTGTCGCAGAGAGCTGGGCGATCTCGCCGGACGGCAAGGTCTACACGCTGAAACTGCGTGAAGCGAAGTTTTCGGACGGTACGCCGGTGACGGCCGCCGACGCGGCATTCAGCCTGACGCGGATCCGGGATCACGAGGAATCCCTGTGGCGCGACTCGTACACCATCATCGACACCGTCAAGGCCAAGGATGCACGGACCCTGGTGATCACCCTCAAGACACCATCGGCGGCGTTTCTTTCTCAACTCGCGCTGCCCAACGCGTCCGTGCTGTCCCAGAAAGCGTTCATGAAGCAGGGGGAAGCGGATTTCGCAGAGCACCCGATCGGGTCGGGGGCCTTTTACGTGAAGGAGTGGATCCGAGGGGAGAAAGTCAAGCTGTCGAAGAACCCTCACTACTGGGAAGCGGGTAAGGTGAGCCTGGATGGCGTGGACTGGTTGACGGTTCCGGACGACAACACTCGCATGCTCAAGGTGCAGGCGGGCGAACTGGACGCGGCCCTGTCGGTCCCGTTTTCGCGCATTGCGTCGCTGAAAAAGGATGCCAATCTGAGCGTCGAGCTGGACCTTTCCACGCGTGAGGACCACCTGCTGATGAATCACTCCAGAGGTCCTCTGGCGAAGGTCGAGGTGCGTCAGGCCCTGGACCTTGCGATCGACAAGAAGGCCATCATCGACACGGTCACGTTCGGCTACGGGAAGGTTGCCAACTCCTATGTTCCGGAGGGGGCGCTCTACCATCACGCGGACAATCTCCGGCGCCCCTACGATCCACAGAAGGCCAAGCAGCTGCTGGCCAGCGCCGGAGTGAAGAATCTCAGCCTCAATTACGTGGTCAACGCGGGAGACGAGGTCGACGAGCAGATCGCAGTACTGCTCCAGCAGCAGCTCTCCAAGATCGGTGTCACCACGAAGCTGCAGAAGGTGGATCCGAGCCAGAGCTGGGACATGCT
>JBILUV010000325.1:0-3751 GCA_044370825.1 Burkholderiales bacterium | reverse complement strand
GGACACGGCGGGGGGCGCGAGCGCCGGCAATGGCGACCAGTGCGAAGTGTAGCGCAGCGTGACGGCGACCCGCGGCGGACAGTCATCTATATGAGTTGTTTGACTCCCGCCGCTGCTGTCTCTATCCTCCCCGCTCCTGCGGTCGGGCTTGCGCATGCGCGCGGCGCGCCGCGCAAGGCACGGGCGGCGCGGGCCGCCTCATCCCCGGAGGAAAGATGATTCATTTCGTGGTGCACGAGGACGGCGACGGCGTGGGCGTCGTGGTCGTCGAGGGCGTGAAGGCCGGCAACGAACTGACCGGCTGGATCATGGAACAGGACAAGGAGATCCGCGTCGTCGCGAAGAGCGACATCCCGATCGGCCACAAGGTTTCGCTCACCGACTACAAGCCGGGCGAGACCGTGATCAAGTACGGCGTGGACATCGGCAAGGTGGTGGCCCCGATCGCGCGCGGCGAGCACGCGCACGTGCACAACATCAAGACCAAGCGCTGGTGAGCCGACGGCTCGCCGGCCCTGAGCGCGCGCATCGCGCGCAGCGCGGACTGGAGAATTGCGAATGGATCTGAGCAAAGCCACCTTCTGGGGCTACAAGCGCGAGAACGGCCGTATCGGCGTGCGCAACCACGTGATCATCCTGCCGGTCGACGACCTGTCGAACGCGGCGGCCGAAGCGGTCGCCAACAACATCAAGGGCGCGCTCGCGCTGCCGCATCCCTACGGACGCCTGCAGTTCGGCGCCGACCTCGACCTGCACTTCCGCACGCTGATCGGCACCGGGTCCAACCCGAACGTGGCCGCGGTGGTGGTGATCGGCATCGAGGATGGCTGGACCAAGAAGATCGTCGACGGCATCGCGGCCACCGGCAAGCCGGTGAGCGGCTTCGGCATCGAGGGCCACGGGGACCACGAGACCATCCGCCGCGCATCGATGGCCGCGAAGGAGTACGTGCAGTGGGCCTCGGAGAAGCGGCGCGAGGAGCGTCCCCTCAAGGACCTGTGGGTGTCGACGAAATGCGGTGAATCGGACACCACCTCGGGTTGCGGCGCCAACCCCACGGTCGGCAACGCGTTCGACAAGCTCTACCCGCACGGCGTCACGCTCGTGTTCGGCGAGACCTCGGAGATCACCGGCGGCGAGCACCTGGTGGCCGATCGCTGCCGCACGCCCGAGGTACGCGAGCGCTTCATGTTCATGTTCAACCGCTACCAGGACATGATCAACCGCTGGAAGACCAACGACCTGTCCGAGTCGCAGCCCACCAAGGGCAACATCGCCGGCGGCCTCACGACCATCGAGGAGAAGGCGCTGGGCAACATCCAGAAGATCGGGCGCAAGTGCCTGGTCGACGGGGTGCTCGACAAGGCCGAGGAGCCGACCCATCCGGGCCTGTGGTTCATGGACTCCTCGTCGGCCGCCGCCGAGATGGTGACGCTGTGCGCGGCCTCGGGCTACACCGTGCACTTCTTCCCCACCGGCCAGGGCAACGTGATCGGCAACCCGATCCTGCCGGTGATCAAGCTGTGCGCGAACCCGCGTACGGTACGCACCATGTCCGAGCACATCGACGTGGACGTCTCGGGCCTGCTGCGCAAGGAGATGAACCCGGACCAGGCCGGGGACGCCCTGCTCGAGTGCATGTTCCGTACCGCCAACGGCCGACTGACCGCGGCCGAGGCGCTGGGCCATCGCGAGTTCGTGCTGACCCGGCTGTTCGAGAGCGCCTGAGCATGGGGAATGCCGCGGCCGGTCCGTTCGACGACCGCGGGTCGCGCCCGCATGTCGAGGGCGACTTCGCGGCGGAGGAAGTGGCGCTCGCCAATCGCAACCCGGGCATGCCGCTCGAGGCGCTGCGCTACGAAGTCACCCCGACCGGGCTGCACTACCTGCTGTCGCATTTCGACATCCCCGACATCGACGCAGCACACTGGCGGCTGCAGGTCGGGGGGCGGGTGGCGCGCGCGCAGTCGCTGGGCCTGGACGACCTGCGGCGTCTGCCCGAACGCACGCTGCGGGTCACGCTGGAATGCGCGGGGAACGGTCGTGGCCGGATGAGCCCCCGCTATCCCAGCATGCCGTGGATGAACGAGGCGGTGGGTACCGCCGAGTGGACCGGTACGCCGCTCGTGCACGTGCTGGAGGCAGCCGGCCCCCTGCCCGATGCCGTCGAGGTGGCCTTTCTCGGGGCCGATCGCGGCTTCGACCGCGGCGTGGAGCACGACTACGGGCGCAGCCTGTCGCTGGCCCACGCCCGCTCCGAGGACGTGCTTCTGGTGTGGGCGATGAACGGCGCGCCGCTGCTGCCGCAGCACGGTTATCCCTGCCGGCTGCTGGTGCCCGGCTGGTATGGCATGGCGAGCGTGAAGTGGCTCGCGCGCATCGAGGTGCTCGACCGCGCGTTCGACGGCTACCAGCAGGCGGTGGGCTACCACTACCGGCGCCAGGCCGGCGATCCGGGCGTGCCGGTGACCACGATGCGGGTGCGCAGCCTGATGGTGCCGCCCGGCGTGCCGGACTGGTACACGCGTGAACGCTGCCTGACTGCCGGCCCGGTGGTGCTGCACGGGCGGGCCTGGGCCGGGGGTGGCGTGGACGTCACCCGCGTGGAGGTCGGCATCGACGGGCAGTGGCAGGATGCGCACCTGGCCCCGGTCGGTCGCCATCGCTATGCATGGCGCGCGTGGCGCCTGCCCTGGCAGGCATCGCCGGGGCGGCATCGCCTGCAGTGCCGGGCGCACGCGGCCGACGGCAGCGTGCAGCCGATGCAGGCCGAATGGAACACCGCGGGCATGGGCAATCACTCGGTCCAGACGGTGGACGTGACGGTGCGCGCGCCCTGAGGCTGCGCGCGGGAGACGGTTCGATGACGGCGCAAGCGGACGCAGTCCTGAAGGTGTCGGTGTGGCGCAGCAGCGGTCCTGGCGGGGTCGCGTCAGGCGAGGGGCGGTTCGAGACCTTCGAGGTGCCGCGCCATCCCAGCCAGACCGTGCTCGACGTGGTGACCCATATCCAGCGTCACTGCGACCCGACGCTGGGCTATCGCTTCGCCTGCCGCGTCGGGGTCTGCGGCTCGTGCGCGATGGTGGTCAACGGCGAGGCGCGCTGGACCTGCCGCACGCACGTGGACAAGGTCGCCGAGGGGGGGCGGCTGGAGGTGGCGCCCCTGCGCAACCTGCCGGTGATCCGCGATCTCGCCACCGACATGAGCGCCTTCTTCGACAAGTGGGCGCGAGCGCGCGGCCAGTTCGCGGGCACCCGCAGCCGGCGCGAGGCCTTTGCCGTGGTCGAGCCGGACAGCGAAGCGCGGCGCCAGGTCGACCTGGGCATCGAGTGCATCGGCTGCGGCGTGTGCTACTCGTCCTGCGACGTGGTCGAGTGGAAGCCCGACTACCTCGGGCCGGCGGCGATGAACCGGGCGTGGACGCTGGTCAACGACGTGCGCGACACCGCGCGCGCCGAGCGCCTGGCGGCGGTGGCGGGCGATGCCGGCTGCCACGCCTGCCATACCCACATGAGCTGCACGGAACGCTGCCCCAAGCACCTGCCGCTGACCGCCGCGATTGCCGGCCTCAAGCGCGAGACGACGCGCGCGCTGCTGCGAGGCGAACTGTGACGCCTCGCGCCCAGGCGTGGCTGTGGTTCGCGCAGCGCCTGTCCGCGGTCGTGCTCGCCTTCGCGGTCGTGGTGCACCTGGCCACCATGGTGTATGCGGTGCGCAGCGGGCTCAGCGCCGGGGAGATTCTCGACCGTA
>JBILUV010000010.1:0-29192 GCA_044370825.1 Burkholderiales bacterium | reverse complement strand
TAGCGCACGCGACGAGAAGATCGCATCCTCGTGCATGCTCAGCACCAGCACGCGCACGCCGGCGTCCCGTGCAACCAGACGCCGGATGGCCTCGACGCCTCCGATCCCGGGCATGCTCAGATCCATCACCACCACATCGGGGCGCAGTTCGGTGAACAGGCGGTAGGCCTCTTCACCGCTGGCAGCCTCCCCAACCACCCGCAGGTCGCGGGCATCCTCGATCAGCCGTCTGCACCCCTCGCGCACCACGGCATGGTCATCGACGAGAAGCACCGTCCCCGGGGCTTCTGGCGTAGATCGGTCTGGCGGAGTCATGGAGGGCACCGGGCGGGTGCCGCCATCTGGCGACACCCTTCCGGCGAACAGGTGCGAGGAGACCGGCTCAGGCGCGGCGGCGCGCAGCGACGGTGAGCAGGCCGAGGCCGCCGAGCAGCATGGCCCAGGTGGAGGGTTCGGGGATCGGGGCCGATACGATCGGGTCCCAGGTCATGGTCGAGCCCGAGGGGTTGTTGAAACTCAGCTGGAGCGGGAAGGCGTTGCCGAACCCCGGATCGGCCTGATCGAGGTCAGGATCGATGCCGCGGATGATGAAGCCGGTGACTCCTGCGGCGAAGGTGTGGCTCTCCCCGCCGTCGAGGTCCGAATCCACGGTGACGCCTCCCACCACCAGTTCGAGGTTGTCGAACCCCAGAGGGGTTGTGACCTTCTGGAAAGTGGCGCCACCCGAAAGGGAGATATCGAAGCCGTCCACCATGGGTGGGTCGTACCACAGGCCGGACTGGAGGTTGGTGAACAGGAAGCTGCCGTCCTGATTCACGGTGGGCATGACCGGGTCGTCAGAGGTCAGACCCGTGATCCAGGGTACGAAGCCAGCGAAGTCCGAACCCACGCGGGCCTGACCCTCCTCACCGGCCTGGAACACGCCAAGGGCACGCTCGTCGAGTCGCCACTCGGTGGCGTCCGTCTTGACCAGGAACAGACCACTGAAGGGGTTGCCCTCGGACACGTTGACGTCCGACTGCATGCGAATGGTGTCGGCGTCGTAGGGCGTGGCTCCGAGCAGGGAGTTAGAGGCGGTACGCCCGACGTTGTACATCCGCAGGTCGGCGTCCGACGTGTAAGTCCAGGCCGCCGCCGCGGAGAAGGCCCGCGTCTCGGTGGCAAAACCATAGCGATAAAGGAAATTCAGCTCGGCGTCCTGCTGGTGATCGGCCTGCGTACCCAGAAGCGTACGCATGCCGAAAACGAGCTTGCTGTCGCGCGAGTCGCGGAACACGAAGTCGTAGAGATCGCCGATCTCCCGACCGTCCATCACGATATCGCGCGTAATGCGATGGTCCAGGAGATCCAAGATCCCCATGCCGGCGGTCGGCCACGGGTTGCTGAGCGGGTTCGACGGATTGTACTTGGCCGTGTAGGGCAACATGAAGGGCACATTGGCCTGCAGGAAGGAGATGGCCCCCTCCTCCAGATAGAGCGCATCCCGGGCCGGGCGGTTTGTCCCGACGATGAGCGAGCCATTCGAGGGAAGCTCCTGCCAATCTCCCGCTACCGCGTATCCACCCGCCAGGCTCAGCGCCGTGGCGACAACCAGTTTCTTCATCTGCATGTCAGGCCTCCTCATATTGTTGACCGGCAAGGACGCGCGCACGCGCCTTTCCCGAACTCGATACGACATCATCGAACCATTGCAACCGCCCGGCGCCGTTCACTGGCGGCCTCCAGGCTCGAACAGATAGGTGACGGACATCCATGCCGCCCGCGGTGCGCCAGGCCCCACGAAGGTCGAGTGGGTCCAGTCGTTGGAGTTGTAGTTGAAGCCTGCGGCATCCCGCGCACCCCACACCGACGGGGCGAACGGGCTCAGACCGAGCTGACCGGCCGTGACGTAGGAGCGATCGAAAATGTTGTCGACACGCACCCCCACCGACCATTGCCGGTTGAACTCATAGCCGGCGGTGAAGTTGACGATCGCGTAACCCGGGATCTTTCCTTCTCCGACATACTTGCGCCCCGGCTCGGTGGTGATGGTCGGGTCCAGAGTGCCCTGGGTGGGAGCACCACTGGAGTCGGTGCCCCCCGGCACGTGGTCGTTGTTCTCGTTGCCGCGCACGTAAGACCAGGAGTGCGCGATGACGGTGAACCCGAAATTGAACTGGTCGGTGGCCTCGTATCGCCACGCCAGCCGCAGGGAATCACGCGGGATGCCGGGAAGACGGTCCCCCGGCTGGATGCGGAAGGTATTGATCTTCCCATCCTCCCGCGAGGAAGAACTGTTCGATGGATTCACCACCTCGGCCGCCGCTTCGAAGGTCGCATCGACGCGGGAGTAGCCGGCCCGGAAGAAGTGCCGTCCCACGCTCCCGTCCATACCGAGCTCGAGACCGCGCCGGCGCGTCTTGCCGAAGGTGTCGAAGACTCCGCGGTTTCGTGCACCGAGCGAGACGAACATGATGTCGTTCTGGAGGTTGGTCTGGTAGACCGAGGCGTTCCAGGCGATCCGCGGACTGAAAGCGCCGCGGATGCCGAGTTCGCTGGTGTAGGAGATCACCTGGGGCAGGTAGGGATCGCTGCTGAGCGCGGTCGGCACGGAGCAGCCGGGCGTGCGACCGGTGTCCCGCACGCCCGAGAGCTTCTCGGCCTCACGGTCGCGTGCGCAGCCGAGCTCGATGGCGCTTGGCACCCGGGAGCCGCGGCTCCAGTTGGCATAGAGGTTGAGGTCCGGCTTGGGCAACCATGAGGCACCGAAGGAGGGATTGAGACTCTCGTAGACGAAGTCACCCTTGCTGCAGAAGAAGCGTGCGCGAATATCGCCTTTCTCCGCGCCACAACGCTGTTCCAGCCGGCCGAACTGGCGTTCGTCGAACTGGTAGAGCGGAGTGGGTCTATCGGCCTGCAGCTCATTGGTCACGCGGGAACGCGTGTAGCGCAGGCCGGCATTGAGATGCAGGTTCGGGCGCGGGGACCAGATGTCCTTGATGAACAGGCTGCCCGTGTTGTTGCCACCCGTGAGGTTGTTGCGCTGGATCTCGGTGATGAGCGGCACGAGCCCGAGTTCCTCGAAGGCCTGGGGCCGTAGTTCGACGTTGCGGGTGTCGGAGATGTAGCCCAGTTGCTGACCCTGGCGGAAATCGATGCTGTTCATGTCCAGGGCGGCCCCCACCACAAGCTGGTGCTCTTCCGCGAGCGCGCTGAGCTGCCACGACACGCCATTGGCAGTCTGGCTGGCCCGACCCGTGTTGAACATGCCGTTCGGGTAGAGGTTCGCGCAGCCTGGCAGATCGACGCCGACCGCGCCGTCGCCGGTCATGCCGGGAAACGCCGGATTGCCGCAAGGCGTGCGAAAACGGGCCGCAACCGCTCGGAAGTCTTCCCAGACGTCGCCACCGCGCGCGGTCTGGTCGAACTTGCGCAGGTAGGTCTGGACCCCCATGTTGATGGACTCGGTGAAGTCCAGCCGCGCATTCGCCGTCAGGTGGGTGACCTTGTTGGAGCTCTCGTCCGGCGAGGTGAAGATCGCCTTGGGGTCCTGCAGATACTGGTCATACGGGACCATGCCGTTGCCCGTGAGCGCATTGCTCGCATGCAGCCCGGTCAGCGTCCCGGAGGCCCGCTCGCCCTGGACATCGACCCGGCCAAAGGCCTGTCGCACGGATGACGGGGAGTTCTGCCGCCAGCCGGACTCATCGAAGACGTTGAGCGCCAGGAAGCCTCCGACCGTGCCGTTGTTGCCCCCGGCGGCCACCTTGGCCTGACGCCTGCCCCAGCTCCCGCCGAGCACGGTGCCCTCGACCTTGCGGTGCGTGAAGCCGCTCCGGGTGGTGATGGCAAGCGCCCCGCCGAGGGTGTTCAGACCGAACAGAGGGTCTGACCCGGGCATGAGATCCATGCGCTCGATGGCGTTCACGGGGATGAGGTCCCAGTTGACGACTTCGCCGAAGGGCTCATTGACGCGCACACCGTCGACATACACGGACAGGCCCTGGGGCGTGCCGATAAGGGGAGACGCCGAGAAACCGCGGAACACCAGGTCCTGCTGGAACGGGTTGCCTTGGTAGTCGTTGACGTTCACGGACTGCATGGTGTTGTTCATGAAGTCCGTGATGCTGGTCGACTTGGCGTTCTCCAGATCCTTGGCAGTTGCGCTCTGCACATTGGTCGTGAGCTGCTCGCGCTGGAGCGTGATGCCAGGGATGGGCGATACGATGCGAGGCGCTGTCACCCGCACCGTCGGAGCCACCACCTCGCTCCCTGTTGTCTGCGAGCGCGCCTCCGGTGCCCAGGCGAGTGCGATTGCCGCACCCATGGCCGCCCCGATGCCCCCGGCGCATCGAACGCCGTCGGGTCTCGCCCTGCTCCATACCTCCGCGAACCACCGCCCCATTTCGCGCCATCTCGTGTTCTCGTTCCCTGGGTCGAATCGACATGGCGCATGGCCGCGTTCCCCGACTTCCCGACAAACCTCCAGCACCGGCTGGTATTGCGGAGACCCGTTTGTAGTGACAGGAGGTTAGGAGTCCCGACGCGAGAGGGGTTAGGGAGATTTTCCCAACGATGACGGGAGGCGTTCCCTCTCAAGTTCCCGGCGGCCCTGCCGTGTACGCGGATCCGGGGGGGGCGACCTGCGGGCGATGATGACCAGCCATGAAAAACCAGCCCGCAGCCCCGAGGGCGGGGGCAGGGAAGAGCACCGGGGGCCACCGGCGCCGAACAGGGCAGGCGGCTACCCGCGGGGATGTAATGCGGCGTGGAGTCTGGGAGGCCGCTAGCGCAGGTCGCCCGCCGCTTCGGCCGCCGAGGCGGCAGCCTCGGACCTGATCATCCCGTGAGTCATGGCCATGCGGATGACCTGCGCGGTGTTGGAGACGTCCAGTTTCTGCCGGATGTTCCACTGGTGATTGGCCACGGTCTTGTAGGAGAGCGACAGCATGCGGGCGATCTCGCTCACCGAATGTCCCCCCACGAGGAGGCGGAACACCTCGAACTCCCGCGGCGACAAGGCCTGGAGCGGGCTCTCGTTGCCGGGAAGCATCTGCACCGCCAGTTCCTGGGCCATGTCGTGGCTGATGTAGAGCTTGCCGGCAGCCACCAGGCGCACCGCCTCCACCAGCACCTCGGGTGCGCTCGACTTGGTCACGTAGCCACGCGCCCCGGTCTGCAGGGCCCGAGAGGAAAACACCACGTCCTCGTGCATGGAAAACATGAGGATCTTCGCGTCCGCCTGGCGCGAGAGCATGCGACGCGCCACCTCGATCCCTCCGATGCCGGGCAGGGTGATGTCCATCACGACCACGTCCGGCTCGAGTTCGACGAAGCGCCGGTAGGCCTCGTCGCCCGTGGCCGCCTGTCCCGCCACCGTGAGGTCGGGTGTCGCTTCCAGCAGGCGGCGGTATCCCTCCAGCACCACGGCATGGTCGTCCACGAGCAGGACGGTCGTCTTGGCATTGTTCATTTCTCTGCTCCCACTAAAGCGCCCGGCAGGCTGGCATGCAGGGCCGTTCCCCTGCCGGGTTCGCTGTCCACCCAGAAGCGGCCGCCCAGCATCTCGACCCGTTCGCGCAGGCCAGGCAGACCCAGACCCAACCGCCCGGTCTGTTCGTCCAGAC
Organism: Burkholderiales bacterium; assembly: GCA_044370825.1. Classification (GTDB taxonomy): domain Bacteria; phylum Pseudomonadota; class Gammaproteobacteria; order Burkholderiales. The sequence continues at coordinate 23,586 of JBILUV010000010.1, read as the reverse complement.
CGACACCGTCATCCACGATATCGACGCGCACCCCACCGGTCGCAGCGTCAGCCTCGGCCGTGAGCGCGACCGTGACGGCGCTTGCCCGTGCGTGCTTGGTGACGTTGGTGAGCCCCTCCTGCACCATGCGATACAGGGTGATGTTGGCAGCTTCGCCGAGACTGTCGGGCACGCCGTCGATCCTGACTTCGCACTTTACCGCCGGGTGCCGCCGGCGCCACTGGTCGACGCAGTACTGGATGGCAGGCCCCAGGCCCAGTTCGTCCAGGGCCACGGGACGCAGGCGGCGCATGAGCGCGCGCGCCACGTCGTAGACGTGGTCCGTGAGCTCGACGATCGACTGGGCGGCGTCCTTCACCTCGGCCGGCACATCATCCCGTCCGCGGATCGACACGGCGTCGAGCTTGAGCGCATTGAGCCACTGCCCCATCTCGTCGTGCAGTTCCCTGGCGATGTTGCGCCGCTCGTGTTCCAGCATCTCGATGCCGCGCTGCGCCAGCCGCCGGTTCTCGTCCAGCGCGACCGCCAGCTCGCGCCGCGTGGTCTCGAGCGCCGTCACGTCGGTGAAGAAGGCGTGCACCTCGAGACCCTCGGGAGTGCGCCGGGCCGTAAGCCGCGCGATGACCACCGCCTCGGCGCCGTCGGCGCGCCGGATGCGCAGATCGTTCATCTCCACCCGCCCGCCGCCGGACAGGATTTCCCGATGCCCGCGCCACAAGGCCTCATCGGCGTAGAAATCCCCGAGCCGCCTGCCGACTACGGCCTTCGGCGCATCGAGGCCGAACAGGTGGGCGAGCTCGGGGTTGGCCACCGTGATGCCGCCGTCCCCGGCGGCGATCAGGTTGGCGGAAAGGTTCTCGTTGAACAGCACCTCGAGGTAGGCACGCTGCCGGTTGAGGCTCTCCTGTGCCCGGAGCCGAAGCCCCATCTCGGTCGCCGCCTGCCGCGACTGTCGCCAGGACGACCATCCGAGGCCAAGCACGAGCACGATTACCGCTGCGGGCAATTCGTCGAGCTGGTAGGGCTCGAAATGCCGCAACCAGCGCCCGGCGGCCTCCGACAACTCGAACGTACCCGCCACAAGGAAGGTACAGACCGCCGCGAGCAGCACCAGGATCAGATCGGTCCCGGCACCACGCAGCCTGGTGGCGCCCTCCGGCCTGTCCCGCCCCTCGTCGAACGTCGTCTCGCTCATCCCTCACCCTCCGGGCTCCGTTCCAGGGCCGAGACCTGTATACCCAAAGCGCCTGCTCCGGACAACGCCGCGCATGTCGCGCATTGTCTTGCCACACGGGGCCCTCGGGTATGGGAATTCCTCCTGATGCAACCCCGTTCCCGCCACCACGTCGCGACCCCCGACAGGTCCGTGCGATACTCCGCCCGCCCAAGAATGCTATCGGCCGAGCCGCTTTTCCCCGGTATGCGGGTGGCGGCCGTCCAGGAGGAAACATGAGCATCCGTCCCGTAGTGCTCGGCCTCGGTGCCGGGCTCGCCCTCTCCGCAGCCCTCGCCGCGGCTGAGCCCTTTGCCTACGTGCCGAACGAGAAGTCGGGCACGCTCTCCGTGATCGATGTCGCCACCGACAAGGTGGTCAAATCCATTCCTGCCGGCGAAAAGCCCCGCGGGCTGGCGCTCAGCGCCGACGGGCGCCGCATCTACGTCAGCGATCAGCCCAAGAACGCCCTCGCCGTCGTCAACCTCGAAACCGACAAGCTGGAGGGCCTGATCGACCTCGGCGAGTCACCCGAGGGCGTGAGCGCGTCTCCGGATGGTCGGTATGTCGTGGCTGCCGTCGAAGTCAGCAACTCCATCGCGTTCGTCGACACGGCAACGGGCGCCAAGGCCTTCTCCGTCAAGGTGAAGGGCAAGAACCCGGAGCACGCCGTATTTTCTCCGGACGGCAAATGGCTGGTAGCCAGTGCCGAGGAAGCCGACCAGGTCGACATCGTGGACGTGGAAAAGCGCACCCAGGTGGCGCAGGTCAAGGTCGGGGAGCGGCCGCGCGGCATGGCCTTCACCCCGGATGGCTCCCGGCTGTACGTCGCCTGCGAACTGGCCAACGCCACTTACGCGATCGAATGGGCCAGCCGCAAGGTGCTCGCCCGGATTCCCACCGGCACGTTCTCCAATGGCGTGGCCGTGCACCCCAACGGCCAGCGGGTGTACGTCTCCAACGGCAAGGATGCCACCGTGTCGGTCATCGACACGGCGAGCAACACCGTGATCGCCACCGTCGCCGTGGGCAAGCGCCCCTGGAACATGGCCATCACGCCGGACGGCCGCAAGCTCTACGTGGCGGCTGGCCGGTCCAATGCCGTGTCGGTGATCGACACTGAGACCAACCGCAAGCTGATGGACATCCCGGTGGGCGAGATTCCCTGGGGGGTGGTGATTCGCTGACCACGGAGGACACGCGGATGCGCCGCTACGGCGCGGGCGCTCCGCGGTGCAGGATGCCGGCCCCACCTCCGGCCTCATCCTGTCGTAGCGAGGGGGCATAAGCGTCCCGATCTTTGACTCGGGTTGGCGCAAGCCGGCGGCAGCATGTCAAAATCCGGGTAGCAGTTTTCCACGCGCGTCCTTGATGCATTCTGGTTGTCATTTCCTGACCGAGTCTCCCGCCGCCAGGCCCGCACGCCGAGCGTTTGTTCCATGGGCTTGCCTCCGCACCCTCGTGCTGACGCTCACCACCGCCTCGTTGCTCGCCGGCTGCGGCACCTTCCGCAGTTACCGCGAGGAGATGGACGCAGCCCTGGCCAGCACCGCGGAAGGCAACGTCCGGGGTGCGATCAAGATCCTCGAGAAGAACAACAAGGGCGACAGGAAGGACATGTTGTTCCACATGGAGCTGGGCGAATTGCGCCGGCTCGAGGCCGACCACGCCGGCAGCTTCGCCGCCCTGGCCGCTGCCGATGCCGAGGTCAGGGCCTGGGAAGAGGCCTCCCGGCTCGACCCCACCCGCACCGTCGGTCAGGCAGGGAGCTTTCTGTTCAACGACCGCGTCCGCACCTACGAGGGTCACGACTACGAGAAGGTCATGATCACCACCCGCATGGCCATGAGCCATCTGGCCCGGGGGGACTGGGACAGCGCACGGGTCGAGATCAAGCGCACCCACGAGCGAGAGGCCTTCATCTCGGAACTGCGGGCCGCAGAGCTGCTGAAGGTGAAGCAGGAGGCTGCAGAAAAGGGCGTCAACCCCAGCTTCAAGGAGATCAATGGCTACCCGGTGCAGTCCATCGAGACGCCCGAGGCCATGGCTCTGATGAACAGCTTCCAGAACGCCCTGTCGCACTACCTTGCCGGCTTCGTCTACGAAGCCCTGGGAGAGACCGGGCTCAGCGCGCCGGGCTACCGAAAGGCGATCGAACTGAAGCCGGGGCAGACTCTGCTGGAGCAGTCCCTCGGCGGCCTGGACGACCGCGCCGCCGCGGCGGACGACGGACATTGCGACCTGCTGCTGGTGATCGAGACCGGCGCCATCCCGGGCAGGGTGTCGCAGACCTTCAACCTGCCCATCCCCATCCTGGCCTACGGCAGTTTCGTCACCATGCCCATCTCCTTCCCGGTCCTGCCACCCCAGTCGATGGGCTACCAGGCGCCCGACGTGCTGGTGGATCGCAACCTCACGCTGCCCACCGCACAGGTCCTCGACCTCGACGCCATGGCGCGGCGCGCCCTCGCGGACGAGATGCCGGGCATCATGCTGCGCGCCTTTGTCCGCTCCGCCTCCAAGGCGGCGGCCCAGTACGCGCTGGAGCGCCAGATGAGCGACAACCGCGGTAGGGGCAATGACAACATCGGCCTGGCCGTTGCCCTGCTAGCCATACAGATCGGGGGAGTGGTCGTCGAGCAGGCCGACGAACGCGGCTGGCGCACCCTGCCTGGCCAGGTGACCATCGCCCGTGCCCGCCTGCCGCGGGGCGACCACGCCATCGACGTGCGCACGGACGCCGGTACCGCGACATTCAGTGCGCAGTTGACGGGACGCCACGCCCTCGCCACGGTACGGCTCCTCCGCGGCCAGCCCTTCGTTGCGCCGGCCACCTCGCCCGGCGGCATGCCGCCCCCACCTGCCGGCAGCCAGTCCGCCCGGACCCTGCCATCCGGCGGGCGGGAACCGCTGTATGCTGAAGTCGATCTGATCAACTTACCGTCCGCCACGTCCACTTCCGGGAGAACCCTGCAATGAAGACAACCACCCTGTTGATCGTGCTGCTCGCCGCCGCGCTGGCGACGGGCTGCGGCTCCAAGAAAGGCTTCGAGAAAGCCGGCTTCGCCTACGGCTGCCCGATCGGCGACACCAAGATCGGCTCCATGGATGACCTGGTCAAGGCCAAGACCGCAAAGGAAGGCAAGAGCTCGCCTGACGTCGAGATCGAGGAGATCCGCTGCGGCACCGCGGGCGACCTGATGAAGATCGACATCGTGGTGTACAACGACGAGAGCGACGTCGAGCGTCTGCTCTACAAGTTCCGCTGGATCGACGCCGAGGGCATGCGCGCCGCGGACGAGGAGTCCTGGAAGCCGGTCCTGCTCTATGGCAATTCCCGTCAGACCGTCAGCGTAGTGGCCCCGAACGCCAAGGCGCGTGACTTCAAGTTCATCATCATGGGTCAGCAGTGACCGCCCCCACCGCAGGAGACCGAACGATGCACGCCTTTCGCCGCCTTCCCTGGCTCGCCACCCTCTTGATCGCCGCGGTGGCCATCGCCGTCGCCGGCTGCGCCAAGCCCAAGACCCGCTACGGGGATGCGGGTGGCGTGGAGACGGTGACCAACGAGTTCGGGTCCACCGATCTGCAGATGCTGGCCGAACAGATGACCCAGTCCATGCTGCAGAGCCCCGTGATCGAAGGCGGCAACCTGCCCATCGTCACCATCCAGGAAGTCAAGAACAAGACCAGCGAGTACATCGACACGCGCGCCATCACCAACCGCATGCGCTCCACCCTGCAGAAGAGCCGGCGCGTGCGGTTCGCGGTGGACTCCGCCGAGATGCAGCGCCAGAAGGAGGAACTGGAGCGGCAGGGCAGCGAGCTCTACGACCAGGAAAAAGCGGTACGCCAGGGCAAGATGGTCGGCGCAGGTTACCGCCTGTCTGGCGAGATCACCTCGATCGTGAAGGAAACCAAGAACGTGAAGGACGTCTACTATCAGCTCTTCCTGAGCCTGACGGACATCCAGACCGGGATCGAGGAGTGGAGCGAGACCAAGGATATCCGCAAGACCACGGAACGCTGACGGTGCCTGCGACAGCGCGCCTGGAGGGCGGCCCAGGGGCCGCCCTCTGTCGTTTGCACGCCTGATCCTCCGGACATGTCTTGCGCTGGCGCCAAAATGCCGGCTTCGGCCGTGGGGGCATGATGAACATGACGAACATCGACCATACCGATTCCCCGCCGACGCCGGCGATAGATCCCGGGTTCGTGGTCCGGCTGCGCGAGCGCGCCGAGGCAGGCGACCCGAAGGCCATGTTCGACCTGGGCTGCCTGCACGACCTGCCGGCGAAAATCGGGGTCGAACTGGACCTGGATCTGGCCCTGCATTGGTACACGCGTAGCGCGGAGGCCGGCTTCGCCTGGGCGCAATTTGCCCTGGGCAACATGTGCGAGCTGGCGCAGGGCACCCCGCGCAACGACCTGGGCGCACGGCGCTGGTACGAGGCGGCGGCCCGGCAGGGCATCGCCGAGGCACAGATGCACCTGGGACGGATGCTCCAGACCGGTCGTGGCGGACCGGCCGCCTCGGCCGAGGCGGCGGACTGGTACCAGAGAGCGGCCCACCAGGGGCACGAGCGCGCGGCAACGAATCTGGCCCTCATGCACCTGCAGGGCGAGATCACGCCGGCGGACCTCGACGAGGCCAGACGGTTGCTGGAATTCGCCGCCGACAAGCTCGACGGGCTGGCCCACCTGGCCCTGGCAGACATGCATCTGCAAGGGGTGGGCACACCCAGACATGGCGGTCTGGCGCTTGCGCATTACTGCGTGGCGGCACTGCTGCTCCCCGCCGGACCGGATGCCGAACGCGCCATCGCGTCCCGCGAAGGCCTGCTCGCCCGCCAGCCGGCGCTGCGCGAGTCCTATCACGACAGCGCCCGCCAGTTCATCGATGCCCGCACCCCATCCGCATCGCCCGGTGCCGTGCCACGCCGGGCAAGCATAGGATCGGACCGCTGGCCATCGAGACCGCACGACACCACCAACGAGCAGGAGAGTGAGTCTTGAACATGCGGCTGACAGGCGCCCTGGCAGCGCTCGCCCTGGCCCTCCAGGGTCTCAATCCGGTCCTGGCGGACGATCAGGCCGAAGAGGCGCGCAACAAGCAGGACGCCGTAGACCGGGTCGCCCAGGTCCACAACGAGGTCCTCATCACCGGCACGGCAGCGCTCATCGTCAAGCAGGCCTCCATTCAGGTCGCCCGCAACCTGTTGCGCACCTGGGGCAAGGAGGAGCAGCTCGGTCCGGGCTGGAAGGAGGGCGTACCGGAATGGCAGGTCGCCGAGTCGCGACTCCTGGGGGACACCACGGCCCATGCGCTGGAACGGCTGAATCAGGCGGCCTGGGTCAAGGAGATCCGCCGCGGCGCGGTGGCCAGCACCTTCGACGGCGAGTCGGCCGACACCATCGCGACCCACTTCGAGAGCAAGTCGGGCCAGGCGCAACTGGCCATCATGGACTGGTTCATGGGCGAGATGACCCTGTTCAACTACACCTACGCGGGTCGCTTCACCTACGATCTCAAGGGCGCCGAAGGCGAGCTCAAGGCCTTGCAGCGTGCCGCCCAGTCGCTGATCCCCAAGAAGGACAACGAACTCGAGTTCTCGACCCTGAACCCGGAGGCCTTCCAGTTCGTCGCCTGCAGCCCGGATAGCCGGTATTGCCCCGGTGTGCGCTACTCGAAACTCAACGCGATCGCCGTGCAGGGCGCCATCATCCGGCATATCGATGCAGCCGCCGCGGAGGTCCAGAGCGCCATGCAGGCCATGCGTCCAGCGATACAGCCCTACCTCGACGAATACCGCCGGAGTCAGTGAGGCTCCCACCTACGCGGGCGGCGCGCCTGGCAGGCTCGGCGTGACCGCTGCATCCTCCCGCGTCCCGGCGCGATGACCTGGCTGAACATCGCCGGTCTTACATGCTGCGCGGCCAGTCTGGGCACCGCGCATGTGTGCGCGCGGCTTGCCTTCGGCCAGGGTGTGAACCTCCTGACGGCAGCCACCACCCGGGCCGGTTGCGCAAGCCTGATCGTGCTCGCCCTGCTGCTGTCGCGCGGCCGGCCGTGGCGTCTTCCATCACGCCAGGCCCTGGGCTGCGTGGTGCTCGGCGTGTTCGTGGTCGGACAGACCCTGCTGGTCCAGATCGCGGTCAAACGCCTTCCGGTCACCGTCGCCCTGCTGCTGTTCTACACCTACCCCTTCTTCACGGCCACGGCCGCCAGCCTGCTTGGCGATCACCGCTTCGACCGCCGGCTGGCTCTGTCCCTCGCGGCGGCCTTTGCCGGACTCGCGCTGGTGCTCGGTGTGAGCCCCGAGGCCCTGGACGGTACCGGGGTCGCGGCGGCCGTGGGTGCCGCGCTGGTGTTCACCGGGACACTCACCTTCACCCCACGCCTGGCACCCGGGCTCGAGGCGCCACTGCGGACTTTCCTCATGATGGGGGCGGCCACCCTCATGGTGGCCACGGCAGCGGCGGCCAGCGGCAATCTCCACGCCCCGACATCCGCCCTGGCCTGGGGCGGGCTGGCAGGCCTGTCGGTGTTCTACGGCGCCGGCATCGTCGGCGTGTTCCTGCTGCTGCCGCGCATGGGGCCGGTGCATGCCGCCGTGGTGATGAACCTCGAACCGGTGTTCGTGGCGGTGATCGCCTGGCTGGCGCTGGGCGAGCAGCTCTCGGCTCTGCAGGCGGCTGGCGCTGCCATCGTGGTGGCCGCCGTCATGGGCGCCCAGTTGAAGCGCTGATCGGACGGACCTATGTGCGCGGTCGTCCGCCCGTCAGGCGGCCGCGGACGTAACCCAGCATGGATGCCACGCCCCCAGGCATGACGTAGATGAAGAACAGCAGCACCAGGCCGAAGATCGCCCAGGGCGCGGCCTTGGACATCTCGTCGGCGAAATTGGGCACGAACTGGATGAACAGGGCGCCGTAGATCGCACCGGATATGGTGGCAAGCCCGCCGACCACGATGCCCACAACGAACATGATGGACTGGAAGGAATTGAAACTGTCGGGCGCCACGAACTGCACCGCGATGGCACCGAGTGCCCCGCCGATCCCGGTGTAGAGCGCGCTCCAGCCGAAGGCCAGGCTCTTGAACATCGGCCCGTTCACACCCATGGCCTCGGCGGCGATGGGGTGATCACGCAGCGCGATGAGCGCCCTGCCCGGCCGCCCGCGCAACAGGTTCCAGGCCAGCAGGAACAGCACCACCGCCACAGCCAGCGTGAACAGGTAGAGCCACTGATCGGCGCTCAACGGCAGGCCCTCGGGAGGATCGGGTTTCATGATGACGATCCCCTGCACGCCGCCGGTCCACTCCTCGAGGCGCTTGTACTTCAACACCTGGGGCGTGGCCACCGCGAGAGCGAAGGTCGCCAGCGCCAGGTAGTGCCCCTGGAGTCGCAGGGCCGGCAGCCCGAACAGAAACCCGAAGCCGAAGCACAGCACCCCCGCCGCGGGAAGCGTGGCCCAGTAGGGCACCCCGAAGCGGTCCATCAGGATGGCGGCCGTGTAGGCGCCGATCGCGTAGAAGGCGCCGTGGCCCAGGGAGATCTGCCCGTTGTAGCCGGTGAGGATGTTCAGCCCGAGCAGCACGATGGCGTAGACGATGGCCTGGGTGAACTGGAAGGTGCGGTAGTCGCTCAGGAAGAACGGCAAGGCCAGCAGTGCCGCCAGCAGCACCACGACGCCCGCCGCCACGGCCAGCGGACGCGCCTGAGGCGCCTGCGGGATCCCGTTGCCCATGGATCAGACCCTCGTCACGTAACGGCGTCCGAACAGTCCGGACGGACGGAACAGCAGAACGCCGACGATCAGGACCAGGGCCACGGTCAGCTTGAGCTCGGTCCCCACGACGTAGGCGCCCGCCAGATTCTCCACCACACCGACCACGAATCCGCCGACGACCGCCCCGACCGGGTTGTCGATGCCACCGAGCAGGGCGGCGGCAAAGGCATAGAGCATGATGCCGGACATCATGTTCGGATCCAGGTAGACGACCGGGGCGATCATCATGCCGGCGATGGCGCCGATGGCCGCCGCCAGACCCCAGCCCAGGGCCAGCATCCAGCCCACGCGGATGCCCGCGAGGCGGCTGGAGACCGGGTTCTGGGCTGCCGCCCGCATCGCCAGCCCCAGCGGCGTGAAGCGGAAGAAGGCATACAGCAGCATCAACACCACCACGGTGACCCCGACGATGCCGATCTCGTGCGGGGCCAGATAGGGATTGCTCAGCCCCTGCCAGGTGAACGGGCTGGGGAAGGACTTGATGGTGTAGGAGTAGATCCAGCCTGCGAGACTGTTCAGGATGGCCAGCAGGGCGATGAAGACGATGACCACGGACAGCACCGGCGCGTGCTCCACCGGGCGGATCACCACCCGCTCGATGAGCACGCCGATCACGAAGGACAGCGCCAGGGTGAGCGCGAAGGCCGCCCAGTAGGGCAGGCCGGCGTTGACGCAGGTCCAGGCGAGGTAGGTCGAAAACATCGCCATCTCGCCCTGGGCGAAATTGATGTGGTGGGTGGACTGGTAGATCATGACCAGCGCCAGCGCCAGACTGGCGTAGATGCCGCCGGTGGCGAATCCGGACAACACCTGATGGACAAGGGCTTCCATGGCGGCTCAATCTCCGGCTTGCGGGGGCATGGCGCGCATGGTGGGCTCAGTACCCCAGGTAGGCACGGCGCACGGTCTCGTCGTCCCGCAGTTGCGCCGCCGGGCCGCCCAGCACCACCCGCCCGGTTTCGAGCAGGTAGGCCGAGTCTGCCAGTTCCAGCGCCAGACGGGCGTTCTGCTCCACCAGCAGGATGCTCACCTTCTCTTCGGTGTTGACGGTACGCATGATGCGGAAGATGTCCTGCACCACCAGCGGCGCGAGGCCGAACGAAGGCTCGTCGAGCACCAGCAGGCGGGGCCGCAGCATCAGCGCCCGGGCAATGGCCAGCATCTGCTGCTCACCGCCGGACAGCGTACCGGCCTGCTGCTCGCGACGCTCGCGCAGCCGGGGGAAGTAGCCGTACATGCGCTCCATGTCGTCCTGGACGGCACGCCGGTCCCGCCTTGTGATGGCGCCGACCCGGAGGTTCTCCTCGGTGGACAACTGGACGAAGGTGCCACGACCATCGGGCACATGGGCCAGCCCCAGGCGGACGATGTCCTCGGTGACGCGACGCTCGATCGCCTGGCCGCCGAAGCGCACCTGACCACGGCGGCGGATCAAGCCGCACACAGCCCGCAGCAGGGTGGTCTTGCCGGCGCCATTGGCCCCGAGCACGGTGGTGATGCCACCCTCGGCCACCTCGAAGGCGACGTCATGCAGCACATCCGCGGGACCGTAGCCGGCGCAGAGTTCGCGCGCCTCGAGCAGTGTGCCCATCTCAGCCCTGCCCCAGGTAGGCGCGGATGACGTCAGGGTCGCGCTGCACCTCGCCAGGCAGGCCGTCGGCGATCTTGCGGCCGAAATCCAGTGCCACCACCTTGTCCGACACGCGCATGACCAGATTCATGTGGTGCTCCACCAGCAGCACGGTGAGGTGCAACTCGTCGCGCAGCCGGCGGATCAGCGTCATGAGGTCCTCGACCTCTTCGTGATTGAGGCCGGCGGCCGGCTCGTCGAGCAACAGCAACCTGGGCTCGGCGGCGAGGGCACGCGCGAGCTCGACCCGCTTCTGGGTGCCAAAGGGCAGATCGGCCACGCGCGTGCAGGCCGTGGCCTCGAGGCCGATGGTGAGGGCGAGATCCTCGGCACGCGCACGCACCCGTCGCTCCTCCCGGCCGATGCCGGGCCAGCGCAGCGCGCCCGCCAGAAAGCCGCCACGACTGACCGCGTGGCAGCCCAGCATGATGTTCTGCAGCACGGTCTGGGAGCGGAACAGCGCGAGGTTCTGGAAAGTGCGGCCGATGCCGAGGCCGGCGATGGCGTGGCGGGCCACACCGTCCAGCGACCGGCCCTCGAAGTGGATGCTGCCCTGCTCGTAGCGATACAGACGGGACAGGCAGTTGAACAGCGTCGTCTTGCCCGCCCCGTTGGGGCCGATGAGACCGCAGATCTGGCCGCGACCGACGTCGAAGCTGACGCCGTCGAGGGCGACGATGCCCCCGAAACGCACGGTGATGTCGCGCACGCTCAGTTGAGGATCCACAGCGTCTTTTCGGGTGAAGCTCGTTTGTTGCGGCGCGACAAAAAAGCCTTTCGCGTCAGGGCCCGGGGATACTGACACAGGCCTGTGGCGGCTGCAATGCAGCTCGCGGGCGCACTACAATGAGCCGATCGGGCGGCGTGGCCGCCGCGCACCGTTTTCCATCCCCGGCACCGACATGACCCCCTTCGACTACCCGCACTGGCCCAAACCCTTCCCCCGGACCCTGACCATTCCGCAGACCAGCCTGTGGCACAACGTCGAGGTGTCGGCCCGTCGTTACCCGGACAAGACCGCCTCGGTTTTCTACGACGCGACCATGAGCTACCGGGAACTGCACGATCAGGCGGAGCACATCGCCGGCTTCCTGCAGCAGGACTGCGGCGTGCAGCGCGGCGACCGGGTGGTGCTGTTCATGCAGAACTGCCCGCAGTTCGTGATCGCCTTCCAGGCCATCCTGCGCGCCGACGCCGTGGTCGTACCGGTCTCGCCAATGAACGTGACCGAGGAACTGGAGCACTACTTCGACGACAGCGGCGCGACCGTGGCCATCGTCGGGCAGGAACTGTTCGAGCGGCTCGCTCCTCTGCTGGGCTCCCGCGTACGGCATGCCCTGGTGGCCACCTATTCGGATGCGCTCGGACCGGGCACCGGCATGGACGTGCCGGCCTTCGTGCAGGCGCCGCGGCAAGGGGTCGCCCTGCCGGGCGTAAGCGTCTGGGTCGATGCGCTGGCGGCGGACCGCGTCCCGGCACCGCACGCGGCCGGCCCCGACGACCTTGCGTCCATTCTCTACACCTCGGGCACCACCGGGCGGCCCAAGGGATGCATTCACTCCCACCGCACCATGATGACCACCATCGTCGGCGGCGCCCTCTGGGTGCACGAGTGCCAGGAGTCCGTGCTGCTGGCCACCGCCCCGATGTTCCACGTGACCGGCATGCAGCACAGCATGGGCACCGCGCTCTACGTCGGCGCCACCATCGTCTTCCTGCCACGCTGGGATGCCGGGGCAGCCGCCTACCTGATCGAGAAATACCGCTGCACCCACTGGGCCAACGTGCCCACCATGGTGGTCGACCTGCTCGCCCACCCGTCTACCGCAGCCCGCGACCTGTCCTCGCTTTCCAACATCTTCGGCGGTGGCGCCTCGATGCCGGAAGCGGTGGCGAAGGAACTCTACGAGCGCTGCGGGGTGCGCTACATGGAGGCCTACGGGATGACGGAGACCATCTCGCAGACCCACATGAACCCCCACAACGACCTGCGCCGCCAGTGTCTGGGCATCCCGACCTTCGATACTGAGTCCCTGGTGATCGATCCGGACAGCGGCAAACCCGTCGGGCCGGACGAGGTCGGCGAGATCGTGTCCCGCGGACCGCAGCTCATGCTCGGGTACTGGCGCAACCCGGAAGCCACCCAGGCGGCCTTCATCGACATCGACGGCCGGCGATTCCTGCGCACCGGCGATCTCGGGCGCATGGACAACGATGGCTTCTTCTACATTGCCGACCGCCTCAAGCGCATGATCAATGCCTCGGGCTTCAAGGTCTGGCCTGCCGAGGTGGAGGCCACGCTGTTCAAGCACCCGGCGATCAAGGAGGCCTGCATCGTGGCGGCACCGGACGATCGCCGCGGTGAGACCGTCAAGGCCTGGGTGGTGCTCAAGGACGGCTTTGCCGGCACCGTCACGGCCCGGGACATCATGGACTGGTCGCGGGAGCACATGGCCTCGTACAAGATCCCTCGACAGGTCGCCTTCACCGACGCACTGCCCCGCTCCGGGAGCGGCAAGATCCAGTGGCGGACGTTGCAGGAGGCCGAGTGGGCCTGACCGCACTGGCGATGGCGTGCAGCCCTGGCGGCCTGCGCGCGACCAGCCGGCGGCGTCGCACCGGCCCGGGGTCGCACCCGGCCGCGACCGGCGCCGGCGCCCGTGACCGTGACGGACCTGCCGGCCCCGCCATGACCGGACGCCGAACGGATGGTTGTGGCATCCGGCCGGCCGATTCACAATACGGCCCCTGACTGCCACCCTGCCGGCAGTACGTTCATCCACCTGAACCAAGGATACGCAACGTGAATTCGTTCCAACGTGTCGCCCTTCTGGGCGTGACAGCATTGCTGGCCTCGGGGTGCTCCCACATGGGCGGCTCCGTGAGCGATAGCCTGACCTCGTCGAACCTCTCAGAGGCGTTCAAGGATCCCAAGATCTGCGCTGCGGCCGGGGCTCTTCTCGCCGGTGGCGTCGGAGCGGTCGAGAACCGCGAGGCGGCCGCCATCGGCGCTGTCGCCGGCGGTCTGCTGGGCTGGTGGGCCTGCCGCCAGCAGGAAAGTGCGGCTCCCGACGCGGACGGTGACGGCGTTCCGAACAAGATCGACGCCTGCCCCGACACGCCTGGCAACACCAAGGTGCAGGGCAACGGCTGCCCGGTCGATGCCGACAGCGACATGGACGGCGTGCCGGACAGCGCCGACAAGTGCAGCGCCACGCCCAAGGGCGCCGCCGTGGACGCGACCGGTTGCGAGCCGACCACCGACACCGACGGCGATGGCGTGACCGATGCGAAGGACATGTGTCCCAACACCGCCGGCGGCGCGGCCGTGATGTCCAACGGCTGTGAACTCGACACGGACAGCGACGGCGTCCCCGACAGCCGCGACCGCTGTGCCGGGACTCCGGCAGGCGTGGCAGTGGGGGCGGACGGATGTGCGGCCGACTCCGACGGTGATGGCGTGTCCGACCTCCTGGACCGATGTTCCGGCACACCGGCAGGGACCACTGTGGACAGCTCAGGCTGTGCGGCGTCCGCCGCAGGGGCTAGCGGCGGCGCGGCAGCCAGCGCCGGCGCAACCGGCAGTCTCAACGCCGTGCCCGCCGAGTACGGCAAGAGCATCGTCCTGAAAGGCGTCACCTTCCAGAGCGGCTCGGCGCGCATCTCGCGTGATTCCCTGCCCGCGCTCGACGACATTGCCGAGCAGCTGAAGCAGAGTGGTGCGACGGTCGAGGTGTCCGGCCACACCGACGCCACCGGGTCGGCCACGGTCAACCGTGCCCTGTCGCAGCGACGCGCGGAAGTCGTCATGACCTACCTGGCCTCCAAGGGCGTCCCGGTGGAAAAGATGACTGCCAAGGGCTATGGTCCGGACGCGCCGGTGGCGGACAACGCCAGTGCCTCCGGGCGGGCCAAGAACCGCCGTGTCGAGTTGAAGGTGCTCGGCCGCGACTGACCCTGCCGGCAGCTTGCCGAGGAAACGGGCATCTCCTCATGGGGATGCCCGTTTTTTCTTCCGCAGTCTGGTTCCGGCGGATTGGCTCCGTCCGGCCCTTCTCCTGGCTGCGCTCCTGGACGCCTCTCCGGCAGCCGCCCTGGATCCGCCGCCCGCGCCCGCCTCGCTCGGGCGTTTCCTCGACTGGCCCCACGACCGGCTCTCGGCCCTGGTGGAGACCGTGGCCCGCGGCGCGGACGGTCTGCTGTCCGGCAACCGGGTAGCCGATGCGCCCACCGGCAGCTACGTGTCGCCCGGCGGCGGCGCCACGTTTCTCCGCTCGGGTGACGGCGAGGACACCACGCGCGCCATCACCCGCTTCAAGCTCGCCCTGCCGAGAACCGAGGAAAGGCTGCAGTGGCTGGTCGACCGGGACCTGTCCTCTCTCACCCCATCTGACGCGCAGCGCGATGCTGAGGTCGCCGCCAACCAGGCGGCTGTCGACGACTCACCCTTCGCTGCCCTGCGCCTGCTGGCCGTGGACCGTATCAAGCTGCGTATCGGCACCGACGTCGGTGCCGGCTGCGCCTTCCCTTCGATCCCTTCGCACGGCTGCGAGCCGATCGGTCCGTGACCCTGGGGCCGTGGACCCTGCTGTTTTCCGAAACCCTGCTCACCACCCGACTGGCCCGCTTCCAGTCCACCACCCAGTTCGCGCTGCAACGCCCCCTGTCCCGCAGCGTCGGATTGACCCTGCTGTCGGACGCGACCTGGCGCGAGAGTTCGCGACGATTCGACCTCAGCCAGACCGCCACGCTGCTGTGGCAGGCGCAGGACAAGACCCTGGTCGGTCTGGAGACCGGTGTCATCGGCGTCACCGAGCCGGACACGGTCGTGACGGCCTGGACCCTGTCGCCGCGGCTGCGGTACGGGCTGCATCGGGACTGGCTGCTGCTCGAGGCCAGACCGCAGGTGCTCTTCCGCCGGGACAGCGGCTTCCAGCCGGTGCCGGCGCCGACCCCGCAACTGGAGGCCTTCTTCGGCGCGGGATACCTGCCATGGAAAGCACCTCGAGTCCCCGGCGTCTGATCCGGGTTATATTTCCGGCGCCCGGATGAAGAGACCTCGCCGCGATGATCAGCCTGCCCCCCCAGACCGACCCCGGCCTCGAGCGCGACCTGCTCGCCGCCTGTGACGACCTGCAACCCGCCCTCCAGTCCATGCTCGCGGCCCTGGTGCGCTTTCCCAGCGTGCTCGGCGAGGAGGCCTCCGCCCAGGACTACATGGAGGGGCTGTTCCAGGGCCTGGGGCTTCGGGTGGACCGTTTCGAGGTCGACGACGCCGAGCTCGCCGACATGCCCGGTTACGCGCCTCCGCTCGGTCACTGGCACAGGCACGACAACATCGTGGGCTGTTTCTCGCCGCGTCAGGCCACTGGTCGCTCGCTGATCCTCAACGGCCACATCGACGTCGTACCCGTGGGCGCGTCGGAGCTCTGGGCCACCCCGCCCTTCGATCCTGTGATCCGTGACGGGCGCCTCTACGGCCGGGGCTCCGGCGACATGAAGGCCGGCATCGCCGCCTACGTGATGGCCTTCGAGGCCCTGCGCCGCATCGGCCGCCAGCCGGCCGCGCCTGTATGGATGCAGTCCGTGGTCGAAGAGGAATGCACCGGCAACGGCGCGCTGGCCTGCCTGAAGCGCGGCTACCGCGCCGACGCGGCCATCATCCCCGAGCCGTTCGATCACTCCATCCTGGCGGCCCAGGTCGGCGTGCTCTGGCTGTCGCTGGAAGTGATGGGGGTACCCGCCCACGTGCTCGACACCAGCCGCGGCATCAACGCCATCGAAGCCGCCTTCGCCCTTTACCGCGGCCTGGAGACCTTGCGCGACCAATGGAATGCACCGGAGAACCGTCACCCAGCGTTCGACGGAGTCGCCCGCCCGATCAACTTCAACCTCGGCCGCATCCAGGGGGGCGAGTGGACCTCATCGGTGCCAACGCGCTGCGTCGCCGACATCCGTTGCGGCTTCTACCCCGGAACCACCGTGGCCCAGGCGAGGGCCGCGATCGAGGCCTGCCTTGCCAGGACCGCTGCCGAAAACACCGGACTGCAGGGTGTCCAATACCGGGTCCGCTACGCCGGCCTGCAATCGGAGGGCGTGGTCCTGGACCTCGCACAACCCCTGGTGGAGACGCTCGTGGCGGCACACGAGCACGTGGCCGGCGCGCGACCGAAGTTCCTGGCGAGTACCGCCACGACCGACGTGCGGGTTTTCAATCTTTACGGCGAGACCCCGGCCACCTGCTATGGCCCGGAATCGAGCCACATCCACGGCATCGACGAATCCGTCTGCCTGGAGAGCACCCGCCGCGTCACCCAGGTCCTCGCGCTGTTCATCGCGCGCTGGTGCGGGACGGAGAAGATCGCTCCGTGATGTGCGGGGCGGGCCTGGTGGCTCTGGTCGCCGGCTGCCTGTTGCTGGGCGCCTGCGCCGGCGGGAGCAGGACACCCCTGCCCACAGCAACTGGAACGGCCGACAGCGCTACGCCGGAGCCGCGGGCCACGGCTGCGCCCGAAGCGGTGCCGCCGGCGCTGACATCCGCCGAAGGTTCAGCCCGGGACACAACCTCGGAAGCCCCGACGCCAACCCGGCTTGCAGCGCGGTATGCCGCCGCCCAGGTGGGTGCGCCCTACCTCTACGGTGGCGCTGGTCCGCGCGGCTTCGACTGCAGCGGGCTGGTGCAATACGCGTTCGGCATGGTCGGCGTCAGCCTGCCCCGGGACACCCGGGAGCAGCGCCGCCGTGGGCGACGGCTGGATGACCCGAATACACTCGAACCGGGCGATCTGCTGTTCTTTCGCGACGACCGTCGTGGCATGATGCACGTGGGGCTGTATGTAGGAGAAGGCCGCTTCGTCCACGCACCATCCAAGGGTGGCAAGGTGCGCATGGACACGGTCGCTGCCTCTTACTGGAAGCGGCGTTTCATCGAAGTTAGGCGACTCGCCGCCGTGTGATCGCAGTCCCGACTTCAGGGAAGATCTGGTTGCCTCGGCTCCTCCCTGAAGCCGTATCTTTCTGCATCCCCGACAAACAGAATCACGCATGAGGAGGCAAGGATGAGTTTTGGTTCGGAGTTCAAGGAGTTCGCGCTCAAGGGCAATGTCATGGATCTCGCCGTCGGCGTGATCATCGGCGCAGCTTTCGGCAAGATCGTCGACTCCATGGTCGGCGATCTCATCATGCCGGTGGTGGGCCGCATCTTCGGCGGGGTGGATTTCTCGGATTACTTCCTGGCGCTGGGCGAGATCCCGGCCGGAACCGCGATGAGTCTCGAGGCGGTGAAGAAGGCTGGCGTGCCAGTCGTCGCCTACGGGCACTTCCTGACCATCTTGCTGAACTTCGTGATCCTGGCGTTCATCATCTTTCTCATGGTGAAGCAGATGAACCGCCTCAAGCGCGAGGCTCCTCCGGCTCCTCCGGCTCCTCCGGCCGCCACGCCCGAGGAAGTGGTACTGCTCAGAGAAATCCGCGACGCCGTGAAGACCCGTTCCTGAGTCTCGGACGCCGCCCCCTTTCTCCGCGTCGAACGCAGCGAAAACGGGGTGGCCGTGGTCAACGGGTCTGCCGTGGCGACCCGCCCACCGCGTCAGTCGCAGTCGTTCGGGGATGAAGCAAGGCGCCGCCCGCCCCGACAGACCTGGTTGCCGCGCGCCACCAGCGCCTCGGCCAAGGCCTGTTCCGCGCTCGCGAGCATCCGGTCGAAGTCCGGCAGGCTGTCGCCACCCGCGGAGGTGACGCCTGCGCTGACCGTCACCGCGCACCCCGCTGGCTCCAGCGTGGCTATGGCCTGACGCAGCGCTTCGGTCTTGCTCATCGCGTGGTCGCCGTCGCAATGCATCATGAGGATGACGAAGCGCGCCTGGTCGAAACGCGCCAGCATGTCCTCCCGCCTGAGGCAGCCGCGGAGGAACTCCACGGTCGACACCAGCACTTCCTCCGCCACCGCCACACCCTGGATGGTCTCCAGGCGGCTGAACTCATCCAGTTCCAGACAGACCACCGAGGCGCAATAGCGGTGCCGCCGCGCCTCGCTGAATCTGGCGGCAGCCATTTCCTGCATGAACTGCGGGCTGAATGCCCCGGTCAGCAGGTCGATCGAGACAACAGGCTGCGGAAACCGGGTTCCGGTACCGGCGCTGGCCTCGGTGCGGATAACAGTGGCTGACATCGGACCTCTCCTGGTGCTGGACATACCGTCACTGCAGCGAGTCCCGTCGGTCCACGACAGGCCACCCCGGGAACGAAGCAGCAGTCGCAGTCAGACCGGGGAACGCGGTGCGCGCGTCGACATCGGGAGATAACGGACCGGGAACCGGTGGTCTTGAGAGACGACTGGGCAGGCGATGTGTGACTGTGACATCCTGGCCAAGGAGTACACCGGGGCCGGGCCCACGTGCCCCCTCGTGCCCGGGACTCCGCTTCGCCCCGCGTCAGCCGCCAAGCCGGCTGCGCACCCAGGGCGACCGCCGCAGGAACAGGTCCGCGAGGTACAGCAGCAGCCCGATGGCCAGGAGCCATGGCCACGCCGGGTGGCGCAGGCTGGCAGCCTCGCCATAGGACGCGAAAACCTGCGCGGGTTGCGGCGAGAACACCCCGCCTGTCTCGGTGGCAAGAGCCTGCAGCAGCGCGGTGTCCGGTGCCCTGAGACGGAACTCGTCCGGGAAGGGCGGCGTGAGCTCCCGCACACCGGCCGCGGTACGCAGTTCTGCAGGCACACCGCCGACCAGTTCGAAACGCATGCGCCCGCTCTGACCCGCGGGCACAGGCAGTCTGAGCTCGTACGTGCCGGGACCTGCCTGACGCATGACCGCCTCCAGCGGCTCGCCCGGGAGACCACCGACGCGCACCCGCGGGGTGAGTCCGTTGCGAAACTCGCCGGCGGGCGTCAGAGCCAACAGACGCGCAAGAACCTGCCCCCCTTCGACCGAAACGGAGAAGTCCGCCTCTTCGCGGGTGGTACGGCGCATCACCTCACGCAACAGCTGGCTGGTGAATTTCTGGTATCCGGGCCAGGTCAGCCAGTCGGCAGCCCAGCGGTTCTTCAGGTCGGATCCGAACAACGCCGCCTTACCCAGGCCCACCTGCCAGCGCGTCAGCAGCGCCGCGTCCGCGTTCGTGGCCAGATAGACCTCGGCCCGCTCCCTGGCCTTGGTGATGACCACACCCTTGAGCTTGGGCGCGCTGCCAAAATCGATGCCGCGCAGGGCCTCTGCCCGACGCTTCACCACCGCTTGGACGGGATCCTCCCGCAGCCCCTCGTTCACCAGGCGCTTGGTCTCCTGCAGGAAGATCTGCGGCACACTGTCGGCGCTCTCGGCGTAGTAGTGCCGGCCCTTGCCCCAGGTCGCGATGTTCTCCAGTAGCGCCCGGTCGGCCTCGGCGCCGATCGCCACGGTGGTGACGGTGATGTTCGCATCGCCCATGCGACGGGCCAGTCGCTGGAAATCCGCCGGCTGGGTATCGCCGTCCGACAGAAGGATCACGTGCTTGGCCTTCAGCGGCACGTCGACCAGCATCCGGTAGGCCATCTGCAGCGCCGGGTACATGTTGGTCTGGCCGCTGGCGGTGAAGCGCGAGATGAGATCCTCCGCCTTGCGCTTGGAGCGCACCGGCGCCAGCGGCACGGTGATCTCGGGCTGTGAGTCGAAGGTGATGACCGCGAACCGGTGTTCCTCCTCCAGCAGTTCTAGCGCCCCCAGAGTGGCAGCCTTGGCCAGCTCGAGCTTGCGCCCCTTCATGCTGTACGAGCGGTCCAGGGCGATGACCAGCGCCAGATCGCGCCGCTTCTCCGGCGCCTCGAAGGTCGCCGGCAGCACCCGCTCGAGAGGCGAGTCCCGCAGACCGGCTTCACCATAGGCGTTGGCGCCCGCCGCATAGACCAGTCCGCCGCCCTGATCGCGCACATAAGTCTCGAGGGCCTTCATCCGGGTCTCGCCCAGCATCTCGCCGTTGGCGTCGGACACGATCACGGCGTCGTACGGGCGCAGGCCCTCGACGCTGTCCGGCGCCCCCGCCGGCGTGGCCGCTTCCACGTCGAAGCCCTGGGCCCGCAGGGCGTCCCGCAGGTAGCGCACGGAATCCACTGCCGGCTCGACCACCAGTACCCGCGGCCGAGGCAGGACTGTGGAATTCGCGACCAGCACGTCGTTATCGGCGATCTGGTCGCCCACGGCGGCGACCTTGGCCGTCAGGCTCACCGCCCCGGTCTCACCGAGACGGATGGTGAATGGCACACGGTTCAGCCCGGCCTCGAGCCGCATCCGACGCTGTCCCAGCACGCGCTCGCCGCGCTCGACGCTCACCCGGGCCATGGTGGCCGCCTGGGCACGCAGACGCACGTGGACCACGGTCGGCTCGTCCTGGCGCAGATCGCGCGGCACCTCGAGGGCATCGACCCAGACGTCCGAGGACGCGCGCACGGTCCCAGGCACGGTGAAGACCCGGATGTTGGCGGCGCGCAGACGCTCCACCGCCCGCCAGGCATCACCGCGCGTCTCCAGGCCATCGGTCATCAGCACCACGCGCCTGAGCCGGTCTCCGGAGAAGCTGCCCGCGATGGCGTCGAGTGCACCCTCGAGGTCGGTCACCAGCGGATCCAGCCCGTCGGCCGGCCCCTGGCCACGCAGCCGGAGCGGCAACTGCCGGATGGCCTCGGGAGTGTCGGTCTGTCGCACCCGGTCGGCGAACGCGACAAAACGGGCCTGCGCCGGTTTGCCCTGGTCGTTCGTGCGTCGCATCCAGGCGATCGCCGCCTCGACGAAACCCGGTTCCACACTGCTCGAGACGTCCAGCGCGTACACCACCGAGACCTCGCTCGAACGCGACAGCAATGCCGGCCGCGTCAGCGCCGCGGCCACGACGCCAAGCAGCAGCACCCGCACCAGAACGAGCAGGCCGCGATGCGCCGGGACCAGGGCGGTGGCGGAGCGCCAGCCCAGGGCCACCACCACCGGCAGCGCCAGCAGCCAGACCAGCAGCGGCCACCAGCTCTCGACGTGCACGGCGCTCATGAGGTCCACCGCCGATGGAAGGCGAACCACTCGGCCAGCAGCAGCAGGAGCGCCGCGAGGGCGACCCACCACCACGCCGGCACTGCAGCGGGGGTCTGGGCCGCGGCCGCGCGCGCAGCGCTGTCCTGTCCGGGAGGCAGGTCACTGGCGTTTATGTCGGTGACCGCCGGGTCCAGCACGTTGACAAGCATGCGCAGCCTCTTCCCCGGGGCCTCCAGGGTGACGAAGTCAGGTGCGGGGACCGACAGCAGGGTCGCGCCCGGCACGGGGCGAGTCGCCACGGAGCCGGCGCTCATGCCCGAGGCGCGGGCGCCGGCGAGCGGCGCACGCACCAGCCCGACGCCCTCGGCACGTACCGGGTTCTCCTCGGTCAGCCACTGCATGGCGTTGGCGAGGAACACCGGGAACGAGGCCTGGGCGGCGAAGTTGGTGTCTTCGACTGCGAATCCGGTGGCCACCCAGCGTGGCGCATGCGCCGAAGCCGTCACCAGAGCCTGGCCATCGGCGCTGCGGGCCAGCACCTCGACCGGTCGGTCGGTGACGCGCAGGGCGGCGGCACGGTCGAGCTGGACGTCCGCCAGCGAGACGTTGTCCAGCACCGGCTGGTCCGGCAGCCAGGATGCCACCGCAGGCGTCGCCAGGGGCCTGGATGCCGGGGTGATCCAGTCCGCGTCACCAGGCCGGAACGCCAGCACCGGCGCGAGCGGCGCAGCCGGCGGCGTGAAACGGTCGAACACCCAGACATCGAAGCTGCCGCCGCGGCCGTATCGCGAAGGCGACATCACCGTCAGCCGCACCCGGGGATCGAGGCGCAGGGCACGCTCGAGGGCGGCGTTGCCGGGGGTCACGAGCCCAACCCTGAGCATCCGGTTGAGAGGCAGGAAAGCGTAGGCGACGTCATCGAGTTCGAGACGGTCGTCAGCGGACTCGAGGGCGGCGCGCAGTGCGCCGCCGCCGAAGTCCGACACCGACAGCGTGACCGAGGCGAAGCCGCGCCCCGGCACCTTGACGCTGCGTCGCTGGGCGGCGCGGCCGGGACCAGAGATGCTCACCACGGCATCGACCGCCGCCCCGCCGGCGTTGGCGATCTCGACGAAGGCCTCGTGCCGGGTGGCGTCGGTGGCCAGTGCCCGGACACTGAAAGCCGTGATGCCGAGGTTGGGTCCGACCTCGAACGCCGACACGCGGCGCAGCCCGCCCGGCAACGCCATCGGGTTCACCCCGTCGGTGAAGAACACCACCTCCCGCCCCGCCTCGCTGATGGGCAGCAGCGACAGGTCCGGGAAGGCCGGCTGTCCTCCGTGGCCGGCGCCGATCCGATCCAGAGTGGCCTTCGCCGCCAGGGCGTCCACGACACCGGCGCTCGAGGCGGTGCGCATGGTGTCCGCCACGTGGAAGCGCGTTCCCGGCAGCGCTGCCGCGATCTCGGCCCGGGCGGCATCCAGTGCGTGGTCGAGCCGGATCCTGCCGTCGGAACGCCAGGCACCCATGGTCGGGGAGTTGTCGATCACCAGAACAAGTTCGCGCCGCTCGCCCGCGGGAGCGTCCGCCTCGGGCCCGGCAACGGCGATCACCAGGGCCAGCGCGATCAGCAGCGCCAGCAGGAGCGACAACCACCAGCGCCAGCGCTGGCTGACGCGACGCCGCGAAGCCACCACCCGCTCCCAGAGCAGGGTGGAGGCCACCCGCAGGCGCTGCGGCGGCGGCCGCAGCAGGTACAGGCCCACGACCACGAGCGCGGTGACGGCAGCGACTACCGCCGCCAGCGCCGCGGACAGGGTGGCGAAGTTCACCGCAGCACCCCTTCACGGCGCAGCGCACCGAGCATGAGGTCCTCGAACGGCGCGTCGGTACGGGCCAGCAGATAGGTCCAGCCCTGGCGGCGGCACTGCGCCTCGATGCTGCGGCAATGCTCCTCGAGGGCTGCGCGGTAGTCG